>NZ_JBMKHN010000012.1:0-144022 GCF_049238425.1 Enterobacter cloacae complex sp. IR5401 | reverse complement strand
CGGGTCTTTGAGAATTTTCTCGAGTTCTTTTCTGAAAGTGGCGTTATCAAGAAGATTGGATTTGAGGTCGCGTAATAAATTACGCATGGCCAGCATGGCGCGGAGCTAGGGGATCTGGCGGGCAACCTGTTCAGGTTCGAAATCCTTAATATCGGAGAAATTCAGTTTTATGCTTTCTTCCGAGCCATCCCCGGCCATTGTGTTAGGAACCGTCAGATTCACTTCCGGGTTAAATTCCGAAAGTACGCTGTTGAAGTTATTTTTATTGACGTTGATTTTCTCCCTTTCCGATAATGGGCGATTCTCTTTTCCATTACTGAAATCACCGACGGTGAGGAGTTTAAGCGGCAGTTCGATTTTCTTTTGCGCGCCACCTGTATGCAGAGCCAGCTTTAAATTTATGCGTGCCTTGGGCACCTCATTCTGGAATGAATCGGCCATAGCAATCCCTTTCTTTAAAAGAAATAAATGTTAAGTGAGTGACGTTTGTTTACAAAGCCATATTAGAGCAAATGTCCATTTTAAATCAACTTTTCAGATCAAAGATCTACAATTGGACTTTTCTTAAGAATATTCCACCAATAAGAATAAAAAAGAACGCCGCGTAGCGGCCTGCCGAAATGCCCTTGCGCGCTTTTTGTGAGCCTGACAAAAAGTTGCTCAAAGGTTGGCTACCAGATTATTTTGTTACTTTATCGAAGTGATGGAATAGTCCAGCCACGGACTATTCCATCACTCACAGTTATAAAAAATAAGGATAATATTGGCCCCACTATATATTTAAATATCCTATCTCTTTTTTTAACCCCTATCACATACAGATAATCGATAAACCTGGGACCAAACAGTTATTCCTTTCAGAAAATCAGGCAGAATTATATCTAATCAGCAGGGTCAATTGAATTGACTTTCCCATAAATTCAGGAAGGGGCGCAACATCCCCTCTTCTAAACGTCTTAATTTCTCCCTTCATTGAATGACTTAGCCTTTCTCCTGCTACGCTTGTTGTATGGTTCAGAAACGCAGGAACGCTTTCGATGAAAAAAATCGCCATTATCGGCTCAGGCCCAACAGGGATTTACACCTTTTACTCACTTCTTAACAACGCAGCGACGATTTCGATCACCGTTTTCGAAAAGGCAGACCAACCCGGTGTCGGAATGCCCTACAGCGACGAGGATAATTCCCGGCTGATGCTGGCGAACATCGCCAGTATTGAAATACCGCCCATTTTCATCACTTACCTGGACTGGCTCAAACAGCAGAATGCGGCCCGCCTTGCCCGCTATAACGTCGACAGTGAGAAGCTGCACGACCGGCAATTTCTGCCCCGTATTCTGCTGGGTGAATATTTCCACGACCGGTTTCTCGCTGTCGCTGCCGAGGCGAAAAAGGCTGGGTTTCATATCGAGGTTCACCCCAACGCAGAAGTCACTGATATTAAGGCTGATGCAGACGGCGTGGCCCTTTCAGTGAACGATGCCCCTTTCTCAAGGCGGTTTGATCTTGCGGTTGTTGCCACCGGCCACGTCTGGCCTGATGAAGATGAAACCACCCGCGCATATTTCCCAAGCCCATGGTCAGGGCTGATGGACGCGGAGGTCCGAGCCTGTGAAGTGGGGATCATGGGTACATCCCTCAGCGGGCTGGACGCTGCAATGGCGGTTGTGATGCAGCATGGCCGGTTTAGCGGGAAGCAGTTCGTTGTCAATAAAGGCAGCGAAGGGCTAAAAATCATGCTGATGTCCCGCACGGGCGTTCTGCCGGAGGCCGATTTTTACTGCCCTATCCCTTATGAACCACTGTCGGTGTTAACGGATTGTGTGGTGGCAAGCGAAATCGACAAAGGCCCGGATGGGCTGCTTGACCGCATCTTTGCGCTGATGGTGAAAGAGCTTGAGCTGGCCGATCCGCGATGGTGTCAGGCGATAGCGCTCGGCACGCTGAATGCCGACACGCTCCGTGATGCCTGGTTTGAGGATCGTAAAAAGCACGGTCCTTTCACCTGGGCCGAAGCGAATCTGAAAGAAGTGGAGCGCAACAAGCGCGAAAAACGCACCGTTGCCTGGCGCTATACCGTGCTTCGTCTGCATGAAGTGGTACAGGCCATCGTCCCTTCACTCAATGAGCATGACAGAGAGCGGTTTAAATCCGGGCTGGAGCGTGTGTTTATCGATAATTATGCCGCCATTCCACCGCAGTCTATCCGCCGGTTACTGGCGCTGCGCGAGGCAGGGATCATTAGCGTGGTCGCACTCGGTGATGATTACGACCTGGATATCGGCAGCGATCAGACCGTCATCACCACGGCAAAAAAAAGTTACCGCTTCGACGTGTTTATCGACGCGCGCGGACAAAAGCCGCTCAGAAACAAGGACATTCCCTTCCCCACCCTGCGTAAACAGCTTGCGGGAACCGGCGATGACGTTCCGGACGTGGGGGAAGACTATACGTTGCTGGCGCCGGCATCACTGCGGGGGCGTATCGCTTTTGGGGCGATCCCCTGGCTGATGCACGATCATCCGTTTGTTCAGGGTTTGTCTGAGTGCGCTGAAATTGGTAAAGCGATGGCGAAAGCGGCTGGAAAACCTGCGTCGGGGGTGCGAAGGAAGTTACCTTACATGGAGTTTTAACAGGGCTTCCCTGCCCTGCGGTGTCGGATTACTCGAAGAAGACTTCCGGGTTTTCCGACAACGACACGAACGATTTTGTGTTCTTGTCCAGGGCAAGGATTTTGCCGCTTTCGATGTCATATACCCAGCCGTGCAGGCGAATGGCATTGTTGCGCAGGCCTACCGCCACCGACGGATGGGTCTTGATGTTGCTCAGCTGCGCAAAGACGTTTTCCTGCACCATCGCATTCACTTTATCGATTGGCTTATCCCAGGTTTTCTTCTCCACCACCGCTTTTGCCGCATCAGAATAGCGCAGCCAGTGGGAAACGGCCGGCATCGGCTCCAGATCGGCGTTGTCAGCAATCGCCTTCATCGCGCCGCAGTTGGAGTGGCCGCAAATAACGATATCGGTCACGCCCAGGGCCACGACCGCATATTCGATGGTCGCAGAGACACCGCCAGGCTCCGGCCCGAACGGAGGCACAATGTTGCCCGCGTTTCGAATGACAAAGAGCTGTCCTGGCTCCTGTTGCGTAACCAGTTCCGGAACCAGACGGCTGTCGGAGCAGGAGATAAACAGCGCTTTGGGATTCTGACTGGACGCTAAACTACGAAAAAGCTCTTTACGTTGCGGGAAAATCTCTTTTTGAAAGCTGAGAAAACCTTCAATGATATGTTGCATAGCCATTTCTCTTTTATCTGTTTTAGTTTAGGTATGATCGCGATCACACTCGTAAAATTTAACCACCGCGTCTTAGCGGAGACAAGCAATATATTTCTGGCCCGACCGCTGCACGATCTCATCTGCGTTCACCGGGATGTTCTGTCCTTCAAAGGCCCCGTACAGGCGCTGGTACGTTTTCCCGGTCAGTCGGCCGATCACCGACTCAACGGTGCGGGCAGGCAGCGGCAGCATATTCGGATAACTCCACATAAACGACACGGCGTCTTTTCCGGGTGTAACCTGCAAAATATCACCGGCCAGCAGCACACCGTCGCCTGACTGCCAGTGCAGCACCGTGCCGCCTGCAAAATGCCCGCCCAGCCGCAGCAGAGTCACCAAAGGCATAATCTCCAGGGCGTCCTCCTCCCAGAAGCGTATCGCCGGGCTGTCACGCATCACCCACTGCCGATCGCTGGCGTGCAGGTAGATCGGCGCGTTAAACGCGGCGGCCCACTCCTGCATGGTGGTGTAGTAATGCGGGTGCGAAATCGCGATCGCGCTGATGCCCCCGAGGGCGTCAACTAACGCTCTGGTCGCCGGGTCAAGATTGGCGATGCAGTCCCACAGAACATTGCCCTGTGGCGTACGCAGCAGAAGCGCGCGCTGGTTGATGGCAAAAGCGGGAACGGTTTTGATGCTGAACAGCTGCGGCTCCAGCTGTTGCCATTTGTTGGTGTGCGTGGTCGTAAGGCTGTCGAAGTCCGTCCATGCCTGGCCCGTCACCGGGACATACTGGCGCTCATCGTCGCAAATCGGGCAGTTTTTGGGCTGTTCATCGTAAGCGGTACCGCAGGTTTTACAGAGTGTAATCATCGGCTTTCCTCAGCAATAAAGCACTGAGTATGGCAGGGATTATCCATATGTGCTGAGGGGTGCCTGGCCCGCTTTTTTTGACTTATACTGTGCCAGTATCAAAAACTGAATAACGCAGGTGGCACATGGAAATTGATCTCGATAACTTAGTCTTTAACGGGCTGGATGAAGCAGAAGAGCGCAACGCGGAACGTCTCGACGATGCGGATAAAAAAGCCCAGGCGATTGTCGCCGATGACGACTGCGGCGATGCCTGCAAGATCTGAAGAAAAAGCACCGGGCTCCCCGGTGCTTTTTTTATGGATGCCTTTTGCTACCCGATATCAGATCTCCGGCGTTTTGCTAAACCCGGTCAGCATCAGGATCAGGCTTTGGGGAGATGAGCCCGTCTCAAACTGATAGTGATTTCCCTGACGATCGCCGCCGATATACCACGAAATTTCGGTTTTCCCTTCTGCCAGCGCCTTACGCACCGCTTTATCCACGTCCACCATCCGGTATTCGCGGGAGTGGTTCAGGTAAAGCACCGCATCCGAGCGGTAGTTGCAGGACGGCCGTGAATGCCAGCTTACGGTGGCCGGATCCCAGTCGTTACTCGCCGGATAGAAGAAGATTTGATCCGCGCCGTTGGTTTCCACTTTCCCGCCAAAAATTCTTACGCGGTATTTAAACTGGGCAGGATCCTGTCCGGCAGGCAGCGGTGGAATATGGAACTTCACCAGCGACAATGTTTCGCTGTTTTTCGTGCGTCCACCGTTCTTCCAGTTATCCTGCACCAGTAAGACCTGGGGATCGGGCTGTGAAAGTGCGGGTTCCATGCTGCTGAGCCAGACGTTGGCCTTCGCTTTTGAATAACCATACGGCACGGTGGTGCCGCAATCCATTCCGCGGTTCATGCACAGGTCGGTCATAAAGCGCGCGGCATCTTCCGTCCAGCCGTTCATGAAGTCAGCATGTGCCGTATACAGGCTACCCCACCGCTCTTCACGCTCACTGCCATGCATGATGGGGTCGAGGGAAAGCTGGACTTTACTGGTATCCAGAGAGCTAATTGTCGGGAGCACGTACGCAATATTCATGTTCACCGTCGGGATCTTCACCGGGAAGGCGGACGGACACTGTCCTTTCGTATCGTAGGTGGCGTTAGCCAGGCCGTGGGCGGGCTTCAGGTTGACCCCGTCCCAGCAGTTCGGGAACTGAATGCCGATATTAAACTGCACGGCATCCTTCGCCTTGCGTAAGCCGCAGACTTCACCCGTTCTGGTGGTGTAACCCTTGCCATTGGCGCATAAAAAGGTGATATGCGGATTTGGCGCGGTGCCGTGGTGATCGCCCGCCAGCAGCGACAGCCCCGCCGGGAACGGGTGCAGCGGCCAGGCGTCAACGTTCGATGCTTGATAATAGGTTTTTTGATAGGCGGGTTTGACCACCGTTCCGTCCGGCAATTTTAGCGACGGAGCCCAGTAGGCCGAGCTGTCTGCTTTGTTATCGCAGGTGGTCTTTTCCTGGGTACGCAGCGATTCACGGCTGGAGTAAGCATCCGTATGCACGTTACCAAAAAAATCGTGCAGCATAGCCTCGTTGGGCATGCCGAACATCATAATGGCATCATCGCCGAGGGTGTGGGAATAACTGCATACAACATGTGCCTGTGGACCAGCGTGTGCCGCCTGCATGGTAAGCAGAAGTGCGGTGGCAGAAAGCGCGGGGGTTAATACTGTCCGTTTCATTATTATCTCCATCTGTGAAAGGAGATAGTGGTAACAAAACGGCCATCAATTACCGAGGATTAGCCTGGGTATTTTTCCCTTCATCCTCGCTTTACAGACACCACGCACAACTCATTCCAGTACATTTCGCGCGTCCGGCGCAGTTCAGCGTGACGTTTTATCATGGAACCACTCCGGGTCGATGTTGGCTACGTCCACGCCATACAGGCTGGCGACAGGCAGTATTGACTCAAGAACACGTTGCGCGCTGTTCTCCGCATTCGCTGGTCGGGGCGCAAAAAACCGCCGTAACGTGCTTATCCATTTTTTCATCGTCATTACCCTTCTCGCTTAACCTGTCCTCAGTTAAACACCCAAATTGCGCCCGGGGGAAATATCAAAATCGACTGTCGATGTGCAGGATCTGCAAATAGCGCCCCACCGTCTGCTCTCTTCTTTAACACCTTGTTCACTCATGCTTTTTTTCACATAGCAAAGAACGATTTCTTATTTGGCGATAGCTTTCCCTTATGGGAGCGTAACGGGGTAAAACAAAAACAACGGGATGGCGTATGACTATGGCTGCAAAAATGAAAGGGTTTAAAAAACGGGCGCAGGTTCTGGGATTAGTGGCAGCCTGGGGCCTGGTTTCAGCGCAGGCGCAGGCCGATCGGCTGGCGGATATCAAGGCAGCAGGCGTGGTGAAAGTGGCCACATTTGATGCTAATCCACCCTTTGGCTCGATTGATGCCAAAACGCATGAGATCGTGGGTTACGATGTGGACTTCGCCGAAGCGCTGGCGAAATCGCTCGGCGTCAAGCTTGAACTGGTCGCCACCAATCCGGCTAACCGCATTCCGCTGCTACAGTCCGGAAAAGCGGATCTCATCGTGGCGGATATCACCATCACCCCGGAACGCGCACAGGTCATTGATTTTTCGACGCCTTACTTCGTCACCGGCCAGCAGTTCCTGGTCCCGGTAAAATCACCGGACAAGCTTGATGACTATAGCCGGGCACGCATTGGCGCCGTAAAAGGTACGACGGGTGAACAGGCGCTGCACCAGCGTTTTCCGCAGTCCCGCGTCCTCTCTTACGATGACATCCCGCTGGCGCTGACGGCACTGCGCAATGGCAACGTGCAGGCCATTACCCAGGACAGCACCATTCTGGCTGGTCTGCTGGCGCAGGCGCCGGATAAAGCCGACTTCAAAATCCTGCCCGACCTGCTCAGTAAAGAAGAGATTGGCGTGGGGGTGAAAAAGGGTGAAACGGCGCTGCTGAAAGCCGTTAACGATGAGCTGGTTAACCTGGAGAAAAACGGCCAGACGGCAAAAATCTATGACGTCTGGTTCGGTCCAGGCACCCCTGCTCCACAGCCTCGTAACTTTAAAATAGAAGCCCGGTAATATGTTCTCAGGTTTATTTTCGCACTCCGCGGCCAATGCCGCGGATTTTTCACGTCTGGAACAGGCCAGCGTTGAGTTTCGCCATGTGGACAAACGCTACGGCGACCATCCGGTTTTAACCGACATTAATCTCACCATCATGCCGGGTGAAGTGGTTGCCATTCTCGGCCCTTCGGGTTCCGGAAAATCGACCCTGATTCGGCTTATCAACCAGCTTGAAAGCCTGAGCGGCGGGGAGATTCTGGTCGACCACAAGCCGACCGGACAGCTTTCCGGCAGCAGGCTACGTCAGTTACGCAGCCGCGTCGGGTTTGTGTTCCAGCAGTTCAATCTCTATGCCCACCTTACCGCCAGCCAGAACATCACCCTGGCACTGGAGCACGTTCACGGCTGGAAACACCTGCCCGCCCAGGAGCGCGCGCTGGCGCTGCTGGAGAAGGTCGGCATGCTGGAGAAGGCGCACCGCTACCCTGCTGAACTTTCCGGCGGACAACAGCAGCGCGTGGCGATTGCCCGCGCTCTGGCCTCGTCGCCGCAAATCATTCTCTTTGACGAGCCAACGTCGGCACTCGACCCGGAGATGATTGGCGAAGTGCTGTTGGTGATGAAAGCCCTTGCCCACAGCGGGATCACCATGATTGTCGTCACCCATGAGATGCAGTTCGCCCGGGAAATTGCCGATCGAATCGTCTTTATCGACGGTGGACACATTCTGGAAACCGCGTCCCCGGCGCAATTTTTCAACCAACCGTCGCATCCGCGTGCGAGGCGGTTCCTGCAAAAAGTGCTGGATCCGCTGCGTCAGGAGCAACTGTAATGCCCGCTCTGGACTGGCAGGGGGTGCTGGCCGGACAGCCCCTGCACTGGATCCTCTCCGGATTTCTCACCACTCTGTGGGTGACGCTGGCGGGGATTATGCTGGCAAGCCTGCTCGCCTTGTTCTTTATGCTTTTGCGGCTTTCCGGGGGACGTCTCGGGACGTCGTTCGTCAGCGGCTGGGTATCGCTGTTTCGCAATACGCCGCTGCTGGTGCAGCTGCTGTTCTGGTATTTCGCCGCCTGGAACGGGTTGCCGCAGGGGCTGCGTGACGCGGTGAACGCAGACCACAGCTGGTCCATTTTGCCCGGTGACGTCTGGTGGTTTACGCCCGAGTTTTTATGCTCTGCCTGGGGGTTAGGCGTATTTACCTCAGCGTTTTTAATTGAAGAAGTCGAATCGGGGCTGCGTTCCGTACCTGCCGGGCAACGGGAGGCGGCGCTCGCCCAGGGATTTTCCTCATGGCGTCTGTTTCGCTACATTCTTCTGCCACAGGGACTCGCTAACGCCTGGCAACCCGTCGTTGGCCAGTACCTTAACCTGATGAAGCTCTCCTCGCTCGCGAGCGGAATTGGCTTCGCCGAACTGACCTACCAGGTTCGCCAGATAGAAAGTTACAACGCCCATGCCCTGGAAGCCTTTACCGTCGGTACGGTGCTCTACTTACTTACCGGGATGGTGACGGGGAGCGTGCTGGTGCGCCTCGGCCCCCATTCAGGGAGGAAAAATCATGATCCCCGGATTTAACGTTATTGTCGAAAACCTGGATTATCTGCTTTGGGGACGTGCGACTGCGGGAGAACCCGGCGGCGTACTGCTCTCACTGCTGATGGCCGCTGGCGCCGCCGCGCTTGCCCTGCCCGGCGGGATTGTGCTGGCATGCGTCGCCTGGCGCTATCCCGGTGTGGTGCGCAGTGCGCTGTTTGCGTGGGCAGAGTTGATTCGCGGGATCCCCCTGATCTTCGTAATATTCTGGATGTGGTATCTGCTGCCGCTGATAACCGGCAGGGATCTCCCTGGCGCGACGACCGTCACGCTGGCGCTGGCCTGGTTTACCGCGGCTGCGGTGATGCATTCGGTATTAGCCGGACTGAGAGCCCTACCGTCGGGCCAGAATGAGGCCGCGCTTTCTCAAGGGTTCAGTACGCAGCAAACGCTGTGGCGTGTGCTGCTGCCGCAGGCGCTGAGAAATATTCTGCCGTCGCTGGTGGGGATTTTTATCAGCCTGCTGAAGGATACGTCGTTGGCGTTTATCGTGAACGTTCCTGAACTGACCACGGTGGCGGGACAGGTCAACAACCGGGTGCAAATTTACCCGGCGGCCATTTTTATCTTTACGGGTGTGATCTATTACCTGCTCTGCTGCTCGCTTGAGCTGCTCGCGAAGCGCTGGCGCGTTAGCCGGCCAGCGCTTTAACCACCGTTTCCATCGCTTTGGTGGTCAACTCACTGCGCTTAACGCGCTGGTTCGCCAGCGCGGTACGCAGAACGCCCGCAATGACAATATGTTTCGGCTCCTGCCCTAAATCACGCATTTCGAGAACGACCTTGCCTACCACCCGACACATCTCCTGGTACAGCGCTTCGTCTTTGGTCACATTGCCCATTGCCATCACTCCGTTGCCCTAAACCGTCAGCTTAAATCATTCGTCGGCTGGATACAAAAAAGAAGCCCGGCGTGTTGTTCGCCGGGCTTCGTCTGGAAAATCAGTCGATTAGTTGTTTACCGGGATCACTGCGCCTTTGTATTTGGTGCGGATCCAGTCCTGAATCTCTTTGGAGTGCAGCACGTTCACCAGCGCGACGATATCCTTCTTCTTCTCGTCACCGCGATGAACGGTAATGATGTTGGCGTACGGGTTATTCTCACCGCTTTCAACCGCAATTGGATCGTGGACCGGATCCAGGCCAGCATCAATCGCGTAGTTGGCGTTGATCACCACCGCCGCACCTTCGTCGTTGTTGTACATCTGCGGCAGCAGAGACGCTTCGACGTTAGGGGTAAATTGCAGCTTTTTCGGGTTCTCCACGATATCGCTGATGCGCGCGGTCACTTTATCGATGCCCGGCTTCAGCTTGATCACGCCCTCTTTTTCGAAGATGGAGAGAATACGCCCTTCCTCGGAAACCGCATCACGCATGATGATTTTGCCGCCCTCCGGCAGATCCTTCAGCGACTTGTATTTTTTGGAGTAGATACCGATCGGCTCAATGTGGATTGCGCCCGCACTGACAAAATCATAATCCTTATCGCCCGCGTGATCTTTCAGCACGCTGTTCAGGTAAGGGATGTGCTGGAAATAGTTGGCGTCAATGTCATGCCCCGCCAGCGCAGTGTTTGGCAGTATGTAGTCCTGGAAGGGTTTAATCTCCAGATCGATCCCCTGCTTCGCCAGAATCGGCTTAGCCTGCTCCAGAATTTCCGCGTGGGGGGTATTGGACGCCCCCACGGTGAGCGTGTCCGCCCAGGAGGCAAAGCTCAGGGCGCTCAGGGTTGCGGCGGCGATCAGTGTCAGTGTCTTTTTCATGATGTGGTTCCTGTGTGTATTTATTAGCGTTTATCTAACAGTGAAGTAATGGCATCGCCGCAGAACTGGATAATGAACACGATGATCAGAATGGTCACCGTTGCCACCAGCGTGACGTCACCATGGTTGCGCTGGAATCCTTCCAGATAAGCCAGATTTCCCAAACCGCCGGCACCTATCACCCCTGCCATTGCGCTGTAGCTCACCAGCGCAATCAGCGTCACCGTCATACCTGAAACCAGTGCGGGTGAGGATTCCGGCAGTAAAACCCGAAACACTAACGTGCTCAGCCGCGCGCCCATCGAACGCGTGGCCTCAATGACCCCTTTGTCCACTTCTCGCAGGGCAATCTCGACCAGACGGGCGTAGAACGGCGCCGCGCCCACAATCAGGGCGGGCAGCGCAGCGTTAGCGCCGAGAATGGTCCCCACAACGGTCTTGGTGAACGGGATCAGCAGAACGATGAGAATGATGAACGGAATCGAGCGGAACACGTTCACCACAATCGACATCACGCTGTAGACCGTGCGGTTGTGGAATAACCCGCCGCGGGCGGTTAAAAACAGCGCCAGACCGAGCGCGATCCCCAGGACAAACGTCGCCACGCCGGAAAGCGCGGTCATGTACAGCGTCTCCAGCGTCGCCGCCCAGAGCTGATCCCACTTGAGATGCGGAAAGAGATTCTCAGCCATGTTTAATCACCTCGCCTTCAATATCGCTGTGCTGCAGGTCGGCGAGGATATTGTTCAGTTGTTCATCAGATGCCACGACGTGCACCCAGAGTTGACCAAACACGCCGTGAGCGGTTTGGGTCATTTTTCCGTGCAGGATGTTAAACGGCAGGCCGTAGCGCAGGGTCAGTTCGCCCACAATCGGTTTATGCGTGCTGTGCCCGGTAAAGGTCAGCCTGATAACCGTACCTTCCAGATCGTTTGCCAGTTCGGTATTGAAGGTCTCTTCCTCCGCGTACTGGCTCACCTGGCGGACAAACTGCCGGGTGATCGGCTGCTGCGGATGCGTAAACACGCTCAGTACGTCCCCCTCTTCCACCACCTTACCGTTCTCCATAACCGCCACGCGGTCGCAGATTTTGCGCACCACGTGCATCTCATGCGTAATGAGTACGATGGTCAGGTTAAAGCGACGGTTAATGTCCAGGAGCAGATCGAGGATCTGATCGGTGGTTTGTGGATCCAGCGCCGAGGTGGCTTCATCACACAGCAGTACGTCCGGATGATTGGCCAGCGCGCGGGCAATGCCCACACGCTGTTTTTGCCCGCCGCTCAGCTGCGACGGGTAAGCATTCTCGCGTCCCTTCAGGCCGACCAGCTCCACCAGCTCGGCAACGCGAGCCTGAATTTGCGCTTTTGGCACACCGGCAATTTGCATTGAAAAGGCGATGTTTTCCTTCACCGTGCGCGACCAGAGCAAAT
This sequence comes from Enterobacter cloacae complex sp. IR5401, assembly GCF_049238425.1. NCBI lineage: Bacteria > Pseudomonadati > Pseudomonadota > Gammaproteobacteria > Enterobacterales > Enterobacteriaceae > Enterobacter > Enterobacter cloacae complex sp. IR5401. The sequence goes on along the minus strand of NZ_JBMKHN010000012.1, from coordinate 131,975 downwards.
TAAAGTGCTGGAACACCATGCTGATTTTCAGGCGTGCCTGACGCAGCGCTTCTCCCTTCGCGGCGGAGATATCCTGACCGTTAATGGTGACGCTGCCGGCGCTGGGCTTTTCCAGACCGTTCAGCAGACGGATCAGCGTACTTTTCCCGGCCCCGCTGTAACCGATGATCCCGTAAATCTGTCCCTGCTCTATCGTCAAGTTGACGTTATCAACGGCTGTCAGCGCCAGCTTTCCGTTGTCAAAGACCTTCGAAATATTGCTGAGTACGATCATTCTTATTCGTTATCCGTTACGCATATAGCGGTTTAGCAGTATGGATGTCCAAAAGATAGTAAACAGCCGTTATCAGCTTTTAAATGACCAAAAAAGAATTTCTTATAATTCTGCGGAATAAGCAGCGAACTGGCGGGTGAAAAAGCATTTAGATGAATATCAGCAATAATTATCTGCCATTTGCATATCAGGTCACACTCACCCGGCGAAATCGGCTAATTTTGCAGCACTTTATGCGGATTTAGCCATCCTCACATCCGGACAACTTTACGTCTTGCTTTCTTTCCATCTGAAAACTCAAGGATTATTCCTTTCTGTTCTTAAACCTGGTGAAACGTTCTTTATTGAGAAAATTTCATGGTTCTATCATCCGGTCATCACCTCTTCACAGGACATGACCATGACGCTTTACCACTCCGTCACCGAACTGATTGGCCGTACGCCGCTCATCCAGCTGCACAAGCTGGACACCGGCCCCTGCTCGCTGTTTCTGAAGCTGGAAAACCAGAATCCCGGCGGCTCGATTAAAGACCGCGTCGCGCTGTCGATGATTAACGAAGCCGAGCGTACGGGCCAGCTAAGGCCCGGCGGCACCATTATTGAAGCTACGGCGGGGAACACCGGCCTGGGGCTGGCGTTGATTGCGGCGCAGAAGGGCTACTCGCTGATCCTGGTGGTGCCGGACAAAATGAGCCGCGAGAAGATTTTCCACCTGCGCGCGTTAGGGGCGCAGGTCGTGCTGACCCGCTCGGATGTGAACAAAGGGCATCCGGCCTATTATCAGGATTATGCCCGGCGGCTGGCGAACGAACTGCCAGGCGCGTTTTATATCGACCAGTTCAGTAACGCGGCCAATCCGCTGGCGCATCGCACCACTACCGCACCGGAACTGTTTGAACAGCTTGACGGCCAGATCGATGCCATCGTCGTCGGCGTGGGGTCCGGCGGTACGCTGGGCGGCTTACAGGCGTGGTTTGCAGAACATTCGCCGCAGACGGAATTTGTGCTTGCCGATCCGGCCGGGTCGGTACTGGCGGACCAGGTTGAGACCGGACGCTATCACGATGCCGGCTCGTGGCTGGTTGAAGGGATTGGCGAAGACTTTATTCCTCCGCTGGCGCACATCGAGGGGGTTAACCGCGCCTGGCGCATTACCGATCGCGAGGCGTTCACCACCGCCCGCGATCTGCTAAAAACGGAAGGGATCCTGGCAGGCTCCTCCACCGGCACGCTGCTGGCGGCGGCGCTGAAATATTGCCAGGCGCAGACTACGCCAAAACGGGTGGTCACCTTCGCCTGCGACAGCGGCAATAAATACCTCTCGAAGATGTTCAACGACGACTGGATGCGTCAGCAGGGGCTGATTTCGCGTCCGCAGGCAGGCGATCTCTCGGACTATATTGCCCTGCGCCACGATGAAGGCGCGACGGTGACTGCCGCCCCGGACGACACGCTTTCCACCGTACTGGCCCGCATGCGCCTGTACGACATCTCCCAGCTGCCGGTGCTCGATAACGACAAGGTCGTCGGCATCATCGATGAGTGGGACCTGCTGCGACACATCGGGGGAGATGCCGATCGCTTCTCACTCCCCGTGACGGCGGCCATGACGCGTCAGGTTGAATATCTGGATAAGCAGGCCCCGGAGAGCGCCCTGTACGCCATCTTTGACCGTGGCCTGGTGGCGATTATTTATGACGAAAACCGCTTTCTGGGTTTGATCACACGCAGTGACGTACTCACCGCCTGGCGTAACCGCCTGACAAAATAAAAGGAGCAAAAGATGAAAAACCTGGCCACCCTCAGCGTTCACAGCGGTGAGTATCACGACCCGCACGGCGCCGTGATGCCGCCAATTTACGCCACGTCGACGTTTGCGCAACCGGCACCGGGTGAACATACCGGCTACGAATACTCCCGGAGCGGCAACCCAACCCGCCACGCGCTGGAGACCGCCATCGCCGAACTGGAAGGCGGCACGCGCGGGTACGCCTTCGCGTCAGGGCTGGCGGCCATTTCCACCATGCTCGAACTGCTGGATAAAGACAGCCATATCGTCGCCATTGACGACGTGTATGGCGGTACGTATCGCCTGATCGAAAACGTGCGCAAGCGCAGCACCGGGTTACAGGTGAGCTGGGTTAAGCCGGACGATGTAGCCGGACTTGAGGCCGCCATTCGCCCGGACACGCGCATGATCTGGGTGGAAACGCCAACGAACCCGCTGCTGAAACTGGCCGACCTGGAGGCCATCGCGGACATTGCCCGGCGCAATAATGCGATCAGCGTGGCGGATAATACCTTCGCCTCCCCGGTCATTCACCGGCCGCTGGAGGCGGGGTTCGACATAGTGGTCCACTCCGCCACCAAATATCTCAACGGTCATTCAGACGTGGTTGCCGGGCTGGCTGTTGTGGGGTCGAATAAGGATCTGGCGGAGCGTCTGGGCTATCTGCAAAACGCGATTGGCGGCGTTCTGGATCCGTTCAGCAGCTTCCTGACGCTGCGGGGCATTCGCACCCTCTCACTGCGCGTTGAGAAGCACAGCGCCAATGCGCTGGCGATTGCGCAATGGCTGGAGCAGCATCCGCAGGTAGACAGCGTGTTCTATCCCGGGCTGGCGTCACATCCCCAGTATGCGCTGGCCCGCAGACAAATGGCGCTGCCGGGCGGCATGATCTCCGTTGTGATTAAAGGCGATGCGCAGCGCGCGACAGAGGTGATCCGTCATCTTACGCTCTTTACCCTGGCGGAAAGCCTTGGCGGTGTGGAGAGTCTGGTGAGCCAGCCCTACAGCATGACCCACGCCTCCATTCCACTGGCGCAGCGTCTTGCAAACGGCATTGTGCCGCAGCTTATCCGCCTGTCGGTGGGGATTGAAGATGCGAAGGATTTGATCGCCGACCTTAAACAAGCGCTGAAAAAGTGAGCAAAAAACGGCGGGCGTTGCGCCTGCCGTCATAAGATGACATTAGGCCTTAACGCCTTGATAACAAACTTATGTGAATCTGCACAGATTGTTTTTGAAACGCTGTTTCCATTTTCCTTTTTACTGTAAATCAGCGTATAATGCGCGCCAAATCCCTGGTGAATGGTTTCAGCGCTTGGAATACAAAAAACAACGTACAACTTCTCCTCTCCTTCGTTGGGCTGGCACTCAGGCACACTTTCTTCTGCACGCTCATTTGATGTCACCTATTCTTAGTGCGTGTCATATACTCTTTCGCAACACAGGTTTGACTCCGCGGCGGTGCGCCCCCGGAGCGAGATTTCCATATCCTTCCCAACTTAAAGACTAAGACTGTCATGAAAAAGACGAAAATTGTTTGTACTATCGGCCCGAAAACCGAATCCGAAGAGATGCTGAGCAAAATGCTGGATGCCGGCATGAACGTGATGCGTCTGAACTTCTCCCACGGCGACTATGCTGAACACGGTCAGCGTATCCAGAACTTGCGCAACGTGATGAGCAAGACCGGGAAAAAAGCGGCAATCCTGCTCGACACCAAAGGTCCTGAAATCCGCACTATCAAACTGGAAGGCGGTAACGACGTTTCCCTGAAAGCGGGCCAGACCTTCACCTTCACCACCGACAAATCCGTTGTGGGTAATAACGAAATCGTTGCCGTGACCTACGAAGGCTTCACCAGCGACCTGTCTGTTGGCAACACCGTGCTGGTAGATGACGGCCTGATCGGCATGGAAGTGACCGCTATCGAAGGTAACAAAGTTATCTGTAAAGTGCTGAACAACGGCGATCTGGGCGAAAACAAAGGCGTCAACCTGCCGGGTGTGTCCATTGCTCTGCCAGCGCTGGCTGAAAAAGACAAACAAGACCTGATCTTCGGCTGCGAACAAGGCGTGGACTTCGTTGCTGCCTCCTTTATCCGTAAACGTTCTGACGTGGTTGAGATCCGTGAGCACCTGAAAGCGCACGGCGGCGAGAACATCCAGATCATCTCCAAGATCGAAAACCAGGAAGGCCTGAACAACTTCGACGAAATCCTCGAAGCGTCTGACGGTATCATGGTAGCGCGTGGCGACCTGGGCGTTGAAATCCCGGTTGAAGAAGTGATCTTCGCGCAGAAGATGATGATCGAGAAATGTGTTCGCGCGCGTAAAGTGGTTATCACCGCAACGCAGATGCTGGACTCCATGATCAAAAACCCACGCCCTACCCGCGCTGAAGCAGGCGACGTTGCGAACGCCATCCTCGACGGTACCGATGCCGTTATGCTGTCTGGCGAATCTGCAAAAGGGAAATACCCTCTGGAAGCGGTCAGCATCATGGCGACCATCTGTGAGCGTACCGACCGCGTGATGAAAAGCCGTCTGGATTACAACAACGACAGCCGTAAACTGCGCATCACCGAAGCCGTGTGCCGTGGTGCGGTAGAAACTGCCGAGAAACTGGAAGCCCCGCTGATTGTCGTGGCGACCCAGGGCGGTAAATCTGCGCGTGCCGTGCGTAAATACTTCCCGGATGCGACCATTCTGGCGCTGACCACCAACGAAACCACTGCGCGTCAGCTGGTGCTGAGCAAAGGCGTGATCCCACACCTGGTGAAAGAGATTGCCTCTACCGATGATTTCTATCGTCTGGGTAAAGAAGTGGCTCTGGAACTGGTTGATTGTGGCCTGGCTCAGAAAGGCGACGTGGTGGTTATGGTTTCTGGCGCGCTGGTTCCAAGCGGCACCACCAACACGGCATCTGTCCACGTGCTGTAATATTTCACGAACAAATTATTGTTTTGTTAAAAAGCGTCCTTCGGGGCGCTTTTTTTATTCCCGCCTTTAACCAGAACTATTCAAAAAGCAAATCGGGTTTTTCTATTTAATCGCGATTTATCTAAGATGAATCCGATGAAAAATGCCTTTTTTAACATAGCTTTTTCGTCAAAATTGCCGATTTCGTTGCTTCTTTGAGCGAACGATCAAAAATAGGCGTAATCCCATCAAAAAAATATTCTCAACCCAAAAAACTTTGTGTAATACTTGTAACGCTACATGGAGATTAACTCAATCTAGAGGGTATTAATAATGAATCGTACTAAACTGGTACTGGGCGCGGTAATCCTGGGTTCTACTCTGCTGGCAGGTTGCTCCAGCAACGCTAAAATCGATCAGCTGTCTTCTGACGTTCAGACTCTGAACGCTAAAGTTGACCAGCTGAGCAACGACGTGAACGCAATGCGTTCCGACGTTCAGGCTGCTAAAGACGACGCAGCTCGCGCTAACCAGCGTCTGGACAACCAGGCTACTAAATACCGTAAGTAATAGTACCTGTTAATAAAATGGCGCACATTGTGCGCCATTTTTTTTGCCTTAGTCAAACCTCTACTGAAGCGCTTTCTCTCCCTCGTCTTCCGCCACCGCCGCTGAGACACGACTATTCTGAACCGACAGGACAGAATTGCTGGCTGACGAACCATTGCCTGTTGAAACGGCAACCGGGATCCCGGCTCTGCGCGCCAGGGCTTTATCGATAAGCGTTTTATCGCTACCTGACTCCGCTGCAAAAGCGGTAAACGCCGCCGAGTGCGTGAACGGCACCGTCTGTGGGTTTTCGCCCTCTGCCTGCGCCAGCGGCCTGTGCACTTCGATATAACGTTTGCCGTCCGGCTCGACGGAGAACTTCACCGGCTCATTGATAATCTGCACCCGCGTGCCGACGCGCACTTGCTCAAACAACGCTTTGATATCCGGCGCGTTCATCCGCATACAGCCCGAGCTGACCCGCAGCCCTACGCTGTCCGGCGCGCTGGTGCCGTGAATAAGATATTCCCCATTCCCGATACCCAGACGAAGCGCAAAGCGCCCCAGCGGGTTATTTGGCCCTGCGGGTACCACAGGCGGCAGTTTAATTCCCTGGGCCAGTGAGCGCGCTCTGATGCCCGCTGTGGGGGTCCAGGTAGGGTTAGGGATTTTCTGACTCACACGGGTGGTGCTGACCGGTGTTTCCAGCCCAAGCTGACCAATACCCAGCGGATAGACCTGCACGATATTTTCGCCAGGCGGATAGAAGTAAAGACGCAGCTCCGCCAGATTCACCACAATGCCCTCACGCTCGGTGTCCGGCAGTAGCATCTGGGAAGGGATCGTAATGACCGTTCCTGGCGCAGGATTCACCGGTGCAATGGTATTATTGGTTTCAAGGATGAGCTGTGCGGCGGTATTAAACCGACGAGCGATAGACTGAAGTTTATTGTCCCCTTCCTGAATGGTGTATGTCTGGTTTTGCCCAATCAGGCGGCTGCCTGCGGGCGGTAAAGGATAATCAACCGCCCTGGCTGAATTAACAGCACTGAGCGAACCAAGGAGTAATAGAGTTATTAGAGACGCGCGCTTCATGCTGAGATTCCTTATTCACTGACCAAACGTCAGAAAGCTGAAAAACCAGCGAGGTGGAAACCACCCCGCGAAACAGAATGAATGCTGTTCTGTCAGTTTAGCTAAGGATTGCGGCTTTGGCGCGTATGGCGCGGATCATCGCTTCCAGTCCCTGGGATCGGGACGGGGTGAGGTGTTGGGTTAAGGCCATTTTTTCAAACCACGGGCGAACGTCAAAGGCGACAATATCCTGCGCCGACATCTGGTGATAAAGAATAAATACGACGGCAATAAGCCCCTTCACAATGGCGGCATCGCTGTCACCCTGTAAATCGATTACGCCATCATCCGTCTGCTGCATCTGGATCCAGACCTGGCTCTGGCAGCCCTGAATGATGTTGTCCGGGTTATGCGCCTCTTCGCTGAGCGGCGGCAGGCGCTGACCCAGTTCGATGATATAAAGGTATTTCTCTTCCCAGTTCGCGCAACGCCCAAAGTTGCGCAGCAATTTATCTCTGTCCGGCAAATCTGCCATCTCTCGCCTCTCCGTTAGCCAAGCAGCTGATGAATACGTTTTAATCCCGCCACCAGTCTGTCGACCTCTTCCGTTGTGTTGTACATCACCAGCGATGCGCGGCACATGGCCGGTACCTCATAATACGCCATCAGCGGCATCGCGCAGTGATGCCCGGTACGCACAGCGACGCCGTAATTATCAAGGAAACTGCCCACATCATAGGCGTGATGCTTGCCGAGGTTGAAGGCTATCACACCCAGACGGTCAGCAGGACCATATAAGGTCAGGTCCGGGACGCTGACCAGCTCCTGCAAGGCGTAATGCATCAGCAGCTGTTCGTACTCCTGAATCGCCGCCAGCCCCGTTTCAGAGACATAGCTAATGGCCGCGCCCAGCCCGATGATCCCGCCCGTGTTGGGCGTACCCGCCTCGAAGCGCCAGGGCGCACGGGCGTATGTTGTGCCGTCCGTCAGGCTGACGGTGGCGATCATTGACCCGCCCCCTTCCCACGGCGGCATGGCCTGGAGAATGTCCTCTTTCACATACAACACGCCGATGCCCGTCGGGCCATACAGCTTGTGCCCGGAGAAGACGTAGAAATCGCAGTCCAGGGCCTGAACGTCAACCGCATGGTGCATCACCGCCTGGGCACCATCAATCAACACTTTCGCACCGGCCTGATGGGCTTTGTCGACGATCAGCGCCACCGGATTTTCCGTGCCCAGCACGTTTGAAACGTGGGTCACCGCCACAAGCCGCGTTCTGTCGTCCAGCAGAGCGTCCAGCTTTTCCAGCTGGAGCGTGCCGTCTTCATTCAGGGGGATCACCCGCAGTTGCGCCCCCACACGCTCACAGAGCATCTGCCAGGGCACGATGTTGGCGTGGTGCTCCATCTGGGTGATGATGATGTTATCCCCCGCGTGCACCTGCGCATTACCCCAGCTGTTAGCCACCAGGTTGATCCCTTCGGTGGTGCCACGCACAAACACCAGCTCTTCCGGCGAACGCGCGTTGAGGAAGGCCGCAACCTGCGTGCGCACGTTTTCCATGCGCTGGGTCGCCTCGGCGCTCAGGGTGTGGATCCCGCGATGTACCGCCGCATAACCGTGGCGGTAAAACTCGGCTTCCGCATCCACCACCTGATTTGGTTTTTGCGCGCTGGCCGCACTGTCGAGATAGGCCAGCGGCAGACCGTTCACTTCACGGGTCAGTACCGGAAAATCTGCCCGGACTTTCTCTACGGGAAATGTCATGCTTCGCCTCCAGGCAGTCGCTGACCGATACGGGCCAGCACCTGCTGTTTAAGTCCGCCATCGGGCAGCGCTTCCGTCAGCTCAGCCGCAAAGGCGTAAATAATCATCTTTTGCGCGGCCTGCTGGTCTATCCCGCGCGAGCGCAAGTAGAACATCTGCTCATCGTCAATACGCCCGACCGTCGCGCCGTGACTGCATTTCACGTCGTCCGCATAGATTTCCAGCTGTGGTTTGGTGTCCACCTCTGCCAGACGTCCCAGCAAGAGGTTGTTGTTGGTCATCTGCCCGTCAGTTTTGATGGCGTGCTGCGCCACGTTGATCAGGCCGTTGAACACCGCACGTCCTTTGTCGCTGACGATGGTTTTGTGCAGCTGACGGCTGTTGCAGTAGCCTTTGTTATGCTCAAGCCAGGTGCGCGTGTCGCACACTTCTGACTTCACCGGCATCGCCAGGCTGTTAATACGCAACGTAGTGTTTTCACCGTTCAGCTGGGTGCTGGTATTGTGGCGCAGCACCGCGCCGCCAAGCAGAAAACTGTGGCTGTACGCCGCGGCATCCTGGCCCAGCAGAATATCGTTGTGGGCGAAGTGGTGACTGAGCGGATTCTCAAACGCCAGCTTGATGTGGTGCAGTTGGGCATTGGCCGCCACGTTCATCGTCAGACGCGAACCGGTAAAATGACGGGTGTCGTTAAGGCTGACGTAATGCTCGATCACCGTCGCCTCCGCCCCTTCTGCCAGCTCAAGATGGTGGCGATAGTGGGCGGTGTTAATCTCATCACCCGCAACGCCCTGGGTGATATGCATCAGCAGCAGCGGTTTCGCCGGGCGCTGGTTACGCTTAACGCGAATATGGGTGACAGATTGTGACAGGCTCTCTGTCAGGTGCAGGAAGACTTCAGGCTGAACAGGCGCGTTCAGCGACTGACGTTCATCGTTAATGACGATATCGAACCCGCTCTCCTGCACGCTGTCGCTCAGCTCCGCACGGAACAGACCGTCGACAAACACCAGACGCACGGCATCCACGCTCAGCGCCAGCATGTCGCGCTGATCGGGGCTGACCTGCGCCAGACGGGTGACAAACTCGCCGTTCAGCAGGCCATCCAGCGGGGTATATTTCCAGTTCTCATGTTTACGCGTCGGTAAACCGAGACGCAGCATCTGCTGGAGATGGTGCTGAGCCTGTTCAGAGCGCGCTCCAGCCTGCGCTTCAAACAGCCGGTGCCACTGCTGAAGTGCATTACTGCTGTTCGGTAAGCCAGCCATAACCCTGCTCCTCCAGTTGTTTAACCAGCGTAAAGTCACCGGATTTCACAATGCGTCCCTGGTAAAGCACGTGGACATAGTCCGGCTTGATGTAGTCCAGAATTCGCTGGTAATGTGTCACGATGATAAATGAGCGGTTGCCATCACGCAGGGAGTTCACCCCGTCGGCAACGATCTTCAGGGCATCGATATCCAGCCCTGAATCGGTCTCATCGAGAATGCACAGCGCTGGCTCCAGAACCGCCATTTGCAGAATATCGTTACGTTTCTTCTCACCGCCGGAGAAACCCACGTTTACCGAGCGGGTCAGCAGATCTTCCGGCATTTTCAGCAGCTTGATCTTCTCTTCCATCAGATCCTGGAAGTCAAAGCGATCCAGCGCCTCAAGGCCGCGATACTTGCGCACCGCGTTCAGCGCGGTTTGCAGAAAGAACTGGTTGCTGACGCCCGGAATTTCCACCGGATACTGGAAGGCCATAAAGATGCCCTCGCCGGCACGCTCTTCCGGCGACATCTCCAGCAGATCTTTGCCGTTAAACTCAACGGAGCCGCTGGTAACTTCATAATCTTCGCGTCCTGCCAGCGTCGCTGAAAGCGTACTTTTCCCGGAGCCGTTTGGCCCCATGATGGCGTGAACTTCACCCGGTTTGACGTCAAAATTGAGGCCACGCAGGATCTCTTTCTCTTCCACGCTAACCTGTAAATCTTTAATGCTTAACATGTGCTTTCCTTAACCGACGCTGTGTTCAAGACTAATGGCGAGGAGTTTCTGGGCTTCAACGGCAAATTCCAGCGGCAGTTCAGAGAACACGTCCTTACAGAAGCCGTTAACGATCATTGAAATCGCATCTTCTTCACTGATCCCGCGTTGCAGGCAGTAGAAAAGCTGATCTTCACCAATACGTGACGTAGTTGCCTCATGCTCAAGCTGGGCGCTGTTATTGCGGCATTCGACATACGGGAAGGTATGCGCCCCGCAGTCCGCGCCAATCAGCATGGAGTCACATTGGGTGAAGTTACGCGCGTTGGTTGCCGTCGGCATGATTTTCACCAGCCCGCGATAGCTGTTCTGGCTGTGACCGGCAGAGATCCCTTTGGAGATGATGGTCGATTTGGTGTTTTTACCGATGTGGATCATCTTGGTGCCGGTATCGGCCTGCTGATGACCGCTGGTCAGTGCCACGGAGTAAAACTCACCGATTGAGTTGTCGCCGCGCAGAATACAGCTCGGGTATTTCCAGGTAATGGCGGAGCCGGTTTCTGACTGCGTCCAGGACATTTTGCTGTTTTCGCCTTCGCACAGCGCACGCTTGGTGACGAAGTTCAGAATACCGCCGGTGTTACCGTCGCCCGGGAACCAGTTCTGTACCGTAGAGTACTTCACTTCCGCATCTTTATGGATGATGACCTCCACCACCGCCGCGTGCAGCTGGTAGCTGTCGCGCACAGGAGCGGAGCACCCTTCGATGTAGCTAACGTAGCTGCCTTCATCGGCCACCAGGATGGTGCGTTCAAACTGGCCGGTTTTTTCCGCGTTGATGCGGAAATAGGTCGAGAGCTCCATCGGGCAGCGCACGCCTTTCGGCACGTAGATAAAGGTACCGTCTGACGCCACCGCCGCATTCAGTGCCGCGAAGAAGTTATCGTTACTGGGTACCACGGTGCCAATGTACTTTTTCACCAGCTCCGGGTGATCGTGAATGGCTTCCCCGAAGGAGCAGAAAATAATCCCCTGCTCCGCCAGTTTTTCACGGTAGGTGGTTGCCACCGAGACGGAGTCAAAAATGGCGTCTACCGCCACCTCTTTGCCTTCGCGCACGGGCACGCCGAGCTGATTGAACGCCTCTTCCACCTCTTTACTCAGGAAGCTGTTCTCGGCACCGGTTTGCTGTACCGCACCGGGTTGCGAGGCGCAGGTATCATCACAGCTGCCGCAGGAGGGCGCAGAGTAATAGCTATAATCCTGATAGTTCAGCTTATCGTAATGCGCTTTCAGCCAGTGGGGTTCTTCCATCTCCAGCCACGCGCGGAATGCGCTCAGGCGAAACTCCAGCATCCACTCCGGCTCGTTACGTTTCGCCGAAATGGCGCGCACGACCTCTTCGTTGATGCCTTTCGCCAGTTCATCGGTTTGCAGCTGCGTGAAGAAACCCTCTTTATAGTTGAGGTGTCCGCCGCTCCAGGTGTTTACATCACTCGTTGCTTCAGTATTACGAGACATAGTACCGCCTATACCCCAAAGCTTTCGCCGCAGCCGCATTCGTTCTGGGCTTTCGGGTTATGAAATTTGAATAACTGGTTTAAACCTTCCCGAACGTAGTCGACTTCGGTTCCATCGATAAAAGGCATCGCCTGTAGTGCGACGTATAACTTTGCACCGTCGGTTTCAAAGACCAGATCGTCCTTTTCAGGTTCGGTTACGGTATCCAGCACGTAGCCAAATCCCGCGCAGCCAGTCTGCTTAACGCCTAAGCGTACGCCGAGGATGTCGGGATTTTTTGCCACCAGCTCATGAATATGCGCCGCCGCCGCGGGCGTCAGCGTTAAGCCACGCCAGGCAAAATCGGCCGGATTGAAGGTTTCTGAATGCAGTTCCATAGGTCCACCTCATCTGATAAGCCACCAGGGCATAACACCATGTTAGTGATAACGATTATCACTTCAACCCCCTGCGAGCAGGGGCTTTGGGCTAAACCGCCCTTTTTGGCTACTTTCATTAAGCATAGACCCTGTGACGGGATGCGGATGGGATGGTTAGATTTGTTCAATGCATTGATAAATAATGCATTTCATAAGAAAGGCGGTAAGGTGGCGGGCAATGATAAAAATTGTATTGGAAATACCTATTTTTAAAATAGCTAAAGTACGCCCAGGCACCAAATACATTATTTACGTATGCCTCCCCCTTAAGCCAGGTTCTTTTTAATCCTTTTTTGCCTTACCTGGGCGCGCATAAAGACGTTTGATGGATGAGTTAACCATTATTTATCAGTCTGATAGTGGTTAAATTCCGATCATGATTAATTACATAAACTCATCCCTTTTCGGCGTAATGTTTCCCTTGTTAACCATTTATTCAATAAGGGATTAAATTATGTGGAGTGCCCATAAAGCCGCAGTTCATGCTCGCCAGCATGCAGGTCAGTATAGCCAGAAAAGATGTGCAGAATTTGTTTCGAAATCCATTCGCGCCGGCGGTGCTAATCTACAGAACACGCATTATGCTAAGGATATGAAAAGCAATTTAATTCTGGCGGGTTTCCACCAGGTTTACGGTGAGCCTGTTGAGGGCGATGTGGCGGTGATCCAGCCCACTGCGCACCACCCATATGGCCACGCTTGCATCTATGGTGGGAACGGCGTCTGGTACTCTGATTTTGTTCAGCGAACAATGTATCCGGGAAAGGAATACCGGGAATTAAAGCCAGCATATGCAATTTACAGGCATGACTGACATGAAAAAAATAATTCTGGCGATCCTGTTTCTGCCCACTCTCGCATCCGCTGCACAGAAGTTCCCCCCTGAGGTATCCGCTGCCCTTCAGTTTAATAAGTGGTACATCTCGCAAATTATTATCGGGAAAGAGCCCCTGAAAAACTATGAAGCGCTGAGGCCATATGTAACCCGCGAAACTATCAGCAAACTCAAAGCCATGGATAAGCTGGATCCAGATGAATATGACGTGCCTGACGTCGATATGTTCATCAAGGCTCAGGGATATGAAGATGACTGGGGCATCGTCAGTGCGCGGGCGCTGGATTACGATGCCGCCTGTATGCAGGTTTATATCTCATTCGGCAAAAAGCGGGATCACACCGTGATTGACTGCATGGTCAAGGAAGATGGCGTGTGGAAAGTTGAATCCGTGGCCAGTATGAATATTTCAGACAACCTGATGATGGAATAAACCGACGATATGACAGGGGTACTGATGCTATGCATCTTCGCGGATACCCCTGTCGTATCGCCAGAAGGCAAAATCCCGCACTGGCGGTTTACCGTTGGCCCCCTTAACATCAGTGATGGATCGAAACGGCGAAACCCTGTTCACGCCAGTGGTCGAGCTGCTCCTGTTGACGAGGCGTAGGCGCTTTACCGGTCCAGACGAAGATTTTTTGTCCGGGGAAGAGTTCAGGACGTGGAGAATCAATCGGCTCAGCCAGCACGTCGATATGCCAGCCTTTGTAGGCAAGACGGGCCGCTTCCAGCCACAAATGCGTACGGTCGTCGCACTCCCACCCAATCAGCAGCGCATCCTTACCTGCTTTTTTTCGCGACTCACCCAGGCTTGCAACGGCAAACTCAATCAGGACACCGTCCAGCAGGCTCGCCATGTGACGCACCGTATTCTGGTCCTGGTTCATTCGCTGCCGCACAGGGGTGATGATGTTATCTATCAGAACATCCATCGCATGGTCACGGCGGAACTCGCCGATTTTGGCGCGCAGTTTTGCCGGGCTGGCATAGCGCAGAACGGTTAACATCTCTTCCTGAAACGATGCCCAGTTCCCCTGAGTCATCACTTCTGTATTTTCAAGAAGCGCTTTTACTTTACCGACCGAAACACCCGTTTTCATCAGGCGTTTGATCTCTTCGATACGCAGGATATCTTCATCGTCAAACTGACGATGGCCCCCTTCGCTTCGCTGCGGCTTCAACAATCCATAACGGCGCTGCCAGGCACGCAACGTAACGGGGTTGATACCGCATCGTTCGGCCACTTCGCCGATACTGTAATAGGCCATTAACTCCCTCACGCACAATACTTCCATACCTAACCAAACCAACCTTATCAGATTGTACAAATCATTTGTATAACTAACTCCTCGTTCTGAGACAAGTGAATGGCTCAAAGAACCACTCACTCGTTAATATATTGTTGTATAAATTTAGCCGTACGTACAGGTCACTTTTAACAGTTACGTACAGGTTTTTTATAAATCGTACTTTTTCTCGGGCCAGGCAATCGCCGGAATGCCCCCCAGACGCGGGCTGGCGAAAAGGTGACCCTGGAACTGAGAAATCCCGGCAGATTCCAGCCACATCCACTCTTCAGCTAGCTCTACGCCTACCGCACAGAACAGAATTTCCAGGGAGGCGCAGCATTTAATGATTGACTGAATGATTGCCTGACGCGGGCCGCTCTTGTGCACGTTAGCAATCAAATCACGGTTGATCTTGATTCTGTCCGGCTGGAACTGGGCCAGCAGTTGCAGACCGGCGAATCCCGCGCCAAAGTGATCGATGGCCACGCTGATCCCGGCGCTTTTAAGCTGTCTGACCGCGCTGGTGAACTCTTCGAAGCGCGAGATCGCCTCGCTCTCGGTGAACTCGACCACAATTTGCTCCGGCACAAAACCGTTCGCCTCAATTGCCGTCAGTAAAAAATCGACGGCGCCAGGAACATTGACCAGCGTCATCGGCAACAGATTAATGGACAACGTTTGAGTCTGTAGGCCCAGCGCGCTGGCCATCGACAAAGCCACCTGCTTACTCTTCAGATCCGATTCGTACAGCGCCTCACGCGACAGGTTGGCAAAGTAGCTTTCCGGGGACTCACCGGACGGCGTGCGGATCAGGGCTTCCCAGGAAACCACCTGCTGCATAAACGGATCGACGATAGGTTGAAATGCGAAACTACAGTCCGCGCCCTTTGCCACTACCGTTGGCTGGGAGGATAATGGCGTGTTTTCGG
The DNA here is from genome assembly GCF_049238425.1 of Enterobacter cloacae complex sp. IR5401. Taxonomy (NCBI): domain Bacteria; kingdom Pseudomonadati; phylum Pseudomonadota; class Gammaproteobacteria; order Enterobacterales; family Enterobacteriaceae; genus Enterobacter; species Enterobacter cloacae complex sp. IR5401. The sequence continues at coordinate 116,637 of NZ_JBMKHN010000012.1, read as the reverse complement.
TGACAAACTCCCAGGCGTCAGCCGGAGGCAGCTCAAAGTAGTTGGCTTTTTCAGTGGCCTCAACGAAGGTGCGGAAAAATTGTAGGGCGCGATCGTTATAGGTCAGCTGATAGCGGGTTGTGCCTTTATCGAGTACCTTTTGTAGCACTTCGTCGGTGTCGTACTGACGAAGGTCAAAGAGCTCCATACCTACGTTGCCAAAACGTCTTGAAGGCCCGTGATCGCTTAATAATTCGACCACGTTGTGATGCCGTGGGTCACGGCAGATGAGCTGATAGATCTCCTTAACGTTATCAGCGGGCCCTTCAAGTAACTGAAAGAAGTGTGTGCCGTTAAACAGCAAAATCCCCGTCACATCGAACTGGCGATTTCTACAATTTGCAGCAGCGACCATGTCTTCCAGCGCTTTCACTGGAACGTCCTCGCAGATATGACTGCGGTAAATAATGGTTGTGAGCATGCTAATCCTGAAGATTGAGGGGGTGACCACGAAAACACGTGGGGAGAACTCTGTTATAGCACATTAATTACCCAATAAATAATTTACATCTCAACAATTTACATGTCTTCTTTGCGCCTTTTCCGGGCTTGTACAACTCTGCAACGCCACTTCGAATTGTACAATATATTTTGTGAATTTAGCAGTAAGCTGTATACATATAACCATATGATAAATATATACTTTATCAAATATATTATAAAATATTTAAAAAATTGTACATTTTTAATGTACAGATTTGAAAATTATGTATACCTTAAATGTAACGTTACTGATTACGAAAATTTACAGGAGCGAAACATGCAGCAGAACGGACACCTCGCAGACACAGCAACAGCAATTGCGCAGTACTTCGAAAAAGCCGCGCTTCCAACCCAACAGGAAACATTGGGTCAGGTTGTTGTTGAAATCCTTAGCGACGGGCGGAATCTGAATCGCAAATCGCTCTGCACAAAACTGTTAAGTCGCCTTGAAAAGGCCAATGGCCCGGAAGAGGAGCATCATTATCACATGCTTCTTGGCCTGCTCTTCGAACGTTAATGTTATGAACAGCAGTGATGCGGACAGACTGATCGACCAGCTTATTGGAGAAGCCGCTCTTTCACTTTTGAAGGAGCGCGGTCCTGTAACGACCGAGGGATTGGTTCAGCGTCTGCGTAACATGCAAGCCTGTGAGACGGATCCCCAGCGGCGGGAGACATTAGCGAGGGTGATAGCTGAAATCAGCTCTGGCACGGTCGCTTTTAAAGGTCGCAGAACCGCACAAGGACGAATTCAGAGAGAGGGATCTCTCAAAAATAACCGAGACAATGTAGTGCCGTTATTTGGAAATGGAAAACCGTCCGATCCCAAAAAGATACATTGACTACAACTTTACAGCTACGGTGAGAACAAATGAGACAAAATATTCAGCTTCAACCCGAATACCACTCCGCCTTTTTAGATAGCGCGTTGTCGGAGTATTTCCGTCACGCAGGCGATCGCTTTGCTGAAGAGTCTGCCATTTTTTCGACTGCGGTTCGTTGTGTTCTTGCTTCCGAAGGTCATCTGACCAACAAAGCGATCATTCTCTGGCTGATCCAGACGCTGGAATCCACCGACGATGTCGTTAAGGCGGATGTGATCCGCAAGACGCTGGAAATTGTCGTCGGTTACACCATGGACGATCTTTAACGCCTCTCTCTTCCCATCTCTTCGGATAGCGTGTCATCGTCAATTCTGACGAACGGACTGACGATGACACGCCCTCTCTCCTCTAACGCCCTGTTAATCAAGCACGCCGAATGTGGCATGGATCCTGCTTAGTCCGCTAAGGGACTGGGCTTTCCAGTAAACATTGCTTCATTTCTTAACAGGTCTGTTATTGATGAAAAAAATCGCCAGCGTCTGCCCGTACTGCGGTGCAGGCTGCAAACTTAACCTCGTCGTTAAAAATAATCGGATTATCCGTGCCGAAGCCGCTGATGGCGTAACTAATCAGGGCACGCTTTGCCTGAAAGGGTTCTACGGCTGGGACTTTCTTAATGATACTCAGCTGCTTACCCCCCGCCTGACGCAGCCCATGATCCGCTACAGCAAAGGCGAGGCCTTTACCCCTGTTACCTGGGAAGAGGCCATTCGCTATACCGCTTACAGGCTTAAAAGCATTAAAGAACAGTACGGCCCTCGGTCCATTATGACCACGGGTTCCTCGCGGGGAACGGGCAATGAGACCAACTATGTGATGCAAAAATTTGCCCGTGCGGTGCTGAATACTAACAACGTCGACTGCTGCGCCCGCGTCTGTCACGGTCCGTCCGTTGCCGGTTTACAGGAGACCCTCGGCAACGGCGCCATGAGCAATTCCATTAACGATATTGAAAACTCAAAATGCCTGCTGGTATTCGGCTATAACTGCGCCGACTCTCACCCCATCGTCGCCCGACGCGTGCTTAAAGCACGTGAAAATGGCGCTAAAATCATTGTCTGCGATCCGCGTCATATTGAAACGGCACGCATTGCCGATCTTCATCTTCAGTTAAAAAATGGCAGTAACATGGCGCTGGTCAATGCCTTTGGCTATGTCCTGCTTGAAGAGGAATTGTACGACAAAAACTACGTTGCTCGCTTTACAGAAGGGCTTGAGGCGTACCGACTGACGGTAAAAGATTACGCACCCGAGCAGGTTGAACATCTGACGGGGATCCCCGCGCGGGATGTTCGTCAGGCAATGCGCATGTTCGCAGCGGCGCCTTCAGCAACGGTGATGTGGGGAATGGGCGTCACGCAGTTTGGTCAGGCGGTCGATGTGGTGAAAGGTCTCTCCAGCCTGGCACTGCTGACCGGCAATCTGGGCCGCCCTGCCGTCGGCGTGGGGCCGGTTCGCGGGCAAAATAACGTTCAGGGCGCCTGCGATATGGGTGTTCTGCCCAATATGTTTCCCGGCTACCAGGACGTCACTGATCCGGCGGTCAGACTGAAATTTGCTGATGCGTGGAAAATCAATGTCAACCGGATGGACGATCGCGTCGGAACGCGCATCACCGAAGTGCCGCATCTCGCGCTGGAAGGTAAGATCAAAGCGTATTACATCATGGGGGAAGATCCGCTTCAGACAGAAGCCGATCTGGGTCTGGTCCGCCGCGGCTTTGAGGCGCTCGATTTTGTGGTGGTTCAGGACATCTTTATGACCAAAACGGCAGAGCTGGCTGACGTGCTGCTCCCTGCCACCTCATGGGGAGAACACGCCGGTGTGTTCACCTGTGCCGATCGCGGCTTTCAGCGTTTCGGCAAAGCCATTGAGTCCAGCGGCAATGTCAGGCGCGACTGGGAGATCATCAGCCTGCTGGCCACGGAAATGGGCTATCCCATGCATTACGAGGATAACCAGCAGATCTGGGACGAAATGCGCGAGCTGTGCCCCCTCTTCTACGGCGTGACCTACGAAAAAATGGGCGAGATGGGTCACGTTCAATGGCCGTGCCCGACGCTGGATCATCCCGGTACGCCGTACCTGTACAAAGATAATCAGTTCGATACCCCGAGCGGTAAAGGGCAGCTCTTTGCCGCACCGTGGCGCGCGCCAGCGGAAATCCCGGATGCGGATTTCCCGCTGGTGCTCTGTACGGTCCGCGAGGTGGGCCACTACTCCTGCCGCTCCATGACCGGGAACTGCGCGGCGCTGCAAAGCCTGGCCGACGAGCCGGGCCGGGTGCAAATTAACCCGGCCGACGCGGATGAACGGGGGATTGCCGAAGGCCAGCTGGTCTGGGTACGTTCACGCCGGGGTAAAGTGATCACCCGCGCCAGCATCAGCGAGCGCATCAATGCGGGAGCAATCTATATGACCTACCAGTGGTGGATTGGCGCCTGTAATGAGCTGACGCAGGATAATCTCGACCCGATCTCCAGAACGCCGGAAACGAAGTATTGCGCCGTGCAGCTTGAGGCAATCGAGGACCAGCGCTGGGCGGAGGATTTTGCGGCTTCCGCGTACCAGACCATGAAGACGCGGTTGATCGCTGCGGTTAACGTTTAAATGCTTGCCGGGTGGCGGCTATCGCTGCCCGGCCAGCTATCCGCTGCCGTTTCAGGCTATTTGTTGTGCATAATTATTTTCCAGGTAATCGCGAAGCAGGTTCGGCCGGCTCTTTTTCTCCATCAGCCTTCTCAACAGTACGATCAGCTCGTAATCGCTTCGCAGATTAAATTTTTGCATCATCATATATTTATGGGTAAAGACCGTTTTTTCGCTCATCTCCAGCGCCTGAGCGGTCTGCACTACCGACAGCCCTCGGTAAAAATTGACCAGAATACGAATTTGTTGCCGGGATAACCCTTTATGCTGGCAGTCGAAACAGGTCTTTTTATTCCAGGTGTAACCCGGTAATTGCGTCGTGAACCACGCAATAAACAGAACGCCGCTTATACGATCAAGCGATGCCCGCCGAGGAAGAAAAATAATGTCCTGAAAGCAGGAAGGCAGCGTCGAAAAGCGCAGCTCATCGTCGACGAGACCTATCACAATTCCTTTTTGTCGGGCCAGTAACTCCGGAAAACAGGTCAGCGTTTCCCCCTGACATAATGAAAGAACAATAATATCGGCCTGGCTGACGTTTTCATTGGTCAGCGCCAGGTGAAAAGTGATGGAGCGATGAAAGTTATGCTTAAAAAAATCTTCGAAAAAGCTCTGTAGCCCAGCCTGAAAAAACAGATCCGTTTCCTGAATCAGAATATTTAACATAGTTCACACCAACGTCTTTAAAAAAGGCTTATTACCGGCATTCAGTTGTACTGCATCGTCATCACCACAACCGCACTGATGCTTCCCGGCGTGGCGCCCCCTGCCATGGATTTTACCGAGGCCAGCATAGCCAATGTCGCGGTTCTGTCCGCGGCAATGGTCTGGGTCATGCTGGAGCCTGTTCCTTTAAGCGCACCGGTTTGGGCATCGCGCATGGCTATCGCCACATGCGTGGCCGAACCGCTGTTCATAAAATAGTCCGCGCCCGCCTCGGGATCGGGGCTGCCGGTGAAAGCGACGGTCACACTCTGCGTTCCCGTTGGGCACTGGGTAAACAGCAGACTGAAAGGCACCGGATCCGATGTTGAGCCCGGCGTCGCCATATTGGTTGCCTGAATATTGCCCAGATTGACATCGAGGCTGTTATTGCCGCCATTAAATATGCACGGCGACGCCACGATATTTCCCGTCACACCGATATTGACGCTATCAGCGGAGCATACCTTCCCGCTGAGTAAGGCAAGTAACAGCAGTGTCCTGCATCTTATTTTCATCTTCTTACCTGCTACTGATAGGTCAAATTAAGGGTAGCGGAGGCATTCGCTGAACCTGACTCCACGCGGGTTAACGTCTGGTAATATCGGGCCGTTAATGGCAACGTCTCTTGCCCCCCGGCAGACTGTCGCAAAAACAGTCGGCTGTTCATCACCAGCGGTGCACCGTTATAGATAAGCTGCACCCCCACCCCTTTCGCAGTGCCGGCATTTCCCTGCCCGGTTAAGGCCATCACGCTGGTATTGGCGCTGTCCGGATTCTGTATTCCACTGAGCGAGACCGTAATATTGGTTCCGGCGGCGCAGGTCAGGCCCAGGTTTTGCGTGTTCTGTGCTCCCGCTGGCGTGGTGCCCACCGTGGAGCCGAACGCCGAAGCGGGAATATCCCCTATAGGAAACGTCAGCTGGGCCGTATTCACCGTGCACGCCAGAGCATTGATGGTGCCGGAGGTGAGCTGCGTGGTCAGACCGTCACGGTAGAGGCCGTCGCTTCCCTGAAGCGTCACGACGCCAATCACACCCGGCGTTAATGCCCCCGATGAGACCGGACCCGTCACCACCAGCTCAATCCTCCCGCCGTACCAGTCCACATAGGAGGTCTGCGCATTGTACGAGAACGTATTGCTCGGGTTTTCAAAATAACCGTTGGAAGAAAAGCGTATTCCTATCCCGCTGACGTTCGTGTTGTAGACATGGTTGCCGTAGCTGCTCAACGTGGCGCCGTTGTAGCGCATGCTGAATCCCAGCATCAGCGGATTCGTACACCCGGTAAGATAGGAGCCTGTGGCTGACGCCGCGCCGGAAAATACTACCGTGCCGACAGGCGCATCGCGCTGCACGTTGATCGTCCCCACGGACAGGGTGGAAAGCTGCGGGGTGATGGTGGTGCAGGTACCGGCCCGAGCCATATTTGCCGCCGCGAGCAAACAGAGCAGCAGCATCGTCTTAAGACATTTCATGTTAGCGTTCCTGACGGCAGGTGGCGCGTATATCAGCGATCCCACCGTACGTTGAGTGATTCGGCAGCGTGAAATCAGCGCGGCATTGCTGGCTGGCCTGACTTCCCCATGTGGCGACTAACGTTCCCTGCTCGCGCATCCCGGTTAAATAGACCTGACCGCGATCGCCGACAATAAAACTGCCGCTGTCATCACCCACAAGGGTGACCACCGCCCCAAACGGAACGGCGCGATCGTTGTCGGTCAGGGTCATCAGCACCCGGCGTCCTGACTTCGGCAGATAATCGGCTCTCACCACCGCTCCCCGCGTCGGCGTCACCGTGCGGGTGTTGATCTCCAGCTCGACATCGTCCGGCATATTTTCCGGGTCGAGGGTGAGATCGTTTTTCCGGTAGACAGAAAGGTTGCTCACGACCGTATATCCGCGAAAATCTGTCCGTACACCGGGCTGATTGCGGATATCCACGTCGTGGGCGCCAGGGGCTTTGATTAGGACGCTGGTCTCCCCCAGCGGCTGGGAAAGCGTGATGCCATCAGCATGGGCGAGAATGCCGCCTTGCAGCCCGTAATTCAGGCGTTCACTGTTTTTGTCATAACCATAACCTGCCGTGACTTCGCCATAGGTGCCTTTGTAATCCGCGTTCACGTTGCCGGTATAGCCCACGCCCTCTGTGCCGTATCCCTGCTGGACGTTCCAGTTCAGGGCACTATTCTCAAGCGCCACTCCGTTCAGGCCGACGTTATGCGTCGTCCCGTTATTGCTGCTGGCGTTCATGCCATAGTTAGCCCATGTCTGCGGCAAAAATTTATCCAGCGGAATGCTGACGTTGAACGCCAGAAGCTGGTCGTGGTCAGCGTTTTTTTGGCTGTCGCGGGTCTCGGACGCTGAGCGGACATTTTTGCTGTAGGTCCATGTCAGGCCATAGCTGATGTTGTGCCAGTAGTTGCTATAGCCGACGCTCCACGAAGCCATCGACTTACCGTCATTCCAGTAATCTTCCCGCGCCGCACTGAGGGTAAGCGCGCCCAGATTGTCCCCCAGCGTCTGGCTCATCGTCAGCTCGGCACGGTTACGCCGCCTGTCCTGAAGCGCGCTGCTGTCGCCGTACGAACCGAGGACGTCCTGCATCCCGTAATAGCCGCGGGTCGAGTAGCGATACCCGGCAATCGAAAAGTTCGTCCCGGTAGTGATAAAATTCTTGCTGTAACGGGCCCGCCACGACTGACCGCTTGTTTTCGCGGTATGTTCCGGCGTTGACCAGCCCTGAGTGACGTCTGCGGATACTGCCCCGAGATCGCCCATGTTCTTGCCCACCCCCAGAGCCGCTGACTGGTACTTATCTGCCCCCTGAACGCCGCCATAAAGCGTGATGCCGTGCGGGAGGCCGTAAATTCCGGTCAGTTGCCCGAAGGAGGTTTTCTCCACGCTACGGTTATACGAGCGATACTGCCCGGCGGTAAGGGCATATTTCAGGCGTCCCTCCCGTTGCAGGACCGGCAGCGAAGCGTACGGCAGGGTGAAATGTTGCTCACTGCCATCAGCTTCGACGATCGTCACATCAAGATCGCCCGCGCCGCCGGTGGGATACATGTCCGCGATCTCAAACGCGCCCGGTGCCACGTAGCTTTGGTAGATTTGATAGCCATTCTGACGCACCACGACCTGCGCGTTAGTTCGCGCAATACCGCGCACCACCGGCGCATAGCCTTTCAGGGAATCCGGCAGCATATCGTCGTCGGACGCCAGCTGGACGCCGCGAAACGGCATGCTGTCAAAGACATCGGCAGGCGCGGAACTGTCCCCGAGCGTAAGCTGGGCTTGCAGGGGAATAATCGCGCGCTGCATCAAGGTGTAGACGTTATCCCACTTATCCTGGCCGGACGCATCGCGGGACCAGGTGGTGTAGTTGCGTAACCGCCAGGGACCGACGTTGATCCCCGGCCGCAGGTTTGCATACTGGCTGTCGCTGCGGGTGCCTGGCCCGCTTCTTGCCCGGCTGTTCGCCCCGCTCAGGCTGTAGTTGAGCATGGCCGCGGTAATGCCTTCATCCCACATATCCGGCGGAACGTAACCTCTCGCTGGCAGGTCTATGGCCGCCTGTGGGATGCTGATCGCCAGACGCTGAGCGCCAAACTGGAAATCCGCGCTGGCCTGTGGAATCGCCCTGAGATCGGCACATTCACCTTCCCCGGCGGCGAGCTGCGGGAAAAGCGCCGTTTTCACGCCCCACGCTTTTAACTGCCCGATACTCAGGCACGGCTGCAACGTTTCACTGCCGTTAGCATCCTTCACTGCCATGAAACGAATATCCCGCGTTTCCAGCAGCCGATCGTCAAGAATAATATCAACATGGTATGTCCCGGGCGCCTGCGAGCCGGATTCAAAGGCAGATAAATCCGCTTTCCCCATTCCGGGATTATCCAGCTCTACCAGTTCCGTATTAAACGTCTCACTGGCATACAGTGTGGGAGAGACACCAGCAAGCGCGAGGGCAATAAATATTGCCAGGCGCGCAGGCTGCATTGTATTCAATGCCGTTGTCATGACGAGCACCTGATTAACGCGTAAGGATCACAAACTGGCCCGGTGTAATTCACCAGGGCTGCCATAATCGTTAATGACTTTAAACGTCAGCGTATTGCCACTGGTTCCATTCGGTAACGGGAAACGGGCTGTGCCCGAAGGCATCACATACGTGACATCGTCAAGTTTCTTATTACCCAACGTAATTTCATTGAAATTGATAACGTACGGCGTTGGATTATTAACCAGAAGGGTATTTCCCGCACGACGCCAGGTTAATTTATTGGCCTGCTCCTCGGGGGTAGACGCACGAAGAGCCTCTGGTCGATAAATTAATTTGATGCGCGTTTTGACGGCAATTTGCAGCGAGTTCATCTGCTTAGAGGCTGACGGAATAGCTTTGATGTTCAGCCAGAATAAACTCTCCTGCCCTTGAGGCAGAGAGCCTGTCATGACAATACGCTCGAGGTTTTTTTGTCCGCCGTCCAGCCGATACAGCGGAGGAGTAATAATAAAAGGCGCTTTACCCGATTGTTCATCCTGAACATCTATCCACGACTGAATTAAATAAGGACCGTTATCAGGATTCGTAATATTTATTGACGCTTCTTTTTTAGCCCCATCAAAAATAACACGGGTGCCGCCAATAATTACTCCTGCACTGGCGGATGTTAACGTCAGCGGTAACAGCGCCATAACCAGGCCCGTTGTGGTGATAAAACGCATTTTTTTACCTCATAAAACAAGGGGCCAGGCGGCCCCCTGCTAATTACTGCCATTGACTTAGTTGTACACCACAGAGAAGTTCGCGACCGAGTTAGCCGGGCCCGCGGTAACGGATGCCGCGGTGGAAATATACTGCGCGTAGAAGCTCAACGTATTATCAGCCGTACTGCTGAGTGCGTAGGTATAGCTGTTGCTGCCGTGCAGCGGCAGATCGGCTTTATCTGCCGTCATCAGGTTAATCGCCACCCCGGTAGCCGCTCCCGCCACGGACGTATCAATCGCCAGCAGGCTGGCGTTGGTTAAATCCGGCGTGCCATCAAAACGGACTTTTGCATTGGTGACCGTTACCGGACAGTTTTTCAAAATAATATTAAACTGCGTCGCAGCCGTTCTCGCCCCGGTTGTCGGGAATTCCGTTTTATAATAATCGCCCAATACCACCACCTGATTCTGGGATGCCACATCAACGTCGCATGCAGAATCCAGAATATTTCCGTTAAAATTAACGGTACCGGCCGCTGCCAATGCATTGGTCATAGTGAGTACAGAACCTGCCGCTAACATTGCCATCATCAATTTCTTATTCATAATTTTATATCCCGTATTACTCTATTTATTACCGACATTCAGTTGCAGAAATTAAACCCCTTCCGACGAGTCAAAATTTATACAACTCCTTTTCCGCATACAATCAATTTTGAGGTCTAGCTGTAGACCCTCTTTTAACAAATAAAAAACATATTCACTCGGGAATAGCTTAAGAATAATGTCCACAGTCTACTTTTAGACCTGAACAAAAAAAGTTGCAATTTCAATTAATTAACACTTAAAAAAAGATAAGTCTATAATTAGACTCGCTGCTAACATTCCCTGACCTGCTGTTTTTTAAGATAATTCTTTATGCCGATCAAAAAATGATCGCATCAGTCAGTGAGGTCTCAAATGAATACCCGATTCGCGCCTGAGTCAGAAATTGATAAATCAACAGTGCTCGGCGCTAAGCCTTTTAAGCACATTGAAAAAATAATCGATAATGTTTTGCCGCATGCGGAGAGAGGCATTATTGCCAGAGGAGAAATTATCCATTATTGCTCCGGCGATACCCGTCAATGCTTTTTACTGTTGCATGGCAGCGTGGCGTTGCACCGTCGCGGGGACGGTATCGTCTTAAATTCTGAATCTGCGCCATTTATACTCGGCGTGAGCAGCCAGTTATCGTCTGAGCACCTGTACGTCAGAGCGCTGGAAACCTCAGAGGTGGCCAGCGTTTCGCTGGCGCGTTTCAATCATGTTGTCGCACAACAGAATTTATGGGAGCACTTCTCAAACCTGCTGATCTATACCGCATCGCGCGTTTACGAACATTGCGCCCAGATATCGCAAATGTCGGCTTATGACATTATCCGCTTTCAGCTGGTTGAGTTGATGCAGGAGCCGGAAGCCATTAGACAAAACATTACCGCCGCAGCCTATATCAAAAGCCGCACCTATCTTTCACGCAGTGGCATTATGCGGATCCTCGCGGAGTTGCGGACGGGGAAATACATCACCATGGAGCGTGGCGTTCTAGTAGAGATCCATCACTTACCCCGTAAATACTGAGGCTGTATTTATCTCTGGAGAAGGTGGAAAAGAAGAGCGACACTATAGAGAGTACAGTCTCTTTCCAGGTTAACGCTATGTCTTCTGACAAACCATCGCATCGCGGATCTCCCTATGCTCAGGAACTGATTTCTCATTTACAGCCGCACTGCACCACGCATAAAACCGATCCCGGCGAGCAACTTAATCTCCAGGTAAACGGGCAGAGCATGTGTTATTTAATTCTTGACGGCACGGTCGCAATATACAGAAGAAGCGACGACATGATGCTTTCGACGGCGCGCAGTCCCGCCCTGTTTGGCCTCGCTAACCTGACGGACATCTATTTTACCGACTACCTTCGAACGGTAACGCCTTGCCTGGTTGGTGTGCTCACGACCGAGCGGGTGGCTGAAATTATCAAAGAGAAGGCGCTGTGGGGGCTGCTTTCTAATCATCTGATGTTTGTCTATAACCGGCTTTATCACAACGTCATGCCGAAAGGCGCGCCAACCGCGTACGAGATGATTCGCCAGCAGCTCGTGCTGCTGATGCAGGAAGATGACAGCTACCGACGTAGCGTGACGGCGGAAAGGTATATCAGGGATAAAACCCAGCTTTCCCGCAGCGGCGTAATGCGGATCCTGGCTGACCTGAAAACGGGCGGGTTCATCGAAATGGAAGAAGGCCGGCTGATTAAAATTAACAAACTGCCTGCCAGATACTGACTGTCAGACACAAAAAAGGCCGCGCTTGCGGCCTTTTCTTCACTGCTTAATGGACGTGAACGCCCAACCGCCAGGCAAAGTAGATCTCTTCTTTCAGTTCGTTTGAAGAGAGCGCCAGCAAATCCGTAAATTCCAGCTCAAGCTGTTTCAGCTTTTTCAGGTACTGCGCGGGAGACAGATTGCTTTTATCGCGACGTAAATATTCAATTGCCAGCTGTGTTGGGGTTATTTCAGTATCCATGATGTCCTCGCTTATGTTCAAAACGTGACCAGTATATCACAATCAGGCGGCTAATTTTTGACCAAAAGCAAGACATCCGGAAACTTTACACAACGGCCGTCGTCAGCCTTGATGAACAACACAGGCGATCCTGCTCGTCCAGGATATCAATCTGCCACACCTGATGGCGGCTTCCAGCATGCAGCGCCCGGCAGACGCCGCGCACGCGCCCGCTGCGAACGGAGCGGATGTGGTTGGCATTGACCTCCAGACCCACCACCTTCTGCTCTCCTTCCGTACACAGGTAGCCCGCCACCGATCCCAGCGTTTCGGCCAGCACGACGGACGCGCCGCCGTGTAACAGGCCAAACGGTTGATGAGTACGGCAGTCTACCGGCATCGTCGCTTCCAGTTCGTTGTCGCCAATGCGCGTGAACTGGATGTCCAGCAAACCGACCATGTTCTCCGCGCCCATGGCATTTAAGGCCTCCAGCGTGACCGCACGTTTCCAGATCATCCGATAATCTCCAGTAAAGCCTGCAATGGATGGCGGACGCCGTTACCTTCCACCCGTTTCACCTGGCTGCGGCAGGAGTAGCCCGTCGCCAGACAGCGGTTGCGTGGCAGGCGCTGCATCGCCTGATGCCATGACAGCTCGTAAATGCCGAGCGAATTAGCGTGGTTTTTGACTTCATGGCCGTAGGTTCCGGCCATACCGCAGCAGCCCACGTTGACGCTTTCCAGCTTCGCGCCAAACCGGGAGAAGATAGAAGCCCACTGGGCAGGCGCCGTCGGCAGCGCCGTCACTTCGGTGCAGTGCCCAAACAGGTACCAGGATTCTCCGCTGACCTCCTGAGGGGGCGTTTGCGTCAGCACCGCAGGCAGCCACTCGTGTACCAGTAAGACCTGAAAATCACCGCGCTTATCGCCGAGCGTCTGCTTATATTCGTCCCGGTAACAGAGCACCAGCGCCGGATCGACGCCCACCATCGGCATGCCGAGCTGCGCCACGCGATTCAGAAAATCTGAAGTTTTCTGCGCGGTTTTCGCAAAGCGGGTGAGGAAGCCTTTAATGTGCTGCGCCTTGCCGTTCGGCGAGAACGGCAGCACCACCGGCTGGTAGCCGATTTTCTCGGCCAGTCGGACAAAATCGGTCACCACCTGCGCATCGTAATAGCTGGTAAACGGATCCTGCACCACCAGCACCACCTTCGCTTTCTGCTCAGGGCTTAATGCTTCCAGTTGTTCCAGGGTCATATTCGCCGAGCGGTGCCCCACCAGCCGACGCTGGAGCGATGGCACCGACAGCAGCGGCAGATCCACCATGCCGATATGTTTTTCAGACAGTTTTCGCACCAGTGGCTGGTTGATAAAGAAGTTAAAGGTTTTTGGCGCACGGGCCATCAGCGGCGCGTAACTCTCCACCGTCGCTACCAGATGATCGCGCATCGGGCGTAGATAACGCGTGTGGTACAGCTGGAGGAAGCGGGAACGGAATTCCGGTACGTCAATTTTAATTGGGCACTGGGTTGAACACGCCTTACACGCCAGGCAGCCGGACATCGCCTCTTTCACCTCATGCGAGAAATCGTATTCGCCTTTGTTCGCATGCCAGCTGTTGCGGGTGCGTTCGATAAGCCCGCGCAGGCTGGCGCGTTTTTCCGGCAGCTCCTGTTCCAGCTTGAGCGGGTCAACGCCGCGGTCGGCCAGCAGGCGCAGCCATTCGCGCACCAGCGTGGCACGCCCTTTTGGGGAGTGGATGCGGTTGCTGGTGATTTTCATCGACGGACACATCGGGCTTTTCACATCGAAGTTAAAGCACAGCCCGTTGCCGTTACACTCCATCGCGCCGCGCCAGGAAGCGCGTACCGCAATCGGAATTTGGCGGTCATAGGTGCCGCGCTTAACGGCATCCACCTGCAACATCGGCGCATCAACGCCCTCCGGCGGGCAGATTTTTCCCGGATTGAGGCGGTTATCAGGATCGAACGCGGCCTTCACCTTACGCAGCTCGGCGTAGAGCTGTTCGCCAAAAAAGGCCGGGCTGTACTCGGCGCGGAACCCCTTGCCGTGCTCGCCCCACAGCAAACCGCCGTATTTGGCCGTCAGGGCCACAACCTCGTCGGAGATCTCCTTCATCAGGATCTCCTGCTGCGGATCGCACATGTCCAGCGCCGGGCGCACGTGCAGCACGCCCGCGTCAACGTGCCCGAACATGCCATAGCTCAGACCATGGCTGTCGAGCAGCGCGCGAAACTCCACGATATAATCCGCCAGATGTTCCGGTGGCACGCAGGTATCTTCCGCAAACGGAATCGGCTTCGCCGCCCCTTTCGCGTTGCCGAGCAGCCCCACCGCCTTTTTACGCATCGCGTAGATTCGCTCGATGCCGGAGAGATCGTTACACAGCTGCCAGCCAATGACGCCGCCTTCCCCCTGCGCAATCAGCTCGTCCAGACGCTGGCAGAGCGTGTTTACCTGGCTCTCAATCAGCTCTGCGTCATCCCCGGCGAACTCGACGATGTTCAGGCCGAGCATCTCTTTATCCGGCACGTCGGTAATCAGTTCGCTCACCGAATGCCAGACAATATCCTCCCGGGCCAGGTTCAGGACTTTTGAATCGACGGTTTCCACCGACAGCGCCCGCGCCTCCACCATAAACGGTGCATTACGCAGCGCGGAGTCAAAGGAGTTGTATTTGACGTTCACCAGACGGCGCACCTTTGGCAACCGGGTGATATCCAGACGCGCTTCGGTGATGAAGGCCAGCGTCCCTTCTGACCCGGTCAGTACGCGGGTAAGATCAAACTGGCTCATATCGTCATTGAAGACATGTCGCAGATCGTAGCCCGTCAGGAAGCGGTTTAGCTTCGGGAATTTGTCAAGGATCAGCTCGCGATTTTCGCGGCAGCGCTCCAGCACGGTGCGATAAATCCGTCCGCTGGTGGTGCTCTCTGCTGCCAGCGTTTCGGCCAGTTCGATCGGCATCGGTTGGGTATCGAGGATATCGCCCCCCAGCAGCACCGCCCGCACACCCATAACGTGGTCGGAGGTTTTGCCGTAGACCAGTGAGCCCTGCCCCGAGGCATCGGTGTTGATCATCCCGCCAATGGTCGCGCGGTTACTGGTGGAAAGCTCCGGCGCAAAAAAATAGCCGTAAGGTTTCAAAAACTGATTCAACTGATCTTTGATCACCCCCGCTTCCACACGCACCCACCCCTCTTCCGGGTTGATCTCAATGATGCGGTTCATATAGCGGGACATATCAATGATGATGCCCTGGTTCAGCGCCTGCCCATTGGTACCCGTCCCGCCGCCACGCGGGGTGAAGACCAGGGAGCTGAAACGCTCCTGCGATGCCAGACGGGCGATGAGCGCCACATCGGCGGTAGAGCGCGGGAAAACGACGGCATCGGGAAGAAGCTGGTAAATACTGTTATCGGTCGCCATCGTCAGCCTGTCGGCATAATCGGTAGCGGTGTCACCTGTAAAACCCTGTTGCTCCAGTGCCTGCAAAAAATTAAGCACCAGCTGAACGACGCCCGGTGCCTGAGAAATCTGTGGGATCATTGCTGTCGACCCTAATGAGAATAGTGTGAAATCGTTTGCGTTGTGTCTGGAAAGTTTTATCACATTTTTTTCTTATGTGCTTCGTAGAATTACGGGCAAAATCCGCCTGTCAAAAATCGCTGAAATCACTAATGATTAGAGAGATGCGGTTTATATTCCCATCAGCCTTGCTGGTGTTCATTTAAGGAAAGTTTCGTTTATGGTCAATCTTCGTCAGCCCAGGGATGTCGCGCAGATACTGCTGTCGGTGCTGTTCTTAGCCATTATGATTATTGCGTGTCTGTGGATCGTTCGTCCTTTCGTGCTCGGATTTGCCTGGGCCGCGACCGTCGTCGTCGCCACCTGGCCTTTACTCTTGCGTTTGCAGAAACTGCTGTTTGGTCGCCGCGGCCTGGCCGTGCTGGTGATGACGTTGCTGTTGTTCCTGCTGTTTATTATTCCCATTGCACTACTGGTTAACAGCCTGGTTGACAGTAGCGGCCCGGTTATTCGCGCGGTCACCAGCGGTGATATGACGCTGCCGGATCTCGCGTGGCTGAACAGTATTCCTGTTGTGGGCGCAAAACTGTACAGCGGCTGGCACAGCCTGCTGGAGATGGGCGGTAGCGCCCTGATGGCCAAAGTGCGTCCGTACATCGGCACAACCACCACCTGGTTTGTGGGGCAGGCTGCGCACATCGGTCGCTTCATGATGCACTGTACGTTGATGCTGGTCTTCAGCGCCCTGCTGTACTGGCGCGGCGAGCAGGTTGCGCTGGGGGTACGTCATTTCGCCACCCGACTGGCAGGTAAACGCGGCGATGCGGCCGTGCTGCTGGCAGCCCAGGCCGTCCGCGCGGTAGCGCTCGGTGTGGTGGTCACAGCGCTGGTGCAGGCTGTACTTGGCGGAATCGGGCTGGCGATTTCCGGCGTACCTTATGCCACCATTTTCACCGTTGTCATGCTGATGACCTGTCTGGCGCAGCTCGGTCCGCTGCTGGTGCTGGTTCCCTGCATTATCTGGCTTTACTGGACGGGGGATACGACCTGGGGCACGGTACTGCTGGTCTGGAGTTGCGTGGTGGGCACCATGGATAACGTGATCCGTCCCCTCCTCATCCGCATGGGCGCTGACCTGCCGCTGATTCTGATCCTGTCCGGGGTAATCGGAGGGTTAATTGCCTTCGGCATGATTGGCCTGTTCATCGGTCCGGTGCTGCTTGCGGTGACCTGGCGACTCTTCTCCGCCTGGGTGCATGAAGTACCGCCGCCGGGAACCGATCCGGACGTCATCTTAAGCGAACTTGAAGAGCTGGAAGATAAGAACGCGCAGTAAGAACGGATGCCGGGTGGCGCTAACGCTTACCCGGCCTACACTCTCCACAGCAATACTTAAACGTTGCTAAACTATTTATTCTCTGCACACTGGTCAGACCCGCCTTTTCCTGCCTAAAACCGTCATTCTCTTCAAGAAATCTTTACCTGCCTTTAACTATTGAGACGAATCCGATCGACTCAAAATCCTGGCATGCCTACTATTAAGACACGGTTATAAATCAACATCTTGATTTATAAGCATGGAAATCCCCTGAGTGAAACAACGAATTGCTGTGTGTAGTCTTTGCCCATCTCCCACGATGGGCTTTTTTTTATCCTTTTTACGCCAGTGTAATGTCACAGCGACTAAGCATCCGCCAATCCCCCGCCAGCACCCGCGTTTCCCCGGTCACCAGCACGTTCACCACCTCGCGAATATCCGCCGAGGACGCGCCAACCTGTAGCTCAAACTCCCCTGGCTCGACAATTCGCTTTCCGTCCCGGCGGGTGAAATTAAACATCTCCACCGGCAGGGTAAAGGTCAGCGTGGCGGTTTCTCCCGGTGAAAGCGTAACGCGCTGGAACGCTTTCAGCTCCTGAAGCGGACGCACCTGCGTGGCGACCTTATCGCGTACGTACACCTGTACCACTTCGCTGCCGCTGCGCTCGCCGGTGTTGGTGATATCGACGCTTAACGCCACCTCTCCGTCGATCGGGACGCGGCTTTCAGCCAGGCGGGCCGCGCCCCAGCGAAACTGCGTCCAGCCGAGACCGTAACCGAACGGGTAAAGTGCGCCGAAATGGAACGCAAACGGCGTGCCGCCGCTTTTCAGCTTGTGGTTATAGTAGTACGGCATCGCCCCGGCGTTTTTCGGCACGCTCACTACCAGCCTGCCCTGCGGCTCCGCGCGGCCGGTTAAGACATCTGCAATCGCCCAGCCCCCTTCCTGCCCCGGCGCCCAGGCCATCATCAGCGCGGCCACCTTCTCTTCCAGCCCCTGAAGGTTATAAGGACGCCCGCCCGTCATGACGACAATCACCGGCTTACCGGTTGCCACCAGCGCCTCCAGCAGCTGTTGCTGCACTCCTGGCAGATCCAGCGAGTCGGTATCAGATCCTTCCCCCACGGTGCCGCTCTGGAACAGCCCGGCAAGGTCGCCCACGCAGGCCACCACCACGTCACTCTCTTTTGCCGCGCTCACGGCGTCGGGGATCAGATCCATACGTTGTGAAACCGGCGATTGCTGCATCGGTTTACCGCCGCTGTCGCCCGGAAATACCGGCGCCCCCGCCATCCGTTTTTCGATAATGTGGCACCCTTTCGCGTAACGAACCTGCGATGCGCCAAGATACTGCTCCAGCGCCGCGCGCGGCGTCGTTACCTGTGAGGTCTCTTCAACCATATCGCTGATGATCAGGTGAACCGGGAAGCTGTAGCCGCTCAGCAGCGCCAGCGGATCGTCAGCCGTCGGCCCCACCACCGCTACACGGGGTTTTCCGCCGAGAGGTAATATGCCGTTGTTTTCCAGCAGCGTGATCGATTTTGTTGCCACCTCGCGCGCCACCTGCCGGGTCGCCTCACTCTGCAAATCGATGCCGTCTTCGGCGGCGTACGGTTTTTCAAACAGCCCGAGACGGAATTTTTCACTTAGCACGCGCGCCACAATCTCATCCACTTTCGCCATTGAGATAAGCCCACGCTCTACCGCTTCCGCCAGATTACGCGCGCAGTCATCCTTCGGCAATTCCACGTCCAGCCCGGCGTTAAACGCCAGCGCCGCCGATTCCGCTGGATCGTGAGAAATTCCGTGGTGCTGGTGCAGCAGGCTGACGCCGCCGTAATCCGCCACGATAATGCCGTCGAAGCCCCACTGTTCACGCAGCACGGTAGTGAGCAGGAAATGGTCGCTGTGCCCTGGCTGATTATCAATGTCGTGATAGGCTGGCATCACCGAACCGGCGTTGGCCAGCTTCACCGCCATCTCAAACGGCAGCAGGAAGGTATCGTTTAGCTCGCTGAAACCGAGATGGACCGGCGCATGGTTGCGCGCCCCTTCGCTGAAGGAGTGGCCGACGTAATGTTTCAGGGTCGCCAGCAGATCGCGCTTATCGCCCTGCAACCCCTTCACGTACGCCGTCGCCATCACCCCTACCAGCCAAGGATCTTCCCCAAATGTCTCTTCCGTCCGTCCCCAGCGCACATCGCGCGAGACATCCAGCACCGGGGCCAGCCCCTGCTGGCACCCGACGGATCGGGCCTCTTTGCCAATCTGCTCCGCTGCGCGCTGTACCAGCTCCGGGTCCCAGGTGGAACCGTAGTTTAGCGACGACGGGAACAGGGTTGCATCTTTGCACAGCAGCCCCACCAGACACTCCTCATGAAACAGCGCCGGAATGCCGAGCCGGGTCTCCTCCATCATCATGCGTTGCAGGCGGTTGGCGGCACGCACGCCGGTTTTTGCATTAACAATGTGCGTGCCGAGCGGACGGGTGATCTGCCCGACGCCGAGCTTCAGCCTTTCGTTGAGGGACGCCTGTTCGCTCACGCCAGCGAATTCATCGCTCAGATCGCTGCGCTCGCGGTGGTTGCCGTGTTCATCGAGGATCAGCCAGTACGCGTGCATCTGGGCAAATTTCTCTTCCGGCGTCATACGCGCCAGTAAATCAGCGACACGCTCGTGTACGGGACGTCCCGCGTCCTTGTAGATCGCAGTCATGGTTTACTCCTGTAGTGCGGATTGGGTTGCCGGGCTGAGCTGCCCCGCATCGTTTCGACTATCGCGTTTGCTGGCCAGCTCGCGGGCGATGCTGTCCACCAGCCGGCTGTTAAGTTTGTAGATGGCAAGGAGCGCCACCATGCAGAGGAACAGCGCGCAGGGGATCAGGGTGAACAGGGCATTGATGGTTGCAAGAACATGAGGCGCCTGGTTTGCCTGACCCGGAGCGTAATCCACCATGCCAAGCACCCAACCGACCACCGCCCCACCCAGCGCCAGCCCAAACTTGATGGCAAACAGGGCGGTTGAAAAGACCAGCCCGTCCAGGCGGCGGCCGCTACGGTGTTCTTCGTAGTCCACCACATCGGAGAACATGGTCCATTGCAGCGGCGTGGTCAGGTTCTGAATAAAGCTAAACACAATATTCAGACCGAATATCAGCCACACCTGCGAAGGCGGAATGAAGAAAATCAGCGCGCCAAAAATAACGAAAGAAATAATGGTCCACTGATAGGCACGCACCCGGTCAAATTTCCCCAGCAGGCGTTCAGATAATAATGCGCCGCTTAAGGAGGCCACCATGCCGGAAACAATAAAGGCAAAAACCAGTTCCGGACGTAACAGAACATAGTTAACGTAATACATGGTCGCAGAGCCACGCGTCACGACGGCGGTTAACAGTAAAATATTAAACAGAAAAACTATTCGCCACTGGCTATTGGCGGCCAGCAGTTTTAAATCCGTCAGCATCGAACCGGAGGTGTCATTGCGCGGCGAGTAACGCTCCCGGGTCATAAAGAAGCAGCAGAAGAATAAAACAATACCCAGCAGCCCCATCAGGCTCATGGCATAGAAATAGCCTTTTTGCACATTCCCCTGGCCTAATAATGAGACCAGCGGCAGCGCGATGACCGTTACAATCAACCCGCCGATAAACGACAGGCCAAAGCGCCAGGATTGCAGCGAGTGGCGTTCTCGCGGGTCGAGCGTCAGCGCGCCGGGCATGGCACAGTAAGGGACATTAATCGCGGAATAGATCAGGCTCAGGATGGCATAGGTTACGCAGGCATAGACAATTTTCGCCGTCTGCCCAGCATCCGGTACGTAGAAGGTAATCAGGCAGCTCACGCCAAACGGAATGGCAAACCAGAGCAGCCAGGGACGAAAACGACCGTGGCGGGTCTGAGTGCGGTCCACCAGCGCGCCAATGCACGGGTCGACAAACGCATCGACCACGCGCACCACTAAAAACATGGTGCCCATAATGGCGGCAGGCAAACCGAATACGTCCGTATAGAAATAAGCGAGAAATAAAGTTGCCGTTTGCCAGACCAGCGCGCTGGCCATATCGCCGAGGCCATAACCTATTTTATCTTTGGTACGTAATACAGAGGAGATTGTCATTGTTATTTGCCTTTTTATCAGGTTAAAACGTATTTCAACCAGTCGCGCATCATCCCGACGGATGTACGCGGTAAGGCTCAAGTATTAGCAACGCCCTGCCCGCTAACAATTGTCTAAATTAACAGATAAATTATGATATTTGGTTTTTTGCTTTATTTGTGATGGTGAGCATATTCGCAGGAAAATAAAAAAGGCGAGGACAGATATCCTCGCCTTTTTCAGATTATGCAGGTTTTACTTGTTCAGCTCTGCCAGGCTCAGCCAGGTCTGCACCACGGTGTCCGGGTTCAGGGAGAGGCTATCAATTCCCTCGTCCATCAGCCAGGCCGCAAAGTCTTCATGGTCAGAAGGACCCTGGCCGCAAATCCCGACATATTTACCCTGTTTCTTCGCCGCGCGGATGGCCATGGAGAGCAGCGCTTTCACCGCCTCGTTACGCTCATCGAACAGCTCAGAGACAACGCCGGAGTCGCGGTCCAGGCCGAGCGCCAGCTGCGTCATGTCATTCGAGCCAATGGAGAAGCCGTCGAAGTGCTCCAGGAACTGCTCTGCCAGCAGGGCGTTAGACGGAATTTCACACATCATGATGATCTTCAGCCCGTTCTCGCCGCGCTTCAGCCCCTGACGCGCCAGCTCATCTACCACCGCCTTCGCCTGATCCACGGTACGGACGAACGGGATCATGATTTCCACGTTGGTCAGCCCCATGTCGTTGCGCACGCGTTTTACCGCCTCGCACTCCAGCGCGAAGCAGTCGCGGAAGCTTTCCGACACGTAGCGTCCGGCGCCGCGGAAGCCCAGCATCGGGTTCTCTTCTTCCGGCTCGTAGCGTTCGCCGCCCACCAGGTTGGCGTATTCGTTGGACTTAAAGTCCGACAGACGCACGATCACGCGTTTCGGGTAGAAGGCCGCGCCGAGCGTGGCGATCCCTTCCGTCAGACGACCAACATAGAACTCTCTCGGCGAGTCGTAACCCTTCATCATCTCGCGGATTTCGTTTTGCAGTTTTGCGTCCTGGTCGTCGAACTCCAGCAGCGCACGCGGGTGCACCCCGATCATACGGTTAATAATAAATTCCAGACGCGCCAGGCCCACGCCTTCGTTCGGCAGGCAGGCGAAGTCAAACGCGCGGTCCGGGTTGCCGACGTTCATCATGATCTTCAGCGGCAGATCCGGCATGGTATCCACGCTGGAGCTTTTCACGCTGAAGTCGAGGATATCAGCATACACGTAACCGGTATCGCCTTCGGCACAGGAGACCGTCACGTTCTGGTCGTCCTTCATGCGTTCGGTCGCGTCACCACAGCCGACTACCGCCGGGATCCCCAGCTCACGGGCAATGATTGCCGCGTGACAGGTACGGCCACCGCGGTTGGTGACGATGGCAGCCGCTTTTTTCATGATCGGTTCCCAGTCCGGGTCGGTCATGTCGGTCACCAGCACGTCGCCTGGCTGAATGCGGTTCATCTCGCTAATGTCGTGGATCACTTTCACCGGACCGGCACCGATGCGGTGGCCGATTGCGCGGCCTTCCGCGACAATTTTGCCCTGCGCGTGCAGGGTGTAGCGCTCCATGACCTGACCGCGTGAACGGACGGTTTCCGGACGCGCCTGCACGATAAACAGCTTGCCGGTGTGTCCGTCTTTGGCCCACTCGATGTCCATCGGACGGCCATAGTGTTTTTCAATCTGCACCGCCTGCTTCGCCAGCTCTTCCACTTCGGCGTCGGTCAGGGAGAAGCGATCCCGCTGCTCCTGCGGCACATCTTCAATGGTGACCTGCTTGCCATGTTCTTGCGTCGGGGCATAGATCATGCGGATTTTTTTCGAGCCCATGGTGCGGCGTACCACTGCCGGACGGTTAGCCGCCAGCGTAGGCTTGTGCACATAGAATTCGTCAGGGTTCACCGCCCCCTGCACCACCATCTCGCCCAGACCCCATGCGGAGGTGATAAACACCACCTGGTCGAAGCCGGATTCAGTGTCGATAGAGAACATCACGCCGGAAGAGCCCACGTCGGAGCGCACCATGCGCTGTACGCCTGCGGAGAGCGCGACGCCGCGGTGGTCATAGCCCTGATGGACGCGATAGGAGATGGCGCGGTCGTTGAACAGGGAAGCAAACACATGCTTCACCGCCACCAGTACCGCCTCGTAACCCTGGACGTTGAGGAAGGTTTCCTGCTGCCCGGCGAAAGAGGCATCCGGCATATCTTCTGCGGTAGCGGAAGAGCGCACGGCAAAGGAGGCCTGCGCGTCGTCAGCGGAGAGCTGGTTGTAGGCGTCATGGATGGCTTTTTCCAGTTCCGGCTGGAAAGGTGTGTCGATAATCCACTGGCGGATTTGCGCGCCGGCTTTGGCAAGCTCGGTGACATCATCAATATCCGTTTTATCCAGCAGGTCGTAAATGCGCTGGTTTACACCGCTCTGGTCTAAAAACAGGTTAAACGCATCGGCGGTTGTGGCAAACCCGTTAGGTACGGAGACACCCATACCGGACAGATTTGTAATCATTTCACCCAGGGAGGCATTTTTGCCCCCAACTCTGTCTACATCATTCATGCCGAGTTGGTTATACCAAAGCACCAGCGGTGACGAGCCATTGTTGGACATCGAAACAATCCTTTTGTGATATTTGATCGGAGTAAGAAACACCTGACTACGTATTTATACTGGCATATTTATTTCCGCTAAAAAAACGGTGAATCGTGTAAGCAATTTAAATTTTCAACTTTTCGGACAGTTTCCCGCCATTCGCTAACCCGATGATTCCTATAGATTCCGGCAAAAACCTTAGAAATAAAGCCGCTAATCGAAAAATGAAATCCACTTTTCAGGAAAATCAAAAACACCATTTCATTTTAAATTCAGATAAGTTCTTTGCTGTGAAATTAACTTTTTTAATTTATGCTTTCAGGCAATTACGTACGCTATTCAGGGTGGATAAAATGGATAATGCTGTCGATCGCCACGTTTTTTATATTTCTGATGGGACGGCGATTACCGCCGAGGTGCTGGGACACGCGGTGATGTCGCAGTTTCCGGTATCGATAAACAGCATCACGCTGCCGTTCGTGGAAAATGAGAGCCGGGCCAAAGCGGTCAAGGATCAGATCGACGCCATTTACCAGCAGACCGGCGTTCGTCCGCTGGTGTTCTATTCCATTGTGATCCCTGAGATCCGCAATATCATTCTGCAAAGCGAGGGCTTCTGTCAGGACATCGTGCAGGCGCTGGTTGCCCCCTTGCAAAGCGAGCTGAAGCTCGATCCGACGCCGATCGCCCACCGTACCCACGGGCTGAACCCCGGTAACCTGACCAAATACGATGCGCGTATTGCCGCTATTGACTACACCCTGGCGCACGACGACGGGATCTCGCTGCGCAATCTCGACCAGGCGCAGGTGATTTTGCTCGGCGTGTCGCGCTGCGGTAAAACTCCCACCAGCCTATACCTGGCAATGCAGTTTGGCATTCGCGCCGCCAACTACCCCTTTATTGCCGATGATATGGATAACCTGGTGCTGCCCGCCGCGCTCAAGCCGCTCCAGCATAAGCTGTTTGGGCTGACCATCAACCCGGAACGACTGGCGGCGATCCGCGAAGAACGTCGCGAGAACAGCCGCTACGCCTCGATGCGCCAGTGCCGAATGGAAGTCTCTGAAGTCGAAGCGCTGTACCGGAAAAATCAAATTCCCTGGCTGAACAGTACCAACTATTCAGTAGAAGAAATTGCCACCAAGATCCTCGATATCATGGGGCTAAATCGCCGCATGTACTAATACGCTAGTGCATTAATTCAGTTTCAGTTATTATCATGCCATCCTCGGGGCGACGTGCCCCGAACTTGAAATCAGCAGGGATTGGTTTAAGGTGATGCCCATCACTTCCCGGTAGTCTGCCGATGAAGCAAAAAATTTCTGAGACATTCCATGAACAAAACCGACGAACTGCGCACCGCGCGCATTGATAGCCTGGTCACACCGGCTGAACTGGCCAGGCTGCATCCCGTTTCCGCCGAGGTGGCGGACCATGTGACGGCCTCCCGTCGCCGCATCGAAAAAATTCTCAATGGTGAAGACAAACGTCTTCTGGTGGTGA
This sequence comes from Enterobacter cloacae complex sp. IR5401, assembly GCF_049238425.1. NCBI lineage: Bacteria > Pseudomonadati > Pseudomonadota > Gammaproteobacteria > Enterobacterales > Enterobacteriaceae > Enterobacter > Enterobacter cloacae complex sp. IR5401. The sequence continues at coordinate 91,536 of NZ_JBMKHN010000012.1, read as the reverse complement.
TTGGCCCCTGCTCCATCCACGACCTGGACGCGGCAATGGATTATGCACAACGCCTTCAGACGCTGCGCGGCACGTATCAGGATCGCCTGGAGATCGTGATGCGTACCTACTTTGAAAAGCCGCGTACCGTCGTGGGCTGGAAAGGATTGATTTCCGATCCGGATCTGAACGGTAGCTACCGGGTGAATCACGGTATTGCGCTGGCGCGCAAGCTGCTGTTACAGGTTAACGAGCTGGGCGTGCCGACTGCCACCGAATTTCTGGATATGGTGACCGGACAGTTTATTGCCGACCTCATAAGCTGGGGCGCGATTGGCGCGCGTACCACCGAAAGTCAGATCCACCGTGAAATGGCGTCGGCGCTCTCCTGTCCGGTGGGCTTCAAAAACGGAACGGACGGTAATACCCGAATTGCCGTAGATGCCATCCGCGCGTCACGCGCCAGCCATATGTTCCTCTCGCCGGATAAAAATGGCCAGATGACCATCTACCAGACCAGCGGCAACCCGTTCGGACATATCATTATGCGTGGCGGTAAAAAACCGAATTACCATGCAGAAGATATTGCCGCCGCTTGCGAAACGCTGGCGGAATTTGACCTGCCGGAGCATCTGGTGGTGGATTTCAGCCACGGCAATTGTCAGAAACAGCACCGCCGCCAGCTGGACGTCTGCGAGGAAGTTTGCCAGCAGATCCGCAGCGGCTCGACCGCCATTGCAGGAATTATGGCGGAGAGCTTTATCAAAGAAGGCACGCAGAAGATCGTCGCCGGACAGCAAATGGTCTACGGCCAGTCAATCACCGACCCGTGCCTGAGCTGGGAAGACAGCGAACGGCTGCTGGAGATGCTGGCGTCTGCGGTAGATTCGCGCTTCTAACCCCTTGCCGGGTGGCGGCTTTGCCTTACCCGGCCTACGATTCGTGCCCTTCTCCCTCTCCCCGTGGGAGAGGGTCGGGGTGAGGGCGTCAGACCGCATCTCTCCCCCAAATTTGATCTCGTCACACAATTTTCACAAAAACGCTTGCTGTGAATTTGCAGTTTATTGATAATGATTATCATTGTTACATTGATTGTTATTTATAAACATTATGTCACCGACCGATAACAGCGCGGCAACGCCAACAAAAACACACACAGCGCCGTCCCCTGCTCCCACCGATCGCCGAATCGACAGTAAAAGCCTGTTGGGTGAGGAGGGACGGGTCATTATCGAGCATGACGGCCAGCACTACCTGCTGCGCCAGACCAATGCCGGAAAACTGATCCTGACTAAATAAACCAGACAACACATTCGCCAGCCACCCAGGTGATCCCCAGGCAGCCAGCGCTTTTCAATTCTTATGGAGAGTTGCTATGCCACACCTGCAATCCGCGTCTTTACGCCCGTCTCTTCTGGCGCTGGCGATTGTCAGCACCCTGCCGGGCGTTACGGTTGCCGCTGCAGACGAGATCACCGTCACCGCCACCGGCAATGCCCGCAGCGCCTTTGAAGCCCCCATGATGGTGAGCGTGATTGACGCCACCGCGCCGGAAAACCAGACCGCCAGCTCCGCTGCCGACCTGCTGCGCAAGGTGCCCGGTCTGACGCTGGACGGCACCGGGCGCACCAACGGTCAGGACGTTAACCTCCGTGGCTATGACCGCCGTGGCGTGCTGGTGCTGGTGGATGGCGTGCGCCAGGGCACCGATACCGGACACCTGAACAGCACGTTCCTCGATCCGGCACTGATCAAACGTATCGAAGTGGTACGTGGCCCTTCCGCCTTGCTGTACGGCAGCGGCGCGCTGGGCGGCGTAATTTCGTATGACACCGTCGACGCCAGCGATCTATTGGATGCAGGTAAAAACAGCGGCTATCGCGTATTTGCTACCGGTGCAACGGGCGATCACAGCATCGGGATGGGCGCCAGCGCCTATGGCCGCACCGATACCCTGGACGGCCTGGTCTCATGGTCCAGCCGCGATCGCGGCGACATTCGCCAGAGTGACGGCGCGAGGGCGCCAAACGACGAATCCATCAACAATATGCTGGCGAAAGGCAGCTGGAAAATCGATCCGGCGCAGACGCTGAGCGGCTCCCTGCGCTACTACAACAACGACGCGCAGGAGCCGAAAAATCCGCAGACCACGGATGCCAGCAGCAGTAACCCGATGACCGATCGTTCCACCATTCAGCGCGATGCCCAGCTTGGCTACCGCATTGCGCCAGCCGGAAACAACTGGCTGAACGCCGATGCGAAAATTTACTGGTCCGAAGCGAGGATCAACGCCCAGAACATCGACGCCAGCGGTGAGTTCCGTAAGCAGACCACCAAAGGCGGAAAAGTCGAAAACCGCACCCGCCTGTTCAGCGACTCCTTCGCCTCGCACCTGCTGACCTACGGCGGGGAATACTATCGTCAGGAGCAACACCCTGGCGGCGCGACCACCGGCTTCCCGGACGCTAAAATCGACTTCAGCTCCGGCTGGTTGCAGGATGAGATTACCCTGCGCGACCTGCCGGTAACGCTTCTCGGCGGGACGCGTTACGACAACTACCGCGGCAGCAGCAGCGGTTACGATGACGTGGATGCGGATAAGTGGTCATCACGCGCCGGGTTAACCGTGAGTCCAGCCGACTGGCTGATGCTGTTCGGCTCTTACGCCCAGGCCTTCCGCGCGCCAACGATGGGCGAGATGTATAACGACTCGAAGCACTTCTCTATCGGCAGCTTCTACACCAACTACTGGGTGCCGAACCCGAACCTGCGTCCGGAAACTAACGAAACCCAGGAGTTCGGTTTTGGGCTACGTTTTGACGATCTGCTGCTCGCCAACGACGCGCTGGAGTTCAAAGCCAGCTACTTCGACACCAAAGCGAAAGATTACATCTCCACTAACGTCGATTTTGCGGCGGCCACCACCATGTCCTATAACGTACCAAATGCCAAAATCTGGGGCTGGGACATGATGGCGACCTACGCGACCAGCCTGTTCAACCTGGACGTGGCCTACAACCGCACGCGCGGGAAAGATACCGACACGGGCGAATACATCTCCAGCATCAACCCGGACACCGTCACCAGCAAGCTGGATATCCCGGTGGCGCAAAGCGGATTCTCCGTGGGCTGGATCGGCACCTTCGTCGAACGTTCAACGCACATCAGCAGCAGCTACAGCGAGCAGCCTGGGTACGCAGTGAATGATTTCTACGTCAGCTATAAAGGTCAGCAGCAGTTCAAAGGCATCACCACCACCCTCGTGCTGGGGAACGCCTTCGACAAAGCCTACTGGTCACCGCAGGGCATCCCGCAGGATGGCCGCAACGGCAAGATCTTCGTCAGTTATCAATGGTAATTCCCTTCGGGGCAACGATTCAGAAGGATAAGATTATGGGTCACTACACACGCTGGCTTGAGCTTAAAGAAGAACATCCGGGTAAGTACGCCCGTGATATCGCCGGATTAATGCACATCAGCGAAGCAGAGCTGGCATTTGCGCGTGTTGGACACGACGCCTGGCGGCTGCGCGGTGAAATCCGTGAGATTCTGGCGGCGCTGGAGTCGGTGGGGGAAACCAAATGCATCTGCCGTAACGAATACGCCGTTCATGAACAGATCGGAGCGTTTACTAACCAGCACCTCGGCGGCCACGCCGGGCTGGTGCTAAATCCGCGTGCGCTGGATCTGCGTTTGTTCCTCAACCAGTGGGCGAGCGCGTTTCACATAAGTGAAACGACCTCCCGCGGCGAACGTCAGAGCATTCAGTTCTTCGATCATCAGGGCGACGCTTTACTTAAGGTCTACACCACGGATCACACCGACGTTGCCGCCTGGGGCGACGTGCTGACCCGTTTTATCATTGCCGATAACCCCGCTCTGGCGCTAAAGGCTGTCGAGTCCCCTGCGCATTCCGACGGTGCTGATGCAGGCTCGGTGGAGAAAGAGTGGCGCGCCATGACCGACGTGCATCAGTTCTTTAGCTTACTGAAGCGCCATAACCTGAGCCGCCAGCAGGCGTTTCGTCTGGTGAGTGACGATCTGGCCTGTAAGGTGGATAACAGCGCGCTGGCACAGCTGCTGGAGACGGCGCGACAGGACAGAAACGAAATCATGATCTTCGTCGGCAACCGCGGCTGCGTGCAGATTTTCACCGGTGTGGTGGAAAAACTGACGCCCATGAAAGGCTGGCTGAACATCTTCAACCCAACCTTTACCCTGCATCTGCTGGAGGAGACTATCGCCGAGACGTGGGTAACGCGTAAACCTACGGCGGACGGACACGTTACCAGCCTGGAGCTGTTTGCTGCGGATGGCACTCAGATCGCCCAGCTCTATGGGCAGCGTACCGAAGGCGAGCCTGAGCAGAGCCAGTGGCGTCGCCAGATTGACGCCCTGACGCCGGAAGGGCTGGCGGCATGAAAAACTGGTTTGCCCTGCTCTGTGCCCTGCCGCTGGTCGCCGTCGCCGCGCCGGAGAGAATTGTCGCCCTCGGCGGCGATGTGACGGAGATCGTCTACGCCCTCGGCGCGGAGTCTTCTCTGGTTGCGCGCGACAGTACCAGCCAGTGGCCGCAGGCGACAAACGCGCTGCCTGACGTGGGGTATCTTCGCCAGCTGAATGCGGAGGGGATTTTGTCCGTACGCCCGACGCTGGTGCTGGCAAGCGACCAGGCGCAGCCCTCTCTGGCGCTGAAGCAGGTTGAACAGAGCCACGTCCGGGTGGTTACCGTTCCCGGCACGCCTGACCTGCGCGCGATTGACGAAAAAGTACGGGTGATAGCTCAGGCGACGCATCATGAGGCGCAAGGGGAAACCCTGCGCAACTCGCTGCGTCAGGCGCTGGCGGCACTGCCCTCAACACCGCTCAACAAGCGGGTGCTGTTTATCCTCAGCCACGGCGGAATGACCGCAATGGCGGCCGGGCAACAGACCGGTGCGGATGCGGCAATACGCGCCGCCGGGTTGCAGAACGCCATGCAGGGCTTTACCCGCTATCAGCCGCTTTCCCAGGAGGGGGTGATGGCCAGCCAGCCGGATCTGGTGGTGATTTCGCAGGAGGGCCTTAACGCGCTGGGCGGCGAAGAAAATCTGTGGAAACTGCCCGGTCTGGCGCAAACGCCAGCGGGACGAAGCAAGCAGGTGCTGGCTATTGATGACATGGCCCTGCTGGGCTTCAGCGTCCGCACGCCGAAAGCCATACAACAGCTGCGTGCCAGAGCGGAGCAACTGCCCTGATGTCCCGGCGCATCACGTTATCGTTATGGCTTCTGGCGGGGTCGCTTATCGTCATGACGATCATGGCTACCGGTTTTGGGGCGTTACGCCTGCCGGTGAACGTGCTGTGGAGCGGCAGCGATGAGACGCTACGCCAGATCTGGCTCACCATCCGTCTGCCCCGCGTGCTGCTGGCGCTGGTGATTGGCGGGTCGCTGGCGCTCGCCGGCTGCGTCATGCAGGGGCTGTTCCGCAATTCGCTTGCCGACCCGGGCCTGCTCGGGATCAGCAGCGGTGCGGCGCTGGCCGTCGCCCTGTGGGTGGTGCTCCCGCTTGCGCTGCCCGCGCTGGTGATGCTTTACGCCCCTATGCTGGCGGCATTTTTTGGAGCGCTGGCAGCCACAGGCGTGATCTTCCTGCTCAGCAAGCAGCATGACACCTCTCTGTCACGTCTGTTGCTGGTGGGTATCGCCATCAATGCCCTGTGCGGTGCGGCAGTAGGTGTGCTTTCGTGGGTCAGCAATGACGCCCAGCTGCGTCAGCTTTCACTCTGGGGAATGGGAAGTCTTGGTCAGGCGCAGTGGTCCACGCTGCTCGCCGTGACCTCGCTGATGGTGCCTGCCGCTCTGGCGATCTGGCGCTGTGCCAGTGCGTTAAATTTACTGCAACTGGGTGAAGAGGAAGCGCATTACCTTGGCGTGGACGTTGCCCTTGTACAGCGAATATTACTGTTATGCAGCGCCCTGCTGGTCGCTGCGGCTGTCGCCGTCAGCGGCGTGATTGGCTTTGTCGGACTCGTGGTGCCGCACCTGATGCGCATGTGGTTGGGCGCCGATCACCGGGCAACCCTCCCCGGCACGGTACTCGCGGGCGCTTTACTGCTGCTGGTGGCGGATACGGTCGCGCGCACCCTGGTCGCCCCGGCAGAAATGCCGGTCGGCCTGCTCACCAGTATCCTTGGCGCTCCCTGGTTCTTATGGCTCATTTTTCGTCGTGGAGAACAGCATGGCTGAACGTTATACGGCTGAAAATCTGACTTTTACCCGGTCTGGCCGCACGCTGACAGATAATGTTTCGGTGTCACTGTCGCAGGGAGAGCTGGTTACATTGATCGGCCCCAACGGCGCGGGGAAATCCACGCTGCTGCGGCTGCTGACCGGCTATCTGAAACCCGACAGCGGAGGCTGTTCGCTGGCGGGAAAAGCGCTGGATGAATGGCATCCGCAGGTGCTGTCGCGCTATCGGGCGGTGATGCGCCAGCAATCTCAGCCTGAATTTGACTGGCAGGTGGAGGAGATCGTTGGAATGGGGCGTGCGCCCTGGACGCGTCACCCGGAACCGTCAATTGTGCGTGAGGTATTGCAGCTGACCGGTTGCCTGCCGCTGGCCGGCAGGCGCTATCATGCCCTCTCGGGGGGCGAGCAGCAGCGCGTCCAGCTCGCCCGCGCGCTCGCGCAGCTGTGGCGTGACGGAACGCCACGCGGCTGGCTGTTTCTCGACGAACCCACTTCCGCGCTGGATCTCTACCACCAGCAGCATCTGCTGCGCCTGTTGAAATCGCTGACCCGTCAGGGCCATCTTCACGCCTGCGTGGTGCTGCACGATCTCAATCTTGCCGCATTATGGTCGGACCGGATCCTACTGTTACACAACGGCAGGATTGTTTCTCAGGGCATACCGGAGACGGTTTTGCAGGCCGACGCGCTGGCACGCTGGTACGGTGCGCAGGTGCACGTCGGCAGACATCCGGCGCACGCCGCGCCGCAGGTTTTTCTCGCCCCTTAGCTTGAGCAGCTCACTTCCAGCCGCTTGCCCCAGTCCGGCGGGCGGCTGACATAGTCATCCTCCCGGTCGGCAAACGGCGTGCGCAGGGCGATATGTAGCCGATGCAGCTCGGTATAGTCCCCCTGCTCTGCCTGCTCAATGGCCCGCTGCGCCAGCCAGTTGCGCAATACCATCGCCGGGTTAACCGCCTTCATCCGCGCCTGGCGGGTATCGTCATCAATTTGTTCCTGCTGTAAACGCGCCCGGTAAGCGGCAAACCAGTCATCAAACGCCTGTCGATCGACGAACTCGTCGCGCAGCGGTGACGCGGCGCTCTGCTGCGCGGTCTGGCTCAGCATACGGAAGGTTCGGGTATAGTCGCTGCCTTCACGCGCCATGATGGCAAACAGCCCATTCAGCAGCGCGTTATCGCCTTTTTCCTGCGTCATCAGCCCCAGCCTGGTGCGCATTAACACACCGTATTCCCGCAGCAGGACCTCCTGATAGCTGTCCAGCGCATCGTTCAGGGCATCGACGTCGATAAACGGCGACAGGCTTTGTGCAAGCCGCTGAAGGTTCCACAGCCCCACCGCAGGCTGGTTGTCGAAACGGTAACGCCCCTGATAGTCCGAATGGTTACAGATGTAACCCGGCTGATAGTCATCAAGGAAGCCGTACGGACCGTAGTCAAACGTCAGCCCTAACAGGGACATGTTGTCGGTGTTCATCACCCCATGGGCAAAGCCGACGGCCTGCCAGCGGGCAATCATTGCGGCGGTGCGCGCAACAATATCACGGAACCAGAGAACATAGCGGTCCGGCTCGTTTTGCAGGTGCGGCCAGTGACGACGAAGAGCGTAATCGGCAAGCTGGCGGACTTTATCCGGCTCGCGGCGATAGTAGAAGTGTTCAAAATGACCGAAACGCAGATGGCTTTCCGCCACGCGGACCAGCATCGCTCCCTGCTCCATCGTTTCGCGGGCCACCGGCGTGTCGCTGGTGACAATGGACAGCGCACGTGAGGTAGGGATCCCCAGAGCGTGCATCGCCTCGGAAGCCAGACCTTCACGTATGGTTGAACGCAGCACCGCGCGGCCATCTCCCATGCGTGAGTATGGGGTTAGCCCTGCCCCTTTCAGGTGCCAGTCGAGCGTTTCGCCATTCGGCAGAACTTGTTCACCCAGCAGGATACCGCGGCCATCGCCGAGCTGTCCCGCCCAGACGCCAAACTGATGTCCGCTGTAGACCTGAGCCAGCGGCTTCATGCCCGGAAGCAGCGTTTCGCCGCCCCAGACGCCGGCGCCTTTTTCTGGCTGAAAAAGCGTCGAAGGGATGCCAAGCGAATCCGCTAATGCATCGTTATGCCAGATAAGACGCGCGTTTTGTAAAGGCGTTGGCTTAAGCGCGGTGTAAAAGCCGGGTAATTCATCGTGCCAGTGAGCAGTAAAAGACAGGGTCATAAGTCCTCCTGCTTTAAGTGTAGAGGGTTTCCCTGGACGTAAACACGGGCGAAGAAAGGGGTTATTGCTGTACGAGAGTCGTGACCCGCTCTGCCGGGACGGCAGGCCACAGGCTTCCCTGCATTGCACCAAAATTGAAGGGCAGCACGCGTTGTAAGATGCCGTGATCGTCAATTCCCGAGACCATGACCGACTGACAGTGCGGCGCGATCTGCCAGAGAATAGCGCGCATAAAAGGCTCAAACGAGAGTGCCGAGACACGCTGCTGGATAAAGTTTTTATCCAGAACCACCCGTTTGAACAGACCATCATAAACCGGCTTAAGGGACGCAGCCCCTGCACCGAAGTTAGCCAGCACTAGGGGGAAATGGATCGCCATTCTTGCCAGACAGGGATCGTCTTTCCCGTTATTTAAACCTGGATAGTTCTCATTAACAGTAAACTCAAGAAACGGATATCGTTCAAGGATTGAAACAGCGTTCTCATTAGTTAATAAAAACTCAACAATTGCAGGTGTAATATTGATCCATGCAATTAACTGATGCTGAATAAAAAATAGCTTACAGGTATCGAGTAATTGTAGTTTCTCCTGAAACAGCGCTAATTCATCTTCCTGAGAAAGATGTGGGATAACCAGTTCAGTCGGGATCCGTACGTCCGCACCCACGCCAGTAAAGTTAACCAAAATCTCTAAACCTTTAAGCAAACCTGCACTATCACGCGCCGGAAGGAGTAAAAGTTCAGACTGGTAAGCATTATCTAGCGTAATAATCATCGCGCTTGTCCTGCATTAAAGATGAGAGAGAACATCCTGGAGCAATTGCAGGCACAATTCCACTGTCTTGATTTTAATAAGGTTAATTTCATTCTTTCCGTATTAATTTTCAGATTTTTCCCTGAATCTTAATTAATTTTATCCTGGTTATTGAATAATAGCCAGTTTTAGATAAAACAGGCACATGCGGACATAAATAATTGGGCAAAAAATTTAACTTTAATCAACCCGCAAGAAAAGCCTGACGTCTATTTTCACCGCCAGGCCCTCCGCACTGCATTTTTATGCAGCGGTTAAATACGTCTGGCCTGCCAGAAGTTTTTACGCCAGTAAACATTATCCAGAGAGGAGCGCATCACGCCACGGCTGGTCGAGGCATGAATGAACTGATTATCGGTGTCATAAATGCCGACATGAAGGCCGCTTTCACCGGAGCCCGTTTTAAAAAAGACCAGATCGCCGGGCAGGAGTTCGTCTTTATCAATTTCAGTGCCGATTTTCGCCTGCATACGCGTTTCTCGCGGAAGCTGGAGGTCAAATTTATCGCGGAAGGTCATCAGCACGAATCCTGAGCAATCCACCCCGCCCCGGCTCATGCCGCCGTAGCGATAAGGGGTGCCGCGCCAGTTGCTGAGCTGATCGTTCAGGCTGGCAATGACCGTAATGGAATCGGAAAGCCGTGGGTTGGGCGGAGGTGCACGATGGCTGCTGCATCCTGCAAGAAATAGCGCCGCAACAAGGAGAAACCAGAATCGCATTTCAGACGAATCCTCTGCTTTTTTTGTTCTTTCGGTAATTTAGCGTGCATCTATGCGACTGTGCAAGAAAGGTTATTCCTGCGCCGTGGAAATGAGCATCTTGTGGCCTTCAATATCCAGCCTCCGGAACGACATGTGGTAAGCGCTCGCAAGATTGGCGGCCGTCAGCACGTTGTCGCGCGTTCCGCTGGCAATCAGTTTGCCACGCGCCAGCAACCACACCCGATGCGCGTGGCGCAACGTATGGTTTAAATCATGGCTGCTCATCACAATGGCGATCCCCTTGCGACATAGCGCGCTGAGCAGGGTATCCAGCGCTGCCTGTTGGGCAACGTCCAGCCCGCTCATCGGCTCGTCCAGCAGCAGCATCCGCCCGTGAGGATTTCCCGCCGGATGGATCTGAAGGATAACGGCGGCCAGACGCACGCGCTGCCACTCGCCGCCGGAAAGCTGATTTGCCTGCCGGGTGAGCTTATCGTCTAACCCGAGCGCCGCAGCAACCTCGTTGAGCAAGCCCACCTGATTTTTATCAGGCAGATGCAGCGTCAGGTAGTGCCAGACGGGCATCGCAAAGGGCGGAACCTGCTGCTGAACCAGGTAGCTTCGACGGGAGGCAAGTGTAGCGGGTAGCCAGTCGACGAGCGATTGCCCGAGAAAGGTTATCTCTCCTTCCCCGGTGGTCAGCCCCGCCATGCGAGCCAGCAGCGTGCTTTTTCCGGCGCCGTTTGGCCCAACCAGGTGAAGGATTTCACCTGCGTTGACTGCGGCAGTCACAGGCTCAAGACGTCCCTTCCCGGCAACGTCCGTGAGCTGCATCACCAGCGTCATTATTTCGCCAGCGCCAGCTTGATTGATTCCATCACGATAGGATCTTCAGGCGTCATGTCAGGCGAAAAACGCTGCACGACCTGACCGTCACGTCCAATCAGGAATTTTTCGAAGTTCCACAGAATATCGTCCGGATAGAGCGGCGCGCGGCCTTTACTCGCCATACGCTCATAGAAACCACTCTCTTCAGGCGCAACGGCGGTCGGCGCCGCGGCCACCAGTTTGGCATACAGCGGATGACGATTTTCCCCGTTCACGTCAATTTTGCTGAACATCGGGAACGTCACGCCATAGGTTGTGCTGCAAAAGGTCTTAATTTCCTCTTCGCTGCCCGGCTCCTGGCCCAGGAACTGGTTGCACGGGAAGCCGAGTACGGTAAAGCCGTCTTTTTCCCAGGCTTTATGAATGTTTTCCAGCTGTTCATACTGCGGCGTAAGGCCACATTTCGACGCCACGTTCACGATGAGCAGCACCTTGCCCTTGTAGCCTTCCAGCGTGGTTTTCTCGCCGTCAATGGTCGTCACTTCGGTATTCAGAATATCAGGCTGCATAGCATTCCCTCAGGTTGACTTACAGGTTGTGTTTTAACGTCCAGCTTTTAATAGTAGCCAGATAAAGACCGGCGCGCCCAGCGTTGCGGTCACCACGCCTATGGGCAACTCAGCGGCCGTCAGGGCGAGTCGGGCGATGATATCGGCAACCAGCAGCGTTGCCGCCCCGGCAACCGCCGAGGCCGGGAGCAGGGTTCGGTGGTCCGTCATGCCGCACAGACGCAGCATATGCGGGATCACCAGCCCAATAAAGCCAATCGCCCCCGCCAGCGCCACGCTTACGCCCACCATCCAGCCGATGGCGATAACCAGCACGTTGCGCCAGAATCCAATCGGCATCCCGAGCTGGCGAGCAGACGTTTCGCCCAGCGCGAGAATATTCAGCGGCTGCGCCTGGAAAACCATCCACAGGATAGCCGGGATCAGGAGCACCATCAGCCACCCCTGACGCCAGTCGACGCCACCAAATCCCCCCATCATCCAGTACATTAACTGGCGCAGATCGAAGGAGGTGGAGAAGTAGACGGCCCAGGTCATCAGCGCACTACAGATGATCCCCAACGCTACCCCGGCAAGTAGCAGCCGGCTGGTGGATAAATGGCGACGAGCAAAGCGCAGAAGGATAAGGGTTATCAACAGCGCGCCAAGGATGGCGCTGAGGCTAATCCCCCAGCCGGAGAGCTCGCCTCCCCCCAACATCACGGCGGCGATAAGCCCGACGCCTGCACCATTCGAGACCCCGAGAAGCCCGGGTTCCGCCAGAGGGTTTTCAAATAATGCCTGCATGATCGTACCGCACAGCGCCAGCGCAGCGCCGACTAAAAGGACAGCCAGCGTCCGCGGCAGGCGGATCTGCCAGACAAAGAGCTGCCCTTCAGGCGTAAACCAGCTTTCCGGCCCCAGCCACCGATCGCCCGCGCACAGGCTGACGGTGGTGGAGACAATCAACAGCACCCCGAGCAGACACAGGCGGCGGAGATCGGAGCGGTGCTGAAGACGGGCAAGATCAAGCATAGACGATAGGTTATCCGGTTGAGATATCATTGATTTTACGGCGGGTTTAGCAAATAGCGCAAAGAAAAAAGGCCGCGTGAGCGGCCTTTTTAGTTAGTTCATATTACTCTGCTTTGGGCGTTGCGTTTTCGACACGGCTTTTTAACTTCTGTCCGGGTCTGAAGGTCACCACGCGGCGGGCTGTAATGGGAATATCTTCCCCCGTCTTCGGGTTACGGCCCGGACGTTGGTTTTTGTCTCGCAAATCAAAATTGCCAAAGCCGGAGAGTTTAACCTGCTCACCATTTTCCAGAGCACGACGGATCTCTTCGAAAAACAGCTCTACCAGCTCTTTGGCATCCCGTTTGCTAAGCCCAAGCTTATCAAACAGATATTCTGACATTTCAGCTTTTGTAAGCGCCATAGGTTCAATCCCTCAATGATGCCTGGAATCGCTCTTTTAATGCCTCTACACATTTGGCGACGGTAGCGGCAATCTCCTCTTCTTCGAGTGTACGGCTGGTATCCTGAAGGATAAGGCTAATAGCGAGGCTCTTGAAACCTTCTGCTACGCCCTTGCCGCGGTACACGTCAAATAAGTTTACGCCAACTACCTGATTTACGCCAACTTTCTTACATTCGGCCAAAATATCTGCTGCGGGCACATTTTCAGCGACCACAACCGCGATATCACGGCGGTTTGCCGGGAAGCGTGAGACGTCCTGCGCCTGAGGAATGACGCGGTCTGCAACCGGGTTCCACTCCAGTTCGAATACGATGGTACGGCCATTCAGATCCAGCTTACGTTCCAGTTCCGGGTGAACAACCCCAATGAAACCAACACGTTTGCCGTCTAAATAGATCGCCGCACTCTGACCCGGATGCAGGGCTGGAATCGCTTCTGCGCGGAATTCAATTTCGGATAATTTACCGGTCAGATCGAGAATCGCTTCCAGATCGCCCTTCATATCGTAGAAATCAACCGTCCCTTTTGCCAGGTCCCAGTGCTCTTCATAGCGGTTACCGCTGATGGCGCCGGCCAGCATGAGATCCTGACGGATGCCTAAATTCGCCTGAGTATCCGGTACAAAGCGCAAACCGCTTTCGAAAATACGCACGCGGTTTTGCTGACGGTTCTGGTTATAAACGATAGTGCCCAGCAGTCCCGTCCACAGGGACAGACGCATCGCTGACATCTCGCTGGAAATCGGGCTTGGCAGGATCAGCACTTCCTGACCCGGGTGGATCAGCTGTTGCAGCTTAGGATCAACGAAGCTGTAGGTGATCACTTCCTGGTAGCCTTTGTCGTTCAGCATGGTTTTCACACGCTTCAGAGACAGATCGGCCTCGCGATGGCTGCCCATCACCAGACCCGCCTGCACCGGCTCGTCAGGGATGTTGTTGTAGCCGTAAACGCGGGCCACTTCTTCCACCAGATCTTCTTCGATCTCCATGTCGAAACGCCAGGATGGCGCAACGGCTTTCCACTCGTCCTGACCTTCTGTGACTTCGCAGCCCAGGCGCGTCAGAATGTCGGTCACCTGCGCATCGGCAACGTGGTGACCAATCAGGCGATCCAGCTTGCTGCGGCGCAGGGTAATGGTCGCACGCTTCGGCAGTGTCGCTTCGTTGGTCACATCAATTACCGGACCCGCTTCACCGCCGCAGATATCGATCAGCAGGCGAGTTGCACGCTCCATCGCTTTGTATTGCAGCGCAGGATCCACGCCACGCTCGTAGCGATGAGAAGCATCAGTGTGCAGACCGTGACGGCGTGCGCGGCCAGTGATGGAGAGCGGGCTGAAGAACGCGCATTCCAGCAGGACGTTTTGCGTCTCGTCGTTAACGCCAGAGTGCTCGCCGCCGAAGATACCGCCCATCGCCAGCGCTTTGTTGTGATCGGCAATCACAAGGGTGTCGGCGTTCAGTTTCGCTTCGCTGCCGTCCAGCAGAACCAGGGTTTCGCCCTCTTTCGCCATGCGCACGACGATCCCACCTTCGATACGATCTTTATCAAAGGCGTGCATTGGCTGGCCCAGCTCCAGCAGAACATAGTTGGTGACGTCAACCACGGCGTCGATAGAACGGATACCGCAGCGACGCAGTTTCTCTTTCATCCACAGCGGGGTTGGCGCTTTAACGTTAATACCTTTCACCACACGACCGAGGTAGCGTGGGCAGGCCTCAGGCGCGTCTACCTGAATCGGCAGCACGTCACTGATGGTTGCCTCAACCGGTGCGATCTCCGGCACGTTCAGTTCGGTCTGGTTTAGCACGGCCACGTCGCGGGCCACACCGATGATGCCTAAGCAGTCGGCACGGTTTGGCGTTACGCTGATTTCGATGGTGTTGTCATCAAGCTTCAGGTATTCGCGGATATCGGTACCGACTGGCGCATCCTGCGGCAGTTCAATAATGCCGGAGTGATCGTCGGAAATACCCAGTTCGGAGAAGGAGCACAGCATACCTTCAGACGGCTCACCGCGCAGCTTAGCCGCTTTGATTTTGAAATCGCCCGGCAGTACCGCACCGACGGTCGCCACGGCCACTTTCAGGCCCTGACGGCAGTTTGGCGCACCGCAGACGATATCCAGCAGACGATCACCGCCCACATTGACTTTTGTTACGCGCAGTTTGTCAGCGTTAGGGTGCTGACCGCATTCAACCACTTCGCCCACGACCACGCCGGTGAAGGCGCCAGAAACCGGCTCTACACCGTCAACTTCCAGACCCGCCATGGTGATCTGGTTGGAAAGCGCGTCGCTGTCCAGCGTGGTGTTCACCCATTCGCGTAACCACAGTTCACTGAATTTCATTGTTCTGTCCTGCCCTTATTTAAACTGTTTGAGGAAACGCAGATCGTTTTCGAAGAACGCACGTAAATCGGTTACGCCGTAGCGCAGCATGGTCAGACGCTCCATGCCCATACCGAACGCAAAGCCGGAATACACTTCTGGATCGATACCCACGTTGCGCAGCACGTTTGGATGCACCATGCCGCAGCCCAGCACTTCCAGCCATTTACCGTTTTTACCCATCACGTCAACTTCCGCAGACGGTTCGGTGAACGGGAAGTAGGACGGACGGAAGCGAACCTGCAAATCTTCCTCAAAAAAGTTGTTCAGGAAATCGTGCAGCGTGCCTTTCAGGTTGGTGAAGCTGATGTTTTTATCAACAATCAGACCTTCCATCTGGTGGAACATTGGGGTGTGGGTCTGATCGTAGTCGTTACGGTATACGCGACCCGGCGCGATGATGCGGATAGGCGGTTCCTGTTCCTTCATGGTACGGATCTGAACGCCGGAAGTCTGGGTACGCAGCAGACGGGTAGCGTCAAACCAGAAAGTGTCGTGGTCAGCACGTGCCGGATGATGGCCAGGAATGTTGAGGGCATCGAAGTTATGGTAATCATCTTCAATTTCCGGGCCAGTCGCCACGGTAAAGCCGAGCTCACCGAAGAAACTTTCAATACGATCGATAGTACGGGTAACCGGATGCAGACCGCCGTTTTCAATACGACGACCCGGCAGAGAAACGTCAATCGTTTCTGCCGCCAGACGCGCATTCAGTACTGCGCTTTCCAGCTCGGCTTTACGCGCGTTCAGCGCTTGCTGTACCTGCTCTTTGGCTTCGTTAATCACTGCACCGGCTGCAGGGCGCTCCTCTGCTGGCAGTTCACGCAGGGTAGTCATCTGAAGGGTCAAATGCCCTTTCTTGCCCAGATATTCGACGCGGACATTGTCTAACGCGGCAACATCTGAGGCCTGGTTAATGGCGGCCGTTGCACTGGCAACCAGCTCTGCGAGATGTGACATGGTTTTCCTCATTATGTCGGTGCAGACACCGAATTGTTGGACGTATTCTCTTAACTTCAGGCACAAAAAAAGCCTCCATCGGGAGGCTTATCTGGCGCTGTTTTTCGTTTCATCTTTCACGCGCTAGCCTCCTGAAGTCAGGTGCTAAAGTAAAAGAAGAAGCGGAAAATAGCAGCATTCATGCTTGCGTTACCTTGTAGGGTAAAAACCGTTAAGACCTTATTGAAAAGCCTGCACGGATAAATGTCAATCTTCTGATGGTGTTAAATGAAAAGAGGAGGCAAAGCCCCCTCTCTCAACTGGCTTATGCCAGTGCTGCTTTCGCTTTTTCGACCAGAGCGGTGAACGCTACTTTGTCGAATACTGCGATGTCAGCCAGGATCTTACGGTCGATTTCAACAGAGGCTTTTTTCAGGCCGTTGATGAATTTGCTGTAAGAAATACCGTTCTGACGTGCTGCTGCGTTGATACGCGCAATCCACAGTTGACGGAACTGACGCTTACGCTGACGACGGTCACGGTAAGCGTACTGACCTGCTTTGATAACAGCCTGGAAGGCAACGCGGTATACGCGTGAACGCGCACCGTAGTAGCCTTTAGCTTGTTTCAAAATTTTCTTGTGACGTGCACGTGCAATTACACCACGTTTTACGCGAGCCATGTGTGCTCTCCTGTATCTATTCTAAGTTAAAAAAGTTAAACGTTAACGACTTATGCGTACGGCAGGCACGCGATGACCAGGCCCAGATCGCCTTTAGAAACCATGGCTTTTGGACGCAGGTGACGTTTACGCTTGGTAGCTTTCTTAGTCAGAATGTGACGCAGGTTAGCGTGCTTGTGCTTAAAACCACCTTTACCGGTTTTTTTGAAGCGCTTAGCAGCACCGCGTACGGTCTTAATTTTTGGCATTTTAATAACTTCCACTTCGCATTGTTAAATAAACGAAACATAGGCGAACAAAACCTATGAAACCCGAAGGCTCCACAGATTTTGCTGCTTGAAGGCCTTACTGTTTCTTCTTAGGAGCGAGCACCATGATCATCTGGCGGCCTTCGATCTTCGTAGGGAAGGATTCGACTACTGCCAGTTCACTCAGATCGTCACGGACGCGGTTAAGCACTTCCATACCAATCTGTTGGTGGGCCATCTCACGACCGCGGAAACGCAGCGTGATCTTGGCCTTATCGCCATCTTCCAGAAAGCGAATCAGGCTGCGGAGTTTTACCTGATAATCGCCATCGTCGGTACCAGGACGGAATTTGATTTCCTTAACCTGGATAACTTTTTGCTTCTTCTTCTGTTCCTTAGAAGACTTACTCTTTTCATAAAGGAACTTGCCGTAGTCCATGATACGACAAACTGGCGGTTCGGCGTTAGGGCTGATTTCAACTAAATCTACTCCAGCTTCTTCAGCCTTTTCGATCGCTTCTCTCAGACTCACAATCCCCAGCTGCTCGCCTTCCAGACCTGTTAAGCGAACTTCCTGGGCGCGAATCTCGCCATTGATACGATTCGGACGTGCCGTTTGAACTCGTTTTCCGCCTTTAATACCTTATTCCTCCAGTTGTTGAAGACTGCGGCTGCGAATCTCTTGTTGCAGCTTCTCAATCACTTCACTTACGTCCAGGCTCCCCAGGTCTTTACCACGGCGGGTGCGAACGGCAACTTTGCCTGCTTCCACCTCTTTATCACCACAGACCAACATATACGGGACACGACGTAAAGTGTGCTCGCGGATTTTAAAGCCAATCTTCTCATTTCTCAAGTCTGCTTTTACGCGAATGCCCGCATTTTGTAGTTTCTGCGTCAATTCTTTAACGTAATCCGCCTGAGAATCGGTAATGTTCATCACCACGACCTGCACTGGCGCAAGCCAGGTTGGGAAGAAGCCTGCGAACTCTTCGGTCAGGATGCCGATGAAGCGCTCCAGTGAACCGAGAATCGCACGGTGAATCATAACCGGCACCTGACGCTCGTTGTCTTCGCCAACATAAGAGGCGCTTAAACGCTGCGGCAGGGAGAAGTCCAGCTGTACCGTTCCGCACTGCCATGCGCGATCGAGGCAGTCATACAGGGTAAATTCAATTTTCGGACCGTAGAATGCGCCCTCGCCCAGCTGGTATTCGAACGGAATACCGTTCTCTTCCAGCGCTACGGCGAGATCCGCCTCTGCGCGATCCCATGTCTCATCGCTGCCGATACGTTTTTCCGGACGCGTTGAGAGTTTGACCACGATCTTCTCGAAGCCAAAGGTGCTGTACATATCGTAGACCATACGAATACAGGCGTTAACTTCTTCACGGACCTGATCTTCAGTACAGAAGATATGCGCATCATCCTGAGTAAAGCCACGAACACGCATCAGACCGTGCAGCGCACCTGATGGCTCGTTACGGTGGCAGCTACCGAACTCCGCCATACGCAGCGGCAGATCGCGGTAGGATTTCAGACCCTGGTTGAAGATCTGAACGTGGCCCGGGCAGTTCATTGGCTTGATGCAGTATTCACGGTTCTCAGACGAAGTGGTGAACATCGCATCTTTGTAGTTGTCCCAGTGGCCGGTTTTTTCCCACAGCACACGGTCCATCATGAACGGGCCCTTCACTTCCTGATACTGGTACTCTTTCAGCTTGGAGCGCACGAACGTTTCCAGTTCACGGAAGATAGTCCAGCCGTCGTTATGCCAGAACACCATCCCCGGCGCTTCTTCCTGCATATGATACAGGTCAAGCTGCTTACCGATTTTACGGTGGTCACGCTTAGCCGCCTCTTCCAGGCGTTGCAGGTATGCGTTCAGGGCTTTCTTATCGGCCCACGCGGTACCATAGATACGCTGCAACATCTTGTTGTTGCTATCGCCACGCCAGTAAGCGCCTGCGATTTTCATCAGTTTGAAGTGATGACAGAAGCGCATATTCGGCACGTGCGGACCACGGCACATGTCGACGTATTCCTGGTGATGGTACAAGCCTGGCTTGTCATCATGAGCGATGTTTTCATCAAGAATCGAGACTTTGTAGCTCTCGCCGCGCTTCACGAAGGTTTCACGCGCTTCGTGCCAGCTGACTTTCTTCTTAATGACGTCATAGTTGGTTTCGGCGAGCTCGTGCATACGTTTTTCGAGCGCGTCGATATCTTCCTGGGTCAGGGTGTGGTCAAGGTCAACGTCGTAGTAGAAACCGTTGTCGATAACCGGGCCGATCGCCATTTTGGTGTTTGGCCACAGCTGCTTGATAGCATGGCCTAACAGGTGCGCGCAGGAGTGACGAATGATCTCCAGACCTTCTTCGTCTTTCGCGGTGATGATCGCAAGCGTTGCATCGCTTTCAATCAGATCGGACGCGTCTACCAGCTCGCCGTTTACGCGGCCTGCAACGGTTGCTTTTGCAAGTCCAGGACCGATATCCAGGGCAACATCCATTGGGCTAACAGCGTGGTCGAAATGGCGTTGGCTGCCATCAGGAAGAGTAATTACAGGCATTTTATATCCTTATTTGCAGTGATGCCCCACACATAAGAGCATATACAAAGAAAATAATCGTGATTAAACAGTAGATTACGAAACCATCTGACCAACAATCGTCAAATTGGTTCGTCATCATTCACCGGCCGATTTCAGAATAATGCGGGTTTACGACAGGCGACGTAATGGTAACACTATTGACAGGGCGAATGCACCTTCCAGCGACCGTTTTGAACCGCACATCCTGTTGTCTGCATTAATGAACTTTTGTTGACGGGTGCTCGCAATCCGAAAGTGCTGAGCTATTCTTGATCTGGTCCTTAAACATCGAAGGGGTATCACATGAACGTATCGAGTAGAACCGTTGTGATATTAAATCTACTTTCCGCTGCTGGCCTGGTATTGATTCTGGCTGACAGATTCCATTGGTTTTAAGCCGAACCGGTGTTCCGGCATAACCTGTTCTCCCTTGTTGAGCGCTTTCTGGCGCAGACTTTGGTAGACTAAGGGTATCAACTGACAAGGATTAGGTTATGCCAACAAAAAGATTTGCCGTGAAGCACTGGAAAATGGTCGTGGTGTTAATTGCTATTTGCGGCGCGATGTTGCTGCTGCGCTGGGCCGCTATGATCTGGGGCTGATATTTTGTCAGCGAAAACCTGCCGTGAATTTACTGAATAAATCTTAACTATCTTTACGATAATTTATGGTCCAAAACCGTTACGTCATAAGCCGGTTTTCGACAGGCTGTGGCAGCGTATATATTCCGTCACACGTGGCAGTTGAAATATCAGGACCACTCACCCGCCACCAGCTTATGTACATCAAATGCATCATTCATTGACTGGCCGGTAGACTGAGTGCCAGGGGCAATGTTGGAGCCTGCTTCTACATCAGAGGCTTTAGCGATCCCGATTGGGCTGTTAACGTCATTGGCAGGTTGCGTATTATCAGCAGCAAATACGCCAAATGAAAGTGCGGAAAGCACCATCGCTGCTGTAGCGGTTTTGATTTTTTTCATAAATTTATTCTCATACTTATTTAATGCGATATGCCTGAGGCAAGTTTTCCGCCTGTGCCGTAAGTGTAGATCTGGATCACATTCTTGCCTAGTCAAATTATTTATCAATTCGTGTCAAATAAACTGAATAAGCCCTGGCCAGCTAATTATGGAGAAATTATGAAGATGAAACCAGACACATTATTTTAAAACGCCGTTTAATATAAATAAGCACAGTTTCAGAAAATAAAAAACGGGCCGGGATTATTCTCGGCCCGACGATATTACATTTTATAACCTAATGAAATCGTGGTTCGGCGATCGGTATGTTCCGGTGCAGAATCAGGTGGGGATGAGTTCCAGGTTACGTTGTACGCCACCTTGAGTCCAAAGTGTTCATTGATCGCCACGTTCAACGCACTTTCTGAGTTCAGCGTTGTATCTTCAGCACCAAACACCGACACACCCTGGGTGAATTTTGCGTTGTCGGTCATCTGCCATGCATAGGTGCCCGATGCATAACCCAGCGGCTGGGTTTCATCTTCGCCGTTGGTGTACTCGTCGTAACGGACACCCGGACCGAATTCAAAACGCAGGCTGTGCACCGGCCCATTGAGGAACTGACGACCATAACCCGCAGTTACGACATCACGCTGGCGATAGCCGTTGTAGCGGTCAGTCAGCCAACTCGCCTGCCCGAACAGGTAGTCATAATCGGTCATGTTGTATCGGCTACGTCCGCCTACCGCGTATTTCTCCGATGAGCGTTGATCGTTAGCAGAGGTGTTGCTGGCATTTCCCCACAGCGACCAGGCCGTGGTGTTGCCGTACCAGGTCAGGGTGCTGTCTGCGGTCAGGGAGGAGCTTTTCGTATTACCGGATTGCGCCAGATACCCGGCATTCACGTTACCTTCAAAGGGTTTTTTGGCAGTGGAGGGATCGTCCATGACAGTAAAAACGGTATCATCGGCGGTTGCATTCAGTGACGCAAATACGCCACCCGCCAGCATCAGTGCTGCGGGTACTGTCTTCAAAAGCTTCATTTTATTTAAGGAGTCCGTACAACATAAAAAGAGACCGTCACGGTCTCGGAAACTTTCTTGCGGATCAATGACAAGGCGACCATAGAAAGGTAACAAATTATAAAAAGCCGCAAATAACATAGCAATATTTTCTTCTTTCATTTTTTGAATAAGAACGATCCCAAAACGCGTTTTATTTTATATGCCCGGCGCAGCTTATTTGTCAGCATTCATATTTAAAATCATACTGTTATTTACGTTGCCTTCCTGCCAAACGGTGCCAGGCTTAAAAGAACCCATGATAAAAGGAGGTCATGATGGCTTCGATTTATACGCTGACACTCTCCCCTTCCCTCGACTCCGCGACCATGACGCCGCAAATCTACCCGGAAGGTAAGCTGCGCTGTAGCGCGCCGGCGTTTGAGCCGGGCGGCGGCGGCATCAACGTGGCGCGCGCTATTACCCATCTCGGCGGAAAAGCCACCGCCATCTTCCCCGCTGGCGGCGCCACGGGAGAACATCTGGTGGCGTTGCTGGCAGATGAACAGGTGGCCGTAGACACCGTCGACGCTAAAGACTGGACCCGGCAGAATCTGCATGTCCATGTTGAATCCAGCGGCGAGCAATATCGCTTTGTGATGCCGGGGGCGATATTGACCGATGATGAGTTTCGTCAACTGGAAGAGAAAGTGCTGACCATTGAAAGCGGCTCATTACTGGTGATCAGCGGTAGCCTGCCGCCGGGCGTCAAAACAGAGAAACTGACGGCGCTGGTTCAGGCTGCGCTCCAGCGCGGCATCCGCTGCGTTGTCGATAGCTCGGGCGAAGCCCTGAAGGCGGCGTTAGAACCCGGACAACTTGAACTCGTTAAACCTAACCAGAAAGAGCTCAGTGCCCTGGTTAATCGAGAACTCAGCCAGCCTGATGACGTTCGTACTGCCGCAGAAGAGCTGGTACGTACGGGCAAAGCGCATCGCGTTGTTGTTTCTCTCGGTCCTCAGGGGGCGCTGGCCGTCGATAAGACGGGCTTTGTGCAGGTTGTGCCACCGCCGATGAAAAGCCAGAGCACCGTGGGTGCCGGTGACAGTATGGTTGGCGCGATGGTGCTGAAGCTGGCGCAGGGCGCTTCGCTTCTGGAGATGGCACGCTATGGCGTCGCGGCAGGGAGTGCAGCCACCATAAACCAGGGAACGCGTCTGTGTTCGCTTGCGGATACCCAGAAAATTGTCGATTACCTCGAGAGAAGCTGAACCTGCTTCCCCTTCCCATGGAAGGGGAAGTCGCTAAACAGAGCTTATCGACTATGCTAAGAAAACTTTCAGGATAACAACGAGGTGAATTATGAGCAGTGGTGATATCACCCGCTACGTCGTAACCGTGAATATTCATGAGGCGTCGCTGACCGAACTGAATGAACTCAACAACGCGTTCACGCGCGCCAATTTTCTGCTTACGCTGACGGACGATGAGGGCAATATTCACGATCTCGGCTCACTGGCATTTGGCCTGATAAGCCCGCTGAGTCAGGAAGAGGTGAAGGCGCTGGCCAGTAGCCTGGTGGAAAGCGTGACTGACAAAGCCACGGAAATTGATGTGGATAGCTGGGAAAACTGGCATAAAAAAGAACAATAAGTGCCCTGTATAAAATTAAACCGCTCAGTTGTGCGTTAGTTCCTGTTTTTTTATAGCCGTTTTGCGCTAACTTTATGATCTGGCAGACAACATGGGAGAGACATCATGTGGCAGGCTATCAGTCATCTTTTAAGTGAGCAGCTGGGTGAAGGTGAAATTGAACTGCGTAACGAACTGCCAGGCGGAGAGATCCATGCCGCATGGCATTTACGTTACGCCGGGCGCGATCTTTTCGTTAAATGTGATGAGCGCGAATTGCTCCCCATTTTTACTGCCGAAGCCGATCAGCTTGAGCTGTTATCGCGCAGTAAAACAGTCACCGTTCCGCAGGTTTTAGCCGTCGGCAGCGATCGTGACTATAGCTTTCTGGTGATGAACTATCTTCCCGCGCGTCCTCTGGATGCGCATAACGCCTTTATTCTCGGGCAACAGATCGCCCGTTTGCACCAGTGGAGCGATCAACCTCAGTTTGGGCTCGATTTCGATAACGACCTCTCCACCACCCCACAGCCAAACGCATGGCAGCGCCGCTGGTCGACTTTTTTCGCCGAACAGCGCATCGGCTGGCAGCTGGAGCTGGCCGCTGAAAAGGGATTAGCGTTCGGCAACATCGACGCGATTGTTGAACATATTCAGCAGCGTCTGGCTTCGCATCAGCCTCAGGCTTCCCTTCTGCACGGTGATTTATGGTCAAACAACTGCGCGCTTGGGCCTGATGGTCCCTATATATATGACCCGGCCTGCTACTGGGGCGACAGAGAGTGTGACCTCGCGATGCTGCCGTTGCACCCTGAACAGCCGCCGCAAATTTATGATGGCTATCAGTCTGTCTCGCCGTTACCTGCGGGTTTCCTTGATCGTCAGCCGGTTTATCAGCTGTACACCTTGCTAAACCGGGCTATTTTGTTTGGCGGGAGTCATCTGGTAAATGCCCAGCGGGCGCTGGACCGTATTCTGGCGGCATAGCGGGAAGGGGCAGCATCACGCCCCTTCCCTTAGGATTTACAGGAAGCCAAGCAGCGTAAAGAAGAAATACCCGGCCACAATGATGATGACCGGCAGGATGTAGAGCGGGAAAAACTGCACAAAAATGGTATGACGCGGAACGACAATGCGCGATTCGATCTGCTCGCGGCTCATCCCGTCAGGGCCTTTCGCCTTCTCAAGTATCAGCTGATCTTCCACCCCTTCGCGTAAAAAGCGGGTCTGGCGACTCATGCGCGCGCCGGAGGCCTGCAACGCCATCGCGATAAATATCAACGCATAGATTATCCAGAAACCGACATTCAGCTGGTGGTGAAAATCCGGCGTGGGGGAGTTGAACCAGAAGACGTTCAGGAACGGAGTGTTAAACCGCATCATCTCAATCATGACGTGGGCAAAATCAAGCATAACGGCATTGATGCCCGGCTGTTTTTCGCTGTGATCGTACATAAATTTGAGTACGGAGATCAGCGTTGAAATCAGGGCGGGAATAAAAATAACCCAACCAGCAACACGTTTTAAGACCGCGATGCGTCCAGCTTGTTGATACGTCATTAGTTCCTCTTCATAAAGACGCGTTATTTGTGCCTAAGTCTACCTGCTGTCGGTCAATTTCGCCCGCTCTTTGCATGCAATATGCTAAATTGCTTGTGCTTAGCACCGTTCGTCTTACCCCAAGATAAGGAGATGTTGTAATGTCGACACCGCGCCAGATACTTGCCGCTATTTTTGACATGGATGGATTGCTGATTGATTCCGAACCCCTGTGGGATCGGGCTGAACTGGACGTGATGGCCAGCCTCGGCGTCGATATCAGTCGTCGTAACGAGCTTCCCGATACCCTGGGGCTGCGCATCGATATGGTGGTTGACCTTTGGTATGCCCACCAGCCATGGGTTGGCCCGGATCGCGACGAAGTTACGGCGCGCATTATCAACCGCGCCATCTCCCTCGTAGAAGAGTATAAGCCTCTGTTACCGGGCGTACGCGACGCTATCGCCCTGTGCAAGGCGCAAGGGCTGAAAGTGGGACTGGCCTCCGCCTCACCGCTGCATATGCTGGAAAAAGTGCTGACGATGTTCGGGCTGCGCGACAGCTTCGACGCGCTGGCCTCGGCCGAAAAGCTTCCGTACAGCAAGCCACATCCGCAGGTGTATATGGACTGCGCCGCGAAACTGGGGCTGGATCCGCTTACCTGTGTGGCGCTGGAAGATTCGGTTAACGGCATGGTGGCGTCCAAAGCCGCACGTATGCGCTCCATCGTTGTGCCGGCTGAAGAAGGCCGACACGATCCCCGTTTTGCCCTGGCGGATGTCAGGCTGACGTCTCTTGAAGAATTGACTGCCCGCCATCTGCGTGGGGAGTAACGCTCTTTCAGGCAGCTTCGGCTGCCTGTCCCGCAAAATCAAAACAACGTTTTACTTTATTTGCTTTTCTCATTCCAGACTCCTATTCTTACGTGCAGAATGACAATAACCTGACTTCTGAGGCGCGTATGATACTGGATGCTTTTACTCTGGCAGGAAAAGTGGCGATGGTGACCGGGTGCGATACCGGTCTGGGGCAAGGCATGGCCATTGCCCTCGCCGAAGCAGGATGCGATATCGTGGGGGTTAACCGCAAGGTTCCTGACGAAACGGCAGCGCGCGTTACGGCGCTGGGACGACGCTTTATCGCGATTCGCGCCGATCTTGGCAAGCAGGAGAGTATTCAGAGCGTGGTGGATACCGCAGTCGCTGAGATGGGCCGCATCGATATTCTGGTTAACAATGCCGGCACCATCCGCCGTGCCGATGCGCTGGAATTTAGTGAGAAGGACTGGGACGAGGTCATCGATCTCAATCTGAAATCAGTCTTTTTCCTCTCTCAGGCAGTGGCGAAACAGTTTATCGCGCAGGGTCAGGGCGGCAAGATCATTAACATTGCTTCCATGCTCTCCTTCCAGGGCGGCATCCGGGTGCCCTCCTATACGGCGTCCAAAAGCGGCGTGCTGGGCCTCACCCGCCTGCTGGCGAACGAATGGGCGCCGCTAGGTATTAACGTGAACGCTATCGCGCCAGGTTATATGGCGACCAATAACACCCGGCAGCTTCGCGATGATGAGCAGCGTAGCCAGGCGATCCTCGACCGGATTCCGGCGGGCCGCTGGGGTCTCCCGAAGGATTTACAGGGTCCGGTGGTGTTTCTGGCTTCAAGAGCATCTGATTACGTTAACGGTCATACTCTCGCCGTAGACGGTGGCTGGCTGGCGCGCTAACCGCGCGTTTGTGACAAAGAGTTACACCGTCACCTCTTTCACACACTGTATAAAAACCCTATACTGTATGAATCGACAGTTTACTGGGTTTTATCATGACGGCGGAAGGCCACCTGCTTTTTTCACTTGCCTGTGCAGTGTTTGCCAAAAACGCTGAACTGACCCCTGTGCTGGCACAGGGGGACTGGTGGCATATTGTCCCTTCCGCCGTACTTACCTGCCTGCTGCCGGACATAGATCATCCAAAGTCATTCCTTGGCCAGCGGCTAAAGTGGATTTCAAAGCCCATCGCCAGAGCCTTTGGTCATCGCGGGTTTACCCACAGCCTGCTGGCCGTATTTGGCCTGCTTACACTCTTCTATTTAAAGGTTCCGGAGAGCTGGATCGTCCCGGCGGATGCCATTCAGGGCATGGTGCTTGGCTACTTAAGCCATATCCTCGCCGATATGCTGACGCCAGCGGGCGTACCGCTGCTCTGGCCCTGCCGCTGGCGTTTCCGCCTGCCAATCCTCGTGCCGCAAAAAGGCAACCAGCTGGAGCGCGTTCTGTGCATGGCGCTGTTTGCGTATGCCGTCTGGATGCCGCAGACATTGCCCGAAAATGGTGCAGTGCGCTGGTCATCGCAGATGATCAACTCGCTGCAATTTCAGTTCAATCGTTTTATTAATCACCAGATTGAACATTAAACCGACAATATAATCACTTTTGTCATAAACCATTCCATATGGATATAAGCGTGACATCACACTTCTGATAACCTTGCGCCAACAGGTTCGGTAAAAACCGACCGTATAATAAATCAGGAGAACGGGGATGAATTTTCCACTCATCGCGAACATTGTTGTGTTCGTCGTATTGCTATTGCTTCTCGCCCAGGCTCGCCACAAACAGTGGAGCCTGGCGAAAAAGGTACTGGTCGGTCTGGTCATGGGCGTGGTGTTTGGCCTGGCCTTACACGCTATTTACGGCTCCGACAGCCCGGTACTGAAAGACTCCATTCAGTGGTTCAACATTGTCGGTAACGGCTATGTACAGCTGCTGCAAATGATCGTTATGCCGCTGGTATTCGCCTCTATTCTGAGCGCCGTAGCCCGCCTGCACAATGCCTCTCAACTGGGTAAAATTAGCTTCCTGACCATTGGTACCCTGCTCTTCACCACGCTGATTGCGGCGCTGGTGGGTGTGCTGGTAACCAATCTGTTTGGCCTGACTGCTGAAGGTCTGGTGCAGGGTAGCGCTGAAACCGCGCGTCTGACGGCGATTGAGACCAACTACGTGGGTAAAGTGGCCGATCTGACCGTTCCGCAGATGGTGCTCTCCTTCATTCCGAAGAACCCGTTTGCTGACCTGACCGGCGCAAGCCCAACCTCCATTATCAGCGTGGTGATCTTCGCGGCATTCCTGGGCGTGGCTGCGCTGAAGCTGCTGAAGGACGATGCGCCGAAAGGCGAGCGCGTTCTGACGGCCATCGATACCCTGCAAAGCTGGGTGATGAAGCTGGTGCGTCTGGTCATGCAACTGACGCCGTACGGTGTCCTGGCTCTGATGACCAAAGTCGTTGCAGGTTCTAACCTGCAAGACATCATTAAGCTTGGCAGCTTTGTGATTGCCTCGTACCTCGGTCTGGGCATCATGTTTGTTGTGCACGGCATTCTGCTGGCGGTGAACGGCGTTGGCCCGCTGAAATACTTCCGTAAAGTCTGGCCGGTGCTGACCTTCGCCTTTACCAGCCGTTCCAGCGCGGCATCTATCCCGCTGAACGTGGAAGCACAGACCCGTCGTCTGGGCGTACCGGAGTCTATCGCCAGCTTCTCGGCCTCCTTTGGCGCCACCATCGGGCAGAACGGCTGTGCGGGTCTCTACCCGGCGATGCTGGCTGTGATGGTTGCCCCAACCGTGGGGATTAATCCGCTGGATCCGGTCTGGATTGCGACGCTGGTCGGTATCGTGACCATTAGCTCCGCCGGTGTTGCGGGCGTGGGCGGCGGCGCGACCTTCGCTGCGCTGATCGTTCTGCCTGCGCTTGGACTGCCGGTGACGCTGGTTGCCCTGCTGATCTCTGTTGAACCGCTGATCGACATGGGTCGTACCGCCCTGAACGTGAGTGGCTCAATGACCGCCGGTACCCTGACCAGCCAGTGGCTGAAGCAGACCGACAAAACAATTCTCGACAGTGAAGATGATGCCGAACTGGCCCATCGTTAATCACTGCCGAAATAAAAAAACCGCCTGAGGGCGGTTTTTTTATGGCTGTTATTCTTCAACCTCTTCATCCTGGCGGGTCTGCATAGCCCATCGCTGCGCCGATTCTGGCACAGTAAACGCAGGGGAGCGACGGAAGTGCTCGCCAATCAGCACGAAGGCAACGTATTTACCCCGTAACATCCAGACATCGCGAAAACCATCCACTTTCAGGGCATGGTCAGGCGGCGCGGGTTCAACGCGGGGCACATAGCTAATAACCTGGCGGTTTTGTTGACGAAGAGGTTTCATAAGCGACGGGTTCACTAAAGCAAATTCTTAAAGCAGGAAATTTCTATCATAGCCGATTCTCCCCCCACCCGTCGCGCCTGACATGTGGCAGATGGCTCCTTTCGCTAATCACTTCCTCTGAAAACGCTTAGTTCGCCTGCTAATTCATCACATTGTTCTATCCTTAATAGGGTTTTCAGGAACGAACAAAGGAGAATCGTGCAATGTCGAACAATGATAAACCCCATCAATCCCCTATTCATGGCACCGAAGAATCTCAACCGGGAATGGACTCACTCGCCCCTGCGGATGGCTCTCATAAACCGTCGCCGGGCCTCTCCGCGCCGGGCGAGCAACCTACTGCACCGGGAAGCATGAAGTCACCCGATGCGGACAACGAAAAGTTAAAATCTCTCGACCCGCACCGCAAAGGGGGTGAAGGCTATGCGCTGACCACCAATCAGGGCGTGCGCATCGCCGATGATCAGAACTCCTTGCGCGCCGGAACGCGCGGCCCAACGCTGCTGGAAGATTTCATCCTGCGGGAAAAAATCACCCATTTCGACCATGAGCGTATTCCTGAACGTATCGTTCACGCTCGCGGCTCTGCGGCGCACGGCTATTTCCAGCCGTACAAGAGCCTGAAGGAGATCACGAAGGCGGATTTCCTTTCCGATCCGAACAAAATTACACCGGTATTTGTGCGCTTCTCTACCGTACAGGGCGGCGCGGGTTCGGCCGACACGGTGCGTGATATCCGCGGCTTCGCCACCAAATTCTATACCGAAGAGGGCATTTTCGACCTCGTCGGGAATAACACCCCGGTTTTCTTCATTCAGGATGCGCATAAATTCCCTGACTTTGTCCATGCGGTAAAACCAGATCCACACTGGGCCATACCGCAGGGACAAAGTGCGCATGACACCTTCTGGGACTACGTCTCCCTGCAACCGGAAACCCTTCACAACGTGATGTGGGCGATGTCTGACCGGGGGATCCCACGCAGCTATCGCACCATGGAAGGCTTTGGTATTCATACCTTCCGTCTGATTAACGCTGAAGGTAAAGCGACGTTTGTGCGTTTCCACTGGAAACCGGTCGCGGGGAAAGCGTCCCTGGTGTGGGATGAAGCACAGAAGCTGACCGGGCGCGATCCGGACTTCCACCGTCGCGAACTGTGGGAATCCATTGAAGCCGGTGATTTCCCGGAATACGAGCTGGGGTTACAGCTGATCCCGGAAGAGGACGAGTTCAAATTCGACTTCGACCTGCTCGACCCGACCAAGCTTATTCCCGAAGAGCTGGTGCCGGTTCAGCTGGTGGGCAAAATGGTGCTTAATCGTAACCCGGATAACTTCTTCGCGGAGAATGAGCAGGCTGCGTTCCACCCGGGCCATATTGTGCCGGGGCTGGATTTCACCAACGATCCGCTGCTCCAGGGCCGTCTGTTCTCTTATACCGATACGCAGATCAGCCGTCTCGGCGGACCGAACTTCCACGAAATTCCTATCAACCGTCCGACCTGCCCGTACCATAATTTCCAGCGTGACGGGATGCATCGCCAGGATATCGATACCAACCCGGCGAACTACGAGCCAAACTCCATTAACGATAACTGGCCGCGTGAAACCCCGCCGGGGCCAAAACGTGGCGGATTCGAGTCGTATCAGGAGCGCGTGGACGGAACAAAAATTCGCGAGCGCAGCCCGTCATTCGGCGAATATTACGCTCAGCCTCGCCTGTTCTGGAACAGCCAGACCCCGATTGAACAGCAGCACATTATCGGCGGTTTCAGCTTTGAGCTGAGCAAAGTGGTGCGTACCTACATTCGCGAGCGCGTGGTCGACCATCTGGCGCATATTGATATCCAGCTTGCTCAGGGCGTGGCGAATAATCTCGGCATCACGCTCACCGATGAGCAATGCCATGCCGCACCGCCAAAAGACGTGAACGGGCTGAAGAAGGATCCGTCCCTGAGCCTGTACGCGGTACCTGGCGGGTCAATTAAAGGCCGCGTAGTGGCTATTCTGCTGAACGATAAACCGCGCGCCAGCGACGTACTGGGGATCATGCGGGCGCTCAAAACCCAGGGCGTACATGCCAAACTGCTCTACTCTCGCATGGGTGAAGTGACGGCCGATGATAGCTCCGTCCTGCCGATTGCCGCGACCTTCGCCGGAGCACCGTCGCTGACGGTTGATGCGGTGATTATGCCGTGCGGCGACGTTGAGAGCCTGCTCGGTAACGGTGATGCCGCCTATTATCTGCTGGAAGCCTATAAGCACCTGAAGCCAATCGCTCTGGCAGGCGATGCGCGGAAGTTTAAAACTCTGCTGAAGGTACCGGATCAAGGGGAAGAAGGCATTGTCGAAGGTGATAACGTCGATGATGCGTTTATGACCCGGTTGTTTGACCTGCTCGCCGCGCACCGCGTGTGGTCGCGCAGCAGTAAGATTGACCAGATACCGGCGTAAAAAACCTGAAGCCCTCACCCCGGCCCTCTCCCCTGGGAGAGGGAGAAAACAATAAAAACGGTAACCAAAAGGTTACCGTTTTGCTTTTACCTCGCCACCGGGCTTTGCCTCAAAGATCCCTGAACGTCCCCAGACGATACCCACGCTCGGCAATCGCATACTTTAACGACGCCGATGTCAGCACATCCAGTTCTGCCAGACGCGGCCAGCAGTAGGCGCTCTTACGTACTATCTCATCGACAAACGCCGGGTGCGCCATTACCTCAAGCGAGCGCTCCCCTTTTGCGGCGGAGTCATCCAGCACCTTCAGGAACAGCGCTTCGTCGATCTCGTCGCCATAAAATGCGCTGCTGAACCCCTCCGTTGACGTCACCGCGACGTCCGGCAACCCGCGCACCTCACGATCCACGCGCATCGCCACGCCTTTACGTTGCGCAAACTCTGCCACAAGCGGGAAAATCGCCGGGATCATATGCACATGATGATGGCTGTCAATATGGGTAGGTTCGCGGCCAAACACATCCACAAAGCGGTTAAACTGGCACTCCAGCTCGCGGGCAATCTCATCGAGCGGCAGAGCGTCCTGCTCCGCCATTTCCCAAATCCATTTCCCCAGTTGTCCCTCGCGCGTCAGACCCGGCATCGGTGAAAGGGGCAACCCAAGCGTCAGCACAAAGTGCATGCCCACGCCCAGCTCGGGCAGCTCACGGCTTAACTGCGCCGCATGTTCCACCGCCTCACCGTTGATGAGCGCTGTTGTAGAGGTCACGACGCCCCGGCGACAGGCTTCAATAATGCCGTAGTTCTGCCCTTTTGACAGGCCAAAATCATCGGCATTGACGATCAGCAGGTTTTCCATCGCGCCTCCTCTTAACGGTGTGTGAGTTTCAGTTTCTCAACCGTTGCAGCAAAGTTTGGTAGCCATTTTTCATGCGCCAGGATCATCTCACTCGCGAGTTTTTCAGCGTCACGGTCAGAATGCACCAGCGGGCTGAGATTCAGCGCCAGCAGCACGTCATTCAGTTCGCCGCTCAGGGCAGCATTGCTCGCCGCCACTTCAAAGCCTTTGATGGTGTGAATCAGCCCCATCACCTTATCGTCGAAGTGGGTAATGCGGGGATGCGGTTTTGCACCCTCGCGTCCAAGGATGCAGGTCATCTCAACGGCCCAGTCTGCCGGGATATTGTCGATGTGCCCGTGATGGGGAACGTTCACATAGTGCTCGGCCTGCTTGTCATTGTAAATGGCGTTAATCACTTCACACGCCGCATCCGAATAGTATGCCCCGCCGCGCTGCTCCAGCTCTTTCGGTTTGACGTTCAGGTTCGGATCTTTATACAAATCAAACAGCTGCTTCTCTACTTTCTGCACAACCTGAGCGCGTGCGCCACCTTTGTAGTATTCGCCCATTTCAATGGCCAGCATCTCTTTCTGCTTGAAGTAGTAAAGCAGATACGAGCACGGCAGCAGATTCAGGGAGCGGATCAGCCCTTCGCTGAACGGCAGATCGAAGATGTTTTTCACCGAGGCCGCAGTCAGGCGACCAGAGGCGACGCCGTCGAGCAGTTCCGCAAAGCGCGATTGCCCGTTCACAATCACATCTTTGATAAAGACCATGTGATTCAGGCCGAACAGGTCAATGGACAGATCATCGTGCTCGGTCAGTTCCAGTACATCGCGGATGAACATCTTCATGCCAATCGGAATATTGCAGACGCCGATAAAGCGTTTGAAACCGGTATGGCGATAGACTGCCTCGGTGACCATCCCGGCCGGGTTGGTAAAGTTGATCACCCAGGCGTTCGGGCAGATCTCCTCCACGTCTTTAATGATGTCAAAAATGACCGGAATAGTACGCAGGCCTTTAAACAGGCCACCTGCCCCGTTGGTTTCCTGGCCCAGATAACCGTGGCTCAGCGGAATGCGCTCGTCCAGCTCACGCGCCTTCAGCTGGCCGACGCGCAGCTGCGTGGTCACGAAGTCAGCATCTTTCAGTGCCAGGCGACGATCCAGCGTTTTATGCACGGTTAAGGGCACGCCCGCTTTTTCAACCATGCGTTTGCACAGTTCAAAAATAATATTCAGCTTCTCCTGACCTTCTTCAACATCCACCAGCCATAATTCGCTGACCGGTAATTCATGATACCGTTTCAGGAAACCTTCAAGTAATTCCGGGGTATAGCTGCTGCCGCCACCAATGGTTACGACTTTTAATTTCTGTTGCATAATATCTCCCTTAGCGTATCAGGTTAATCGCCTGCAAGGTATAGCGTGCTCTTCCCGCTATTTGGGCAAGCCATTACGTCACTGTTCCTGGCGGATAAACCGCCGAAAGTTAATTAATTACCGTTAAATTTTTGCGGTAACTGTTCGGTGTGAATGAAGTCAATTTTTTAAAGGTTTTAATAAACAGACTGGGACTGCTGTAACCCGATTCGTAAGCGATATCGGTGACAGAGTAATTAGTAATTTCCAGCTGTTTTTTGGCAAAGTTAATGCGGATTTCATTAATAATTTGCACAGGCGTTTTACGGTAATAACGCTGCGTGGCGCGCGTCAAATATTCCTGCGATTTACCCGACAGCGCCACCATATTCTCCAGGGCGTTATCGCTGAACTGTCCTTTGTCGTGCATCAGCTCCACGGTACTACGCAGCCACTGAGGAATATCATCCACCACCTGCTGTTCTTCACGGTGATGGCGGAGGCGATTCATGACGTAGAACGTCACGGTTTCAATAAATTCATCAAATTCATTGTCGCGGAAATTCAGCGAGGCGATAACCGTTTCAATCCAGGTCATAAACTCATTTTTAACGCGATACACCTGTGACGCCACAAAGCAGAACGGCACCAGCGGCAGATAATGCTTCTCGAAGAAACGCCTGCTCACGCCTACGTTCAGAATGCGCGTCGCACCAAACTCATAAAAGCTCTGGTGATAAGATCCCATCGGCAGGAAGACGAAATCGCCACGCTCAAGCAGGACGCGCTTACCGTTGATCTCCTGATAGTAGCGGCCGGTCAGAACAATCGTGAACTCGTAGTAGTCATGCTGGTGCAGACCGCTGGCGCTCTCCGTTTTGTTGTAAATCACCACGTGAAAATTCTTGCCATTAAACAGCTGCTGCTCATGTGCGGTTTTGATTTCCATCGTGCTGACCTCCTGCTACTTCATCCTGACTTATTGCATCTTCTCGTGAAGCTCGATGAGCTCCGCTACCAGCTCGCGTGCCAGCATGGAGGTCATCAGATGATCCTGCGCATGTTCCAGCACCAGACTCACTTTCATCTTCCCTTCGCCCTGGTCGCTTTCGATAAGCTTCGTCTGCACCAGATGCGCTTCGTTTAACGCCGTACGGGACTGCTCCATCATGGTTTTCGCGGCAACGAAGTCGCCCTGCTTAGCCTGCTTAAGCGCCGCATACGCCAGGCTGCGTGCCTGCCCGGAGTTGATGATGAGGCCCATCACCACCTCTTCCAGATCGTTCTCTGCGGTTTCTTCGGCAACGATACTCTCTAAATCTAACATTTTTTAAGCTCCTTTCCGCTGGCGCGGGTTGCCCCGCGCCGTGCAATTTTAGAATTTCAGTGCGAGGGCGATATCCTCTTCGCTCTCTTCTTCATCGATAACCGTTGCGGCCTTGTTCGCAATCGCCACGAACGGCATGTAGAGCAGGGTTGCAATCCCGAGGTTGAATATCGCCAGCAGGAAGGCGGCCACGCTACCATTGGTGTTGAAGAACGCGCCCAGACCAGCCGGCATCGTCCACGGCGCAATGTTGGTCACCGGCGGGATAATGCCCAGGTAGTACGCCGTCAGCGTAATCGCGGCCAGCAGCGGCTGAACCAGGATGAAGGGAATGAACATCACCGGGTTCATGATAATTGGCAGACCAAACAGGATCGGCTCGTTAATCTGAAAGATGCCTGACGGCAGGGCCAACTTCGCAACCTGACGATGGTCAGCGCGGCGAGAGACAATAAAGACCGCGATGATCAGACCCAACGTCGCCCCGGTACCGCCCAGGAAGATATAGGAGTCAAGCATCGGCTTCGCCCACACATGGAAGGTTTTACCGGCCGCCAGCGCCGCATCGACGGAGCCGTACTGCTGGTAAAGCGCGACGTTTTCCAGTGCCCATGGGGTCATAATACCGCTGTCCAGCGCCGCCAGTGCCAGTGAACCATGCACGCCGAAGAACCACAGCAGGGAGGTAAAGATGACATACGCCCAACCGACCACGCTACCCATCGACGCCAGCGGCGTTGAGATAGAGTCCATAATGATCTGGTGGAAGTTAGTTCCCCAGTGAGAGAGCGCCCAGGCAATAATCCCCATGATGGAGAGAATAATGAAGCCCGGAATCAACGCGGAAAATGAACGAGAAACAGAGGCCGGAACGCTATCCGGCAAGCGGATAACCCAGTTACGGCGAATAATGAAGGTGAACATTTCGGCCACCACCAGCCCGATAATAATACCGGAAATGATGTTTGCCCCACCCAGCCAGTTGGCGCCAACGGCATAAGCGTCGCCCACGCTGTACGGTGTGACGGTCATGAACGCGGCAATGGACAGTAAGCCTGCCGCCAGCGGATCCACTTTACGCTCTTCCGCCAGCGCCATTCCAATAAAGAAAGGCGCCATTAGCGACATAATACCCAACGTACCGTTGTATACATTGCCGCCAATGGCTTTTAAACTATTAAGGGTGTCAATAGTTGAAGCATCTAACCTAATTCCTAATGAATAAAAAAAGGAACCTTCTCCAAAGCTCAGAAAAACGTTGTTAATTAAAACGAACATTGCCCCGGCTAATGTCAACGGCATTAATTTAATAAAGCCGTTCTTGATGGCATTAACGTGAGGCTGCTTTCCTATTTTAACAGCAAAAGGAAGGAGTACCTTTTCAAGTGAAGCGATGACTTTACTCATAGGAAAATACCCTTAAAGGCCGCAACGATCGTTACGGCAGATTGTGTGTGAAATAACTCTTTGACGGGAAAAATAAAAAATTAATTAGCAGCTTTTTTAATCGCCGCAACGGCAGCTTTTAATACACCTAAACCATCAATCTTGCCGTATAAAACGGAATCGATCACTTCGACCGGCTTATTGGGTAGCAGACGTTGAATTTCTGGCAGCATATAAGCGATTTGCGGCCCGAGTAAAATAACGTCTGCTGTCTGGCCCTTCTCGCCCGCCAGCGTTTCCGGAAACGCCTCAATCACCACAGGGACTTCATATTTTTCGGCCTGCGCGCGCATTTTGGAAACCAGCAGCGAAGTGGACATGCCCGCAGAGCAAAACAGATAGATATGTTTCTTTTCCATGATAACTTCCCTCTTGTTTGGCTACCCGCCGTCTCGCTATCACTCGACTCGCTATCCTGGCTGACGGGCAGTGTGCTGAACATTGTTTATCGTTGAAGTGAGTATACGCAATGGTACAGGGAGGGGATAATTCTGGATAGACTGAAATTGTCTCTCATTGACCTGGCTTGTTGACTACCTTCACATTTCAGGCAAATAATTCGCGCCAAGAAATAAGATTCACGTATGCATAAAAAAACCGGCCTTCCGGCCGGTTAGTTAACGCTCTCAGGCAAGCAGGCTTACTGTGCCTTAGGTGCCTGTGGGTCGGTGTCGTATTCGGCACAGGTCTGGTAACCAGAATTGATCACGTGACCCGTATCATCCAGGGCGACAAAGTAGGTCTCTGCCTTACCATCACGTTGACCCAGAATATAGGTCTGGCAGGTACCACGCGCGTGGATCATAGTAACTTCTGAAGAAGGTTTACCGGCAATGGCTGCAACCTGGGAACGCGTCATGCCTTTTTTGACGTCTTTTACCACTGGCTGTGTGAACTGATCTTTGGTGCGATCGTAAGCTGTACACCCTGCCAGCATAGTCAGTACCGCCGCTGCGCTTAAAATTCCTGCTACGTTCTTGTTCATATTCCGTCCTCTTGTTTATCAGCGTGTTAACTAAGCATGGGATAAAAATTACTATTGTTCAACTTTGCGAGTTACGCCAGACGAATTTCGGAAAATTCTAATAAAACAACGGTAAGCTGCTAAATCGCTGTAAAACAGTACACTCAAAACTGTGATCCTTGTCGTTTCCCCGACAAAGGGTTAGTTTTAACAGATCACACTTTCTGTTTGGTTCTGCATAGGGAGGGCGTAATGGCTCTGCAACAAGAAATTATTCAGGCGCTGGGCGCGAAACCTGCGATTGATGCCAATGAAGAGATCCGTCGTAGCGTTGATTTTTTGAAAGCTTACCTGTCTGCACACCCTTTCCTGAAGACGCTGGTGCTGGGTATCAGCGGCGGTCAGGATTCCACTCTGGCCGGCAAGCTGAGCCAGATGGCCATCTCCGAGCTGCGTGACGAGACCGGTGACACCGCGCTGCAATTTATTGCCGTACGTCTGCCGTATGGCGTGCAGGCTGACGAGCAGGACTGTCAGGATGCGATCGCGTTTATTCAGCCGGACCGTGTTCTTACCGTAAACATCAAAGGTTCGGTACTGGCAAGCGAGCAGGCCTTGCGTGAAGCCGGTATTGAACTGAGCGATTTTGTTCGCGGCAACGAGAAAGCCCGTGAGCGCATGAAAGCGCAGTACAGTATCGCAGGGATGACCAAAGGGGTCGTCGTCGGCACCGACCACGCCGCGGAAGCCATCACCGGCTTCTTCACCAAATACGGCGATGGCGGCACGGATATCAACCCCCTCTTCCGCCTGAACAAGCGTCAGGGCAAGCAGCTGCTGGCGGCGCTGGGCTGCCCGGAGCACCTGTATAAGAAGGCGCCAACGGCGGACCTGGAGGACGATCGCCCTTCCCTGCCGGATGAAGCCGCGCTGGGCGTCACATATGACAACATTGATGATTATCTGGAAGGCAAAACGCTCGACGAAGGTACCGCCAAAATTATCGAAGGCTGGTATCTGAAAACCGAGCACAAGCGCCGTCCGCCGATTACGGTGTTTGATGATTTCTGGAAAAAGTAAAAGCAAAACGGTAACTCAGTTTTACAGGCCGGGTAAGGCGTAACCGCCACCCGGCTCTTTTTTAACCACCGAACACCTGCTACACTGTATGCCTGAACAGTATATGGAGCAGTATGTGAGCAGGCGTCAATCCGCCCCGCGTCTTGAGTTTGAAGCGGCGGCTATCTACGAATATCCCGAGCATCTTCGCCCCTGGCTTGAGGCTCTGCCTAAACAGCCTGGCGTCTATTTCTTCCACGGCGACAGCGATACCATGCCGCTCTATATCGGCAAAAGCGTGAATATCCGCAGCCGGGTGATGTCGCACCTGCGTACGCCGGATGAAGCATCGATGCTCAGGCAGTCCCGGCGGATCACCTGGATCGAGACGGCAGGCGAACTGGGCGCGCTTCTGCTCGAAGCCCGGCTCATCAAGGAACAGCAGCCGCTGTTTAACAAACGCCTGCGCCGCAACCGCCAGCTGTGTTCCTTGCAGGTTAACGCAGGAAAACCGCAGGTTGTTTATGCCCGGGAAGTGGATTTTTCGCATGAACCCAATCTTTACGGTCTGTTTGCCAACAAACGTGCCGCACTGCAAACCCTGCAATCCCTGGCTGATGAATTACAGCTTTGTTACGGCCTGTTAGGACTGGAAGCCACCACCCGCGGTCGCGCCTGTTTCCGCTCCGCGCTGAAACGCTGCGCCGGGGCGTGTTGTGGAAAAGAGAGCGTTGAAGAACATCATGCCCGGTTTATGGCGGGCCTGGCCTCTATCAGCGTTAACTGCTGGCCGTGGGAAGGCGCGGTGGCGCTGAAAGAAACCCGCGATGCGATGACGCATTATCACATCATCCGCAACTGGCTCTGGCTTGGCGCCGTTGAAAGCCTGGATGACGCTACCGCCCTGCTGCGCACCCCTGCCGGGTTCGATCAGGATGGTTACAAAATTCTCTGT
The DNA here is from genome assembly GCF_049238425.1 of Enterobacter cloacae complex sp. IR5401. Classification (NCBI taxonomy): domain Bacteria; kingdom Pseudomonadati; phylum Pseudomonadota; class Gammaproteobacteria; order Enterobacterales; family Enterobacteriaceae; genus Enterobacter; species Enterobacter cloacae complex sp. IR5401. Next base: position 52,137 of record NZ_JBMKHN010000012.1, on the reverse strand, counting down.
AAGCCACTATTAACCGGAAAACATGAGATCATCGTCCTCAGTGACCCGGCAGCCAGGTAATTTCACTGAACAGCAGCGACCCCTTCGTTTCCAGTAAACGGAGGGTATGACTGCCCGCTTCCCAGCTGGCACCCTGATCGGCGGTCAGTAATTTGTCGCCCAGTTGCCAGGCGCCACTTAATACAAAGACCACCCCACCGCGTGACGCGAAGGTAGTGAACGTTCGGGTAGCAACGCGCACCTTTGCCTGGCAGCAATCCCGTCGGGTCATGATGTTGAAGTCCATCGACATCTGCCCCTCTGTGAGCACGGCTTTCACCGCCAGATCGCCCGCAAATCGGTAAGGCTGGTGATGCTTCAGGGTATGACAAAACGCCCTGCCTGCATCCAGGGTCACCTCGCCGCCTTCCAGCAGCGTAATCACCCGGTCAACGCCCGGGAACGCGGAGAATTCGCCGTTACTGGCGATGGAGGCAATACTGGCCCGCCAGAAAAAATCCCGCGTCGCGGGAGGAAAACAGCAAATCTCACGCGTCTCACCCGCACCATTACGCCAGAGACTGACCGGCATTTTACGGATATCAAAGAATTCCATGACCACTCCTGAAGGACGCACCGTGCGCCAGGGCATTTTCACAGACGTATTATCGGCAGCAGTCAGGCCAGACCTTAGGCATGGGATAAAAGAAAAACCGCCGGTCCTGTCCACAGCGTTTTCGCTTTTGTAGACAGGAGCCCGGCGGTCTTAAGAGAGTGAACCGATTATTCGGTTGGTGCAGGCATTTTACCTTCCGGCGCTGCACGTTCTGTCAGACGCTTCTCAAAATTGGCATTAAATTGCTTTTTCTGTTCCGGCGTCAGAATGTTGTAAATCTTGTTCTGGGTTTCCATGTGGGCCAGCATGCGTGCTTTATGCTGCTCGGCCATTTTGTCGATCTGCGCTTCCGCTTTTGCTTTATCGAAGCTGTCGCTGGCAATGATGTCATGCATTGCGCGGCGCTCTTCCAGCGGAGGACGTTTCATCTGGTCACGCTGGCTTTTCATGATGTCGCGGATCTGCTGCTTCTGCGCATCGGTGAGGTTCAGATCTTTAAACATCATCATCTCATGGTGCATACCCGGCTTGCCTTTATGATGCATCATCATTTTGCCTTCCGTCGGCGCGGCGGTAGTGGTCGCGGTATCGGCGGCGAACGCCATGCTGGTAGCGCCCAGAGCCAGGGTAGAGGCAACAAACAGTGCAGTTAATTTACGCATAATGTCTTTCCTTACTTTCAGTTATTCTTCGGCGCTATGCCGTGTTGACGAGATTAACTTTACGGCGTTTATCGTCAATTAGTCAGAGCAACGGTAAAACAATGAAAGTGTAAAAAACAACTTTTCGCCAATTGTGGAGAAATTAAGGAAAAAGCGTGGAGAGATGAAACAAAAATATTCAACAGGATGATTTTAAAGAGATTATGGAGAAGTATAGCGAAGTGCCGTTTAATAATAAAGCAATTCTCCAGGAATATTCCGCAAACAATACCAGAGCGCTTTTAACGTTAAGAAATTTATTCTTCATTTCCCCTCCGGTCTGCGCGAGGGGAGAAGATCAGGGCATTTTTTCCAGCATCAGACCTGCTCGCAAACCAAACGCGACCGACGGATTAGGAAATAAAACATATTCCGTGGATTTCTGTACCGTATAGCGCGTCTCACCATCTTCCGCCAGCAGGACGCCCTGGCGAAACGGCGTAAAGTTCAGCGTATGGGGTGCCATATGAAGCTGGAAAGCCTCGCTTTGACGCGTGATCTGCTGCACGACCCGATAGCGCACAACGGGTTCCCGGGAGGGTTCCGGCGCAACCCCGGCGAGCAACGCCCGAAGCGCCTGATGCGTAGGGGCAAAACGCGTCAGGTCGTTTTGCCCGAAAGGCAGCGCTTTTCCGAGCTCCAGGGTGCAGGATAACGCGCCAACATTTTCGCAGGTGAAGTGGGTAAAAGTGCCGCCTGGCGTCTGGTGGAAAACCAGCGCCTCCAGCCCCGCGTCGCCAAGCCAGGTCAGAAACGCCTCATCCCACGGCTGATGACGCTGCGGTAACACGCCAAAACGCACGTGGTACGAGGCGCGAATGGCCGTATGCAGATCAAGGTGCCAGCGCGTTTCCCCCGCCCCGGCAAAAAACGCCGTGACCACCTTCTCCAGCCATTGCGCGCGAGTCGTCTCATCACTCTGTGGAAACTGCGCCCAGCGACCACCAAACATGCGGTTGATGTCGCTCACGAGGTACCGTTTATTTTGCGCCAGCGCAGGCGGATTTCCCAGTACCACCAGCAGACGGCAGTGCAGCGTGATCTCTGCGCGATACAGCGCGCGCAGCAATAGTTCGACAATCTCCACGGGCGCGGTTTCGTTTCCGTGAATGCCGGTAGAAAGCAGCAGCGACAGGTTATATTTCCCCGTCGGCGTCAGTTCAAGCACGCCCGGCCCCAGCCATCGCCAGTGGAACGAAGGGCCTGCCCCCTCTTGCCGCTCCGGTGTATCTTCGGCCAGCGTCAGCGCCAGTAAGTTTTCCATATCGTCTCCTTAGCGCTGGAACGGATAAACCGATCCCAGTTGCAGGATGGTTGATAATGCATCCAGCGCTTCGCGGCCTTCGCGCAGCAGCTGCGGATCAACCAGATCGGCCTGAACCAGACGGTCGCGATAATAGCGGTCCACCCAGTCATTGAGGGTATTGAACAGCGTGTCGTTCATCATCACCGCCGGATTCACGGCCTGCAATTCCTCCGGCGTTAACACCACGCGTAGTCGCAGGCACGCCGGTCCCCCGCCGTTGGCCATACTTTCCCGAAGATCAAACACGCGCAGTTCATCAATCGGGTTATCCGCCTGCACCAGTTCGCTGAGATAGCGCCAGACGCCCTGATGGTTTCGGGACTCCTGCGGCAGCACCAGCATCATGCTGCCGTCATCCCGGCTCAGCAGCTGGCTGTTGAACAGATACGTTTCGACCGCCTCCTGCACGCTTACCGCCTGCGTGGGCACCTGAATCGGCATAAATCCCGGCACGCGTTCGCGCAGCGTGGCCAGCAACTTTTCCTGATGGGCAAACGCCTGCTCGTGGCAGAACAGCACCTGACGGTTGGAAACGGCAATGACGTCGTTATGAAACACGCCCTGGTCGATCACCTGCGGATTTTGCTGGGCAAAAATCACCTGAGAAGGATTAACCTGGTTCAGCCGCGCAACCGCCTGGCTTGCGGCTAAGGTTTGTCTCGCCGGATAACGAACCGGCGCGGCGTGGCCGCCCTCTTCCCGTCCATAGATAAACAGCTGTAAACCCGGATCGCCATAGTCGCCGCCCAGACGGTTGTGGTTTGCCGCCCCTTCATCGCCAAACATCGCAACCTGCGGCAGCGCCGAATGCACCTCAAAATGCGCATCATGATTAAAAATGGCGCGCAGCACGCGCCTGGTGGTCTCCGCTTCGCTGGCGCGGTGGAATTTGTTGTTCAGGTTAGCAACGGTCAGATGCACTTTGCCGTCCAGCGTATCCGCCGACGGCGCTACGGTGGCGGCATTCGCCACCCACATCGAGGAGGCTGAACTGGCAGCCGAAAGCAGGTGTGGCGTCTGCGTGCCTGCTTTTTCCACCACCTGTTCATCCGTACCGCTGAATCCCAGCTGGCGCAGCACGGCCACGTTTGGGCGCTCCTGCGGCGGGATCACCGCCTGCGGGAAACCGGCATCGGACAGCGCCTTCATTTTCAGTAGCCCCTGCTTCGCCGCCAGCTTCGGGTTCGAGACCTGGAAACGGTGCTTCGTCGAGGCTTCATTACCGAACGACAGCCCGGCATAGTGGTGCGTCAGCCCCACGAGGCCGTCAAAGTTAACCTCACGCGCTTTCATGGGCGTCACCCTCTGTAAAATCCAGCCCCGGATTCAACGTCTCCGGCAGCGTCAGCGCCGGGGTTTCCAGGCTTGCCATCGGCCACGCGCAGTAATCGGCGGCATACCAGGCGCTGGCGCGATGGTTGCCCGACGCCCCTACGCCACCAAACGGCGCAGTGCTCGCCGCACCGGTCAGCGGTTTGTTCCAGTTCACGATCCCGGCGCGCGCTTCCAGCAGCAGCTGGTCGAATTTCTCGCGATGCGGCGATATCAGGCCGCTCGACAGGCCGTAGCGGGTATTGTTGGCCATCTCGATCGCCGACTCAAAATCGTCATAGCGCCAGACGCACAGCAGCGGGCCAAAGACCTCTTCATCCGGCACGTTGCTCGTCGCACTCATCTCAATAATCCCCGGCGTCAGCAGCGACGTGCCCGGCTGAACCAGCTTCGGCTCCAGCAGGGTTTTCGCCCCGCGCGCCACGTGCTCCTGCCACGCTTTCAGTACGTTCAGCGCCGCCTGCACGGAGATCAGCCCGCCGATAAACGGCTGCGGCTCGGCATCCCATTTCGCGGGAACCAGACGCGCGCTCACCTCCACCAGACGCTTCAGGAACGCATCCCCCTGCGCGCCGCGCTTAACCAGCAGGCGGCGGGCGCATGTGCAGCGCTGTCCGGCGGTAATGAACGCCGACTGAATGGTCAAGTGGACCGCGGCATTGATATCCTCCGGATCTTCCACAATCAGTGGGTTGTTGCCGCCCATCTCCAGCGCCAGAATTTTTTCCGGTTGCCCCGCCAGCTGACGATGCAGCTGATAGCCCGTTCCGGCACTGCCGGTAAACAGCAGACCGTCAATGTCGCTCAGCGCACTCAGCGCCTGACCGGTTTCACGCCCGCCCTGCACCAGATTCAGCACCCCCGGCGGCAGCCCCGCCTGCTCCCAGAGTTTTACCACTGCTTCTCCGGTTAAGGGGGTTAACTCACTCGGCTTGAAGATGACAGTATTCCCCGCCAGCAGCGCAGGCACAATGTGCCCGTTCGGCAGATGCCCGGGGAAGTTATACGGGCCAAACACCGCCAGTACACCGTGCGGACGGTGGCGCAGCGTGGCCGCGCCGTCTGGCATCTCGGTATGCTGCTCGCCGGTGCGGGTATGGTACGCCTTCACCGATATCGCAATTTTGTTGATCATCGCCGTGACTTCGGTTGTTGCCTCCCAGCGCGGCTTACTGGTTTCGCAGGCAATGATGCGGGTCAGCTCGGCTTTATTGGCCTCCAGCAGCGCAGCAAATTTCTCAACCAGCGCCTGGCGCTCGGAGAATGGCCGTTTCGCCCACGCCGGAAACGCGCGGCGTGCAGCCTGACAGGCCTGCTCAACCTGCCCGGCGCTTGCGTCGTTCCCAGACCAGAGCACCTCCTGGCCGACCGGGTTAGTTTTTGTCCGCGCGTCACCTTCGCCCGTAACCCAGTCACCGTTAATCCATAGAGTCATGCTGTTTTCTCCTCAGGGCAGAGCCGCACCAGGCGAACCGTGTCGCCAGCGTTACATTTCAGGGCATCCAGTTGCGCAGCCGTCAGTACCAGACGCTCGCATGATGGGTTGGTTCGCACCAGCATGGCGCGGAAGTTGGTGTAATTCTCGTTCGAGACCAGGCAGGCTGGCCACTCGCCCGGCGCGGGCTGGCCTTCTGAAACCTCAACCAGGCGGCTTTTACGGATGGCGCGAACGCGGTCAATGTCGCATTCCAGCGTCGGGCCGCCGTCGAAGATGTCGACGTAGTTACGGTAGCGAAATCCCTCTTTCTCCAGCACCGCGCGGGCCGGGGCGGTTTGCGGGTGAACTTCGCCGATCACCGCCTGCGCTTCTGGCGTTAGGAAATGGGTATAAATAGGATGCTTCGGCATCAACTCGGCGATAAACGCCTTCTGACCGGTGCCGCACAGGTAATCCGCCCGGCTAAATTCCATGGAGAAGAATCGTTCGCCCAGACTCTCCCAGAACGGCGAGTAGCCCGTCTCATCAATCACGCCGCGCATCTCCGCGACCACTTTTTCGTTGAAGCGGTCGCGAAAGGCGGCCATAAACATAAAGCGCGATTTGGAGAGCAGATAACCGTTGCCCTCTTTGCGCCAGTCCGGATCGAGAAACAGGGTGCAGAGTTCGCTGGCGCCGGTATGGTCATTACAGAGGAAGAGCGTCGGCAGCGCGTTGTAAACGTTCAGCTCTTTCGAAGCGTGGACCATCGTGCCGACGCGGTAGTTGTACCACGGATCATTAAGCCCGACGGCCACCTCGATAGCGCAAATCCCCGCCACGGTCCCCGTGTCGGTATCTTCCAGCACGAACACATAGCCCTGTTCGCTTTTTGGCAACGTCCCCTGCCAGGTTTGCAGGGCGCGCTCAATGCGCGCCGACAGCGTTTTTTCATCGGCAGGCAGCGAGGTCAGCCCGCCCCCTGTCTTACCGGCAAGCTGCATAAGCCCGGCGAGATCGCCGTGCGCAACGGGACGGATGACCATCATGATGACACCCCGGACTTCACCTGTTCGCAGGCCAGCGCAAAACGATCTAAGCCAGTTCTGACCTCTTCCTCGCTGACGATCAGCGCAGGGGCAAAGCGCACCACGTTAGCACCGGCAATCAGCACCATTACGCCCTGCTTTGCCGCTTCCTGTGAAATCAGCTTCGCTTTGCCGGCAAACTCAGGGGCAAGCTCACAGCCTATTAACAGCCCCAGGCCGCGGATCTCTTTGAACAGGCCAGTTTTGCTGTTAATGGCCGTGAGTCGCTCAACAAACCACTGGTGACGCTGCTTCACGCCGTTCAGCACCTCAGGGGTGTTGATGATATCCAGCACCTGTCCGGCGACAGCGGTTGCCAGCGGGTTGCCGCCGTATGTGGTGCCATGAGTGCCCACGGTCATCACGCTGGCGAATTTTTCGGTGGTCAGCATCGCCCCCACCGGGAAACCGCCGCCGAGCGCTTTGGCTGTTGAGAGCACATCCGGGGTCACGCCATAGTGCATGTAGGCATACAGCTCACCCGTGCGGCCCACGCCGGTCTGGACTTCGTCAAAAATCAGGACCGCGTTATGCCGATCGCACAGCTCGCGCAGCCCTTGCAGGAACGCTTTCTGGGCGGGCATGACGCCGCCTTCCCCCTGCATGGGCTCGACAATCACCGCACAGGTGGTGTCGTCAATCAGCTCGCTGGCAGAGTGTAAATCGTTATACGCCGCATGACGGATATCCGGCGGCAGCGGCGCAAAATCCTGAGAATATGAGGGCTGACCGCCCGCACTGACGGTAAACAGTGTGCGGCCATGGAAAGCATTTTTAAAGGCTACGATGCCGCTCTTATGCGCGCCGAATTTATCGTGCGCATATTTGCGCGCCAGCTTCAGCGCCGCTTCGTTCGCTTCCGCGCCGGAGTTACAGAAAAAGACTTTTTCTGCGAAGGTGGCGTCGATCAGCTTCTTCGCCAGACGCAATGCCGGTTCGTTGGTATAACCGTTGCCGGTATGCCAGAATTTCGCCGCCTGGTCATTCAGCGCCTGCCGCAACGCCGGGTTTGCATGCCCCAGCGCATTCACCGCAATCCCACCTGCAAAGTCGATATACTCTTTGCCCTGCTGATCCCACAGGCGAGAGCCTTCCCCACGTACCGGAATAAAAGCCGCCGGAGCGTATACCGGCATCATCCATTCATCGAAATTTTCACGCGTAACTGACAGAGACATAGCGACCTCATCCGGTAAATAAAAGGTTGTTTAAATGTTAAATAATTGAGTGTTTGCACTGTGAATGTAGATTGCAGCGTTCGTGCCAGCCAGCGATAAAAATGCATAAATGGGTTTGGGTAACAGAATATCAATGAGTTACAATATGGAGTTATTCACTTATAATGCATAAATAGTGAATATTTTTACGACAAGCGGCGCTTTGCCGCATGAAAACAAGAAAGAGTATGCAGAGGCCAAATATAATTCTGGAATTGTGATCGCTCGCGAAATTTATCGGTCGTTTACGCCCTGTTCGAGGGCAAAACGCGCCGAAATGGTGCAAATATTGCACCGTTGGCATTATCTGTCGCAGTAATTGGGCGAAGCGGATAACAGACGACGTAAATTCTGCTACCATCCTTGCACTATTCACCTTGCATTGGCAGCGACTATGAAATTTGTCTCTTTTAATATCAACGGCCTGCGTGCCCGCCCTCACCAGCTTGAAGCGATTGTTGAGCAACATCAGCCAGATGTGATCGGCTTGCAGGAGACAAAAGTTCACGACGATATGTTCCCGCTCGAAGAGGTAGCGAAGCTGGGCTATAACGTTTTTTACCACGGTCAGAAAGGCCACTACGGCGTTGCGCTGCTGACCAAAGATACGCCGGTGTCGGTGCGCCGTGGCTTCCCGGGTGACGGTGAAGAGGCGCAGCGCCGCATCATCATGGCGGAAATTCCTTCCGCACTCGGCAATGTGACCGTCATCAACGGCTATTTCCCGCAGGGTGAAAGCCGCGATCATGAAACCAAATTCCCGGCCAAAGCGAAGTTTTATCAGGATCTGCAAAACTACCTGACAACCGAACTCAAAAAAGAAAACCCGGTGCTTATCATGGGCGACATGAATATCAGCCCGACGGATCTGGATATCGGTATTGGCGAAGAGAACCGTAAGCGCTGGCTGCGCACCGGCAAATGCTCTTTCCTGCCGGAGGAGCGCGAGTGGATGGAGCGCCTGCTGGGTTGGGGGCTGGTGGATACTTTCCGCACGGCTAACCCGGAAACGCAGGACCGTTTCTCGTGGTTTGACTACCGCTCTAAAGGCTTCGATGACAACCGGGGCCTGCGTATTGATCTGCTGCTGGCGAGCGCCCCCCTGGCCGAACGCTGCATCGAAACCGGTATCGACTATGACATCCGCAGCATGGAAAAGCCGTCCGACCATGCGCCGGTATGGGCAACGTTCAAGCTGTAAACTTCAGTGAATATTAAAAAAATCAGTCTCCTGTGCGCCCTTCTGGGCGCATTTGTTTTAATTGTTGTTTTGCTTCCACCGGGCATGCTCTCCCTCGACACGCTAAAAATACACCAGCAAACGTTGCTCGCTCGTGTGGAGCAAGCGCCCCTTCAGAGCGCGCTGTTCTATTTTGCGGTTTACGTTCTGCTCTCCGCGCTATCGATCCCCGGAGCCGCGCTTCTGACGCTGCTCGGCGGGGCGCTTTTCAGCCTGTGGGAGGCGACGCTGTTGGTGTCATTTGCCTCGACGCTCGGCGCCACGCTTGCCATGCTCGTCAGCCGTTATCTGCTTCGAGACTGGGTGCAACGGCGCTTTGCCGCACAGATGAGCACGATAGATGCGGGAATGGATCGCGACGGCGCGCGCTACCTTTTTGCCCTGCGCCTGATACCGTTGTTCCCGTTCTTTCTGGTCAATTTGCTGATGGGGCTAACCCGTCTCAGGGTGCGTCACTACTGGTGGGTCAGCCAGCTTGCAATGCTGCCTGCCACCGTCATTTATCTGAACGCCGGACGCGAGCTGGGGAAACTCACCTCGCTGCGCGATATTCTGTCGCCGGGACTGCTGTTCGCCTTTACACTATTAGGGTTATTACCGCTGGTCACTCGCTGGCTGTTTTCCCGTTACATCCCTTCGATTAAAAAGTGAGGCATTATGCGCCGGGTGCGTTTTTGCGCGTTTCTGACGAGTCTGCTGCTGGCAACCTCTGCCTTCGCCGCAGAGAGCTGGCAATCCATTCAGCAACAGGCCACCGGGCAGACCGTCTGGTTTAACGCCTGGGGCGGTGACGAGGCCGTTAACCGCTACCTCGACTGGGTAAGCGGCGAGATGAAAACGCACTACGCCATCAACCTGAAGATCGTTCATCTGGCCGATGCCGCCGACGCGGTGAAGCGGATCCAGACGGAACATGCCGCAGGACGTAGCAGTAACGGGTCGATGGATCTGCTCTGGGTAAACGGGGAAAACTTCCGCAACCTGAAAGCGGCAAACCTGCTGCTCACCGGCTGGGCGCAAACCCTGCCCAACTGGCGCTACGTCGATACCCGTAAACCGGTCACGGAAGATTTTGCCATCCCGACCGATGGCGCGGAATCCCCATGGGGCGGCGCACAATTAACCTTTATCGCCCGTAAAGCGAGTATGCCGACACCACCAGCAGATCCCCACGCGCTGCTGCTATACGCCCAACAGCACCCTGGCAAGGTGAGCTATCCACGACCGCCGGATTTTACCGGCACGGCGTTTCTGGAACAGCTACTGCTGGCGCTGACCGCCCATCCGGAGGCGCTAAAAAACGCGCCAGACAGTACCTTTGCGCAGGTCACCGCGCCGCTGTGGGATTACCTTGATACGCTGCACCCCCTGCTGTGGCGCGAAGGGAACGATTTTCCTCCGTCGCCTGCGCGCATGGATACGCTGCTGGCCAGCGGCAGTCTGAACCTGTCGCTCACCTTTAACCCCGCCCATGCGATGCAAAAGGTGGCGAGCGGTGAACTGCCTGCCGACAGCTACAGTTTCGGCTTTCTCAAAGGCATGATCGGCAACGTCCATTTTGTCGCTATCCCGGCAAACGCCAGCGCGAGCGCAGGCGCGAAAGTGGTGGCGAATTTCCTGCTGTCACCACAGGCGCAGATCCGCAAAGCTAATCCTGACGTCTGGGGTGACCCGAGCGTGCTGGATGGCGAAAAACTGCCTGCGAAAACGGCAAAACAGCTTCGCGCCTTTACCCCCTCAGGCACGCCTGATGTGCTTCCCGAACCGCACGCCGCCTGGGTTAACGCCCTGGAGCAGGAATGGCTTCGCCGCTACGGAACCCGCTAAGCGGGCTGGTCTGGGCGGCAATGGCGGTCATCTATCTGCCCCTGCTTCCCGCCAGCGGCATGCTGCTGGCCCCGGCGTTTTCTCCCGGCAACTGGGCGACGCTGTTTGCCGACCCGCAGCTGCCGCAGGCGCTGGCCGCCACGCTGGTGTCAGCGCTTATCGCGACGCTGGGCTCACTGTTTATCGCCCTGACCCTGCTTGCGCTTCTCTGGCCGGGTGAAGGCTGGCAGCGCCTGAGCACCCGTTTGCCGTGGCTGTTAGCCGTGCCGCACGTCGCCTTCGCCACCAGCGCGCTGCTGCTGTTTGCGGAAGGGGGGCAGTTTTACCGGTTCTGTACAGTCTGTTCGCCGCAGCTTGACCGCTACGGTATCGGGCTTGGCCTGACGCTTGCGGTCAAAGAGAGCGCGTTCGTTCTGTGGGCAATCTACGCCGCGCTGCCTGAAAAGCGCCTCGCACAGCAGAAAATTGTCCTGCATACCTTCGGCTACGGACGAATTCAGGCGCTCAACTGGCTCGTCCTCCCGGCAATCGCCCCCGCGCTGGGCGCCGTGATGCTGGCGGTGCTCGCCTGGTCCCTTTCCGTGGTGGATGTGGCGATCGTGCTCGGGCCGGGCAACCCGCCTACGCTGGCGGTGCTGGCCTGGCAGTGGCTCACCCAGGGCGATGCGCAGCAGCAAACCAAGGGAACGCTGCTGTGTCTGGTGTTGCTCCTGCTGCTGGCGGCGCTTGCCGCGGTGGGATACGGCTTCTGGACGGCATGGCGGCGCGCCCAGCCTGACCCCTCCGGGGTACGTCGCGCTTCGCATAGTGCGCTGCCCGCACGGGTGCTGGGCGGGTTACTGCCGCTGTGCTGCGTGCTCTGTGCGCTGGTTCTGCTGATGCTGGCACGCCGGGACGACATCGGCCCCGTCAGCGACAGCCTTTCAGTGGGACTGCTGTCCAGCCTGACAGCGCTGGCCATCCTCATGATCTGGCTTGAGTGGGGACCCCAGCGCGGCGCGGTGTGGATCTGGCTGCCGCTTGCCCTCCCGGCGCTGCCCCTCGTGTCCGGGCAGTATGCCGTGGCGCTGTGGCTGGGCATCGACGGCCAGTACGCTGCGGTGCTCTGGAGCCATATGCTATGGGTTCTCCCGTGGATGCTCCTGGTGCTACAACCGGCCTGGCGCCGGCTCGATCCCCGGCTTATCCTCACTGCCAGAACGCTGGGCTGGCGGCGGGCGAAAATTTTCTGGCTAGTGAAATGCCCATTGATGGTTCGTCCAGCCCTGCTGGCCTTTGCCACCGGCTTTTCCGTGAGCATGGCCCAGTACATGCCTACCCTCTGGCTGGGGGCGGGACGTTTCACCACCCTGACGACGGAGGCGGTCGCCCTCAGCAGCGGCGGCAGCATTCCGATCCTCGCCAGCCGGGCGCTGGGTCTGTTGTTGTTGACCAGCAGCGTATTTGCCCTTGCCGCGCTGCTCTCCCGGCTCGTGGGCCGTCACAGACAAGGATTACGTTAATGCTGACCGTGAAAAATCTCACCATTGCGCCGCTCTTACATGAGGTCAACTTCCGCGTCCCGGCGGGGGAGATCGTCACGCTGATGGGGCCCTCCGGGAGTGGGAAATCGACCCTTTTCGCCTGGATGGTGGGGGCGTTATCCGCTGATTTTAAGGCGCACGGCGAGCTGTGGCTGAACGATCGTCGCTGCGATATGGTCCCCGTGGAAACGCGCGGGATCGGCATTCTGTTTCAGGATGCCCTGCTGTTTGACGCCTTCAGCGTGGGGCAAAACCTGATGCTGGCGCTGCCGGCGCACATCGTCGGGCGCGCCCGCCGCAACGCGGTCGAGCAGGCCCTGGAGACTGCCGGGCTGGCAAACCACTACACCAGCGATCCGGCGACCCTTTCCGGCGGCGAGCGCGCCAGGGTCAGCCTGTTGCGCGCCCTTCTCGCCCAGCCGCAGGCATTGCTGCTCGACGAGCCGTTCAGTCGACTGGATAAAACGCTGCGCGCCTCATTCCGGGCGTGGGTATTCGAGGTCACTCGCCAGCGCAGGATCCCGGTGGTGCTGGTCACGCATGATGAGGACGATATTCCGCCCGGCGGCGAGGTGATTGAGATTTCTCGCTGGCAATAATGTGCTAACGCAATGTTTTTGGCTTCAGGAGAGACGACAATGCCCCCCTCTTTTAATGACGTCAGGTTTTTCGATGAAACGTGTTTCTCAACTGACCGCGCTGGCCCTGATCTGCGGCCTCGCCTCACTCTCCTCCACGGCGGCTGATATGCCCCACTCCCTCACGCTGGCTCAGCTTCAGACGCAAAACGGCGCGGTAATTGATACGCGCATCAGTGCGTTCTATAACGGCTGGCCGCAGACCCTGAGCGGAACGTCCGGGCACGAGCCCGCCGCACTTAATCTCTCTGCCAGCTGGCTTGGGGCAATGAGCGATGAACAGCTCAGCGGCTGGGCAAAACAGCATCGGCTTACGCCAGACATGCCGGTTGCGCTCTATGGCAACGATAATGACAACCAGACCGTCAAAACACGGCTGGAGAAAGCGGGCTTTACCCACGTCTCCACCCTGAGCGATGCCCTGCAACAATCCGACCGTCTGCAACGTCTGGCGCATTTCGAACAGCTGGTTTATCCGCAGTGGATCCACCAGTTGCAGCAGGGCAAACCCGTTACCGCCGCACCAGCCGGAGAGTGGAAGGTGATCGAGGCTGGCTGGGGTGCGCCGAAGCTTTATCTCCTGAGCCACATTCCCGACGCGGGCTATATCGACACCAATGAAGTGGAAAGCGAACCGCTGTGGAATAAGGTCTCTGACGAAAAGCTGAAAGCGATGCTGGCGAAGCACGGGATCCGTCACGATACCACCGTCATTCTGTACGGTCGCGACGTGTATGCCGCCGCGCGCGTGGCGCAGATCATGCTCTACGCGGGCGTGAAGGATGTACGGATTCTGGATGGCGGCTGGAAGGCGTGGTCCGACGCCAGCCTGCCCGTTGAGCGCGGAACGCCTGCAAACGTGAAGCCAGCCCCTGATTTTGGCGCGCCGATCCCGGGCCAGCCGCAGCTGATGGTGGATATGGAGCAGGCCCGGGGAATGCTGCACCGTCAGGACGCGTCGCTGGTGAGCATTCGTTCCTGGCCAGAGTTTATCGGTGAAACCAGCGGCTACAGCTATATCAAGCCAAAAGGTGAAATTGCCGGTGCGCGTTGGGGCCATGCGGGCAGCGACGCGACCCACATGGAAGATTTCCACAATCCGGATGGCACCATGCGCAGCGCCGATGATATTGCCGCCATGTGGAAAACGTGGAATATCCTGCCGGAGCAGCACGTTGCGTTTTACTGTGGTACCGGCTGGCGCGCGTCTGAAGCCTTTATGTACGCCCGCGCCATGGGCTGGCAGAACGTTGCCGTCTACGACGGCGGCTGGTACGAATGGAGCAGCCATCCGCAGAACCCGGTCTCCACCGGGGAGCGCGGACCGGAGAGCGCACGCTAGCGGGGAAGTGACTTCAGCGTGATATAACCGCTCCAGATGCGCGTTGTGGTGGTCAGCCAGCACAACGCGCCAAACACCCATGCAAAGAGCGCGAAATGCGCCGGAAACAGGCTGCACAGCACAAACAGCGCGATGGTCTCTGTTCCTTCCGTTAATCCTCCAATGTAATAAAGCGACTTGTGCGCATAGCCGGGGTTGTCGATATCATGCTTCCCCGCCAGCGCGGCAAAGGCCAGAAAACTGCTGCCCGTCCCCATAAACGCGAACAGCAGCCAGGCGGCGGCGATCGCATTATCAGCCGGAGCGGCCAGCGCAAAACCAAACGGCACCAGGGCGTAAAACAGGAAGTCGAGGGCGATATCAAGAAATCCTCCCGCGTCCGTCAGGCCACGGCGACGCGCCAGCGCGCCGTCCAGACCATCCAGCAGCCGGTTCAGCACAATGGCGATCAGCGCCGCCGGATACCAGCCCAGCGCCAGAAAAGGTAACGCCAGCACGCCAATCGCAAACCCGGCGAGCGTTAAGCCATCAGGCGTGATAAACGGTTTATCCAGCGCGGCGGCCAGCTGATTTAACCCGGGTTTCAGCCGGGGGTGCAGATGTTTATCCAGCATGTGGTTTACCTTTAAACGTGGCGCACAGCCCCTGAGTCGGGATATCCAGCGCGGCGTTAAAGCGGGCGGAAAGATTCTGAAAGGCAATCAGAGCCGTCATTTCGGTGATGGTCTCTTCCGTAAAGTGGCGCTTCAGCAGGCTTTTGATATTTTCATCCACCTCAGGCGGCGTGGCGGTGACCGCTTCCGCATAGGCCAGCGCCGCGCGCTCCTCTTCGCTGAACAGGGTGGAATTTTGCCAGTCGCTGACGGCCTGCACTTTATCCAGCGCCCCGCTCCGCTCGGCCAGACGCAGGCTGTTGGCATCAATACAAAATGCGCAGTGGCAGATCTGCGAGACCCGCGTCATTAGTAGCGATCGCAGAACCGGGGTCAAACGCGCCTTGCGCCGCTCCAGATAGCCGACAAACAGCGCCACCAGCCAGAAAAGACGCGGCATACGCCCCCACCAGCGAGTGGGGTTCAGCACCGCGCCGAAGTGTTTTTTCTGCATGGCGGCGATGGGGCTAAGGCTGACGGGAAGGGTTTCCATGGGCGCAACCCAGGCGGATATCTCTTTCACCTGATTCTCCTGATGACTGGACTCTTTGGAAGGGCACGATAATATGTCGTTTTTCGCTATTAATTATTGACGAACATGCTGAAAACACTCGATGTGGTTGCGGCCATCCTCGAAAATGAGGGCAAGATTTTGCTGGCGCAGCGTCCCGAACATGCCGATCAGCCAGGAATGTGGGAATTTGCGGGCGGGAAGGTTGAAGCCGGTGAGACCCAGCCGGAAGCGCTGATCCGCGAACTGCGCGAAGAGCTCGGCATTGAAGCTGTGCCCGCGCGGTATGTGGCAAGCCACCAGCGGGAGGTGTCGCAGCGGCTGATTCACCTCCACGCCTGGCATGTGCCTGAATTTAGCGGTGAGCTGAAGGCGCATTATCACTCGGCGCTGGTATGGTGTACGCCAGAAGACGCGTTCACGTATGATTTAGCCCCGGCGGATATACCGCTGCTGGAAGCGTTTATTCTTTTACGCGACGCCAGACCAGCGGGTTTGTACTGAGGGTGCGTTCATCACGCTGGCACTGCAACAGCACGCCATCCGCCCTGACCACTGCGCCTTCGGAATAGTTTTGATCCTGATAGATACAGCACTGATTACACGGCTGCGCACGCTGGCCGCCCTGACCACTGCGCCTTCGGAATAGTTTTGATCCTGATAGATACAGCACTGATTACACGGCTGCGCACGCTGGCCGCCAGCGCTAAAGACCTCTGGCGGCACGTTAACCTCGACATCCGGGCGAATGCGATCAGCCTGTGCCCCGGCGGACACCATCAAACATAACGCGGCCATTGCGTAACGGTTCATAGACTTTGTTTCCTTTGCATCGTTTATATCTATAACGGTCGATCCGGACGGGATCTTTAATGTATCTCGTCATCGCTTTTAGTTATGACGCGCGCCCTGTCATTAATTTCCCTTGCAGCATAAATTTCTGCTTGCCTCTGAAAGCGGTGCGGGTGGTATAGTCAAAAAAACGACACAAAACATCTCCGCCACACGCATAAATTATTATAAGAGGTTCTTATATCTATGGATCAGACACGCTCTCTGGAAAGCTTTCTTGCCCATGTTCAGCAGCGCGACCCGCACCAAAGCGAGTTTGCCCAGGCCGTTCGTGAAGTCATGACCACCCTGTGGCCCTTCCTTGAGGAAAATCCGCGCTACCGCCAGATGGCGCTGCTTGAACGTCTGGTTGAGCCAGAGCGCGTCATCCAGTTCCGCGTGGCGTGGGTGGACGATCGCAATCAGGTGCAGGTCAACCGCGCATGGCGCGTGCAGTTTAACTCCGCCATTGGGCCGTTTAAGGGCGGGATGCGCTTCCATCCTTCGGTGAACCTGTCGATTCTGAAGTTCCTCGGCTTCGAGCAGACCTTTAAAAATGCGCTCACTACCCTGCCGATGGGCGGCGGTAAAGGCGGGAGTGATTTCGATCCGAAAGGCAAGAGCGAAGGCGAAGTGATGCGCTTCTGCCAGGCGCTGGTCACTGAACTCTATCGCCACCTTGGGCCGGACACCGACGTTCCCGCCGGAGATATCGGCGTGGGGGGGCGTGAAGTGGGCTTTATGGCAGGGATGATGAAAAAGCTCTCCAACAACAGCGCCTGCGTCTTTACCGGCAAAGGTCTGTCGTTTGGCGGTAGCCTGATTCGCCCGGAAGCGACGGGTTACGGTCTGGTCTATTTCACTGAAGCGATGCTTAAGCGTCACGGGCTGAGCTTCGAGGGGATGCGCGTGGCGGTCTCCGGCTCCGGCAACGTGGCGCAGTACGCTATCGAGAAAGCGATGGCGTTTGGCGCGCGCGTGGTGACCGCCTCCGACTCCAGCGGCACCGTAGTGGATGAAGCTGGCTTTACGGCAGAAAAACTGGCGCGTCTGTGCGAAATCAAAGCCAGCCGTGACGGTCGGGTAGCGGATTATGCCCGTGAGTTTGGCCTGACCTATCTGGAAGGTAAACAGCCGTGGGGCGTGCCGGTGGATATCGCCCTGCCGTGCGCGACGCAAAACGAACTGGACGTGGATGCCGCCCGGACGCTGATTAGCAATGGCGTGAAAGCGGTAGCGGAAGGGGCAAATATGCCCACCACCATTGAAGCGACCGATCTGTTCCTGGACGCGGGCGTACTATTTGCACCAGGCAAGGCGGCGAACGCTGGCGGCGTGGCAACATCCGGTCTGGAAATGGCGCAAAACGCCGCGAGAATGAGCTGGAAGGCTGAGAAAGTGGATGCCCGTCTGCACCACATCATGCTCGATATTCATCACGCCTGCGTGGAGTATGGCGGCGAGGCGTCTCAAACCAACTACGTGCGCGGGGCGAATATCGCCGGGTTCGTGAAGGTGGCGGATGCGATGATTGGGCAGGGTGTGATTTAAGGTTTATATCGTGCGGCCGGGTGCCCTCACCCCGGCCCTCTCCCATAGGGAGAGGGTGAAAACCGGGCGTATCAGGCCGCGCTTTTCTTCTTTTTAAACGGTTTCTTCGCACCCGCGCCTGGTGCAACCATCCCTCTGAAGCGCTTCACCGGCGTGCTGCGCGCCTGATCGATCAGCTGGTAAAGCGTCCCCACCAGCGGCTGCATAAAGTCCTGATAGCGGCACTGCTTCTCGCTGATCTGCGTCAGCACCGATTCCCAGTGCGCGGTCATGTCCGGCCTGGCGGCCAGCTCCGGCAGGGAATGAATCAGCGCGCGCCCCGGCTCGGTCGAATGGATATAGCGCCCCTTTTTCTCAAGAAAACCGCGCTTAAAGAGCAGCTCGATGATCCCCGCGCGGGTTGCTTCCGTACCCAGACCGTCGGTGGCGCGCAGGATCTTCTTCAGATCTTTATCCTGCACAAAACGGGCGATCCCGGTCATGGCCGAAAGCAGCGTCGCATCGGTGAAGTGGCGCGGCGGCTGGGTCTGTCGTTCAACCACCTCCCCCTTCTCGCACAGCAGTTCGTCGCCTTTGGCCACGACCGGCAGCGGCGTACCGTCGTTCTCTTCGTCACGCTCTTTGTTGCCGAGCAGCGTGCGCCAGCCCGCTTCCGCGAGGAAACGCGCTTTGGCGATAAATTTGCCTTTGGCAATGTCCAGTTCGATAACGCACTTGCGGAACACCGCGTCCGGGCAGAACTGCATCAGATACTGACGCGCGATCAGGTTATAGACTTTTGCTTCGTTGTCGGTCAGGTTGACGTTGCTGGTGCGCGCCGTCGGGATTATCGCGTGGTGGGCATCGACTTTTTTATCGTCCCAGCAGCGGTTATGGGTATCCGGGTTTACCGCCGGTTGCGGCAACAGATCCGGCGCATGGACACCAATGGCGTTCATCACCGAGTGGCGTCCGGCGAAGTGTTCCTCCGGCAGATAGCGGCTGTCCGAACGCGGATAGGTGATCAGCTTGTGGGTTTCATAGAGCTTTTGGCAGATATCGAGCACGTTCTGCGCGCTCAGGCCAAACTTTTTCGCGGCCTCGATCTGCAACGCCGAAAGGGAGAACGGCAGTGGTGCGGGCTCTGATTCCCGTTTGTCGTTATAGCTGGTGACTATCGCGGGCTGGCCGGTAATGCGGTTAACCACGTGCTCCGCCAGCGGACGATGCAGCAGCCGTCCCTCTTCGTCCTGATATGACTCACAGGCATCGCTCGGCTGCCAGACGGCGGTAAAGCGTTCGTCTTTCGGCGTGACGATATGCGCTTTGACTTCGAAGAAGTCTTTGGCGACGAAATTTTCGATCTCTTCGTCGCGACGCACCACCAGCCCCAGCACCGGGGTTTGAACACGCCCAACAGAGAGTACGCCCTGATAGCCCGCATTGCGTCCCAGGATGGTGTAGGCGCGGGTCATGTTGATCCCGTACAGCCAGTCCGCGCGGGCACGTGCCAGCGCGGAGACACACAGGGGAATAAATTCGCTGTTGGCGCGCAGGCGCGAAATCGCGCGCTCCACCGCCTGCGGGTTGAGGTCGTTGATAAGGCAGCGCTGCACCTGCTGACGCTTTTCCGGCGCCAGCTCCAGGTAGTCCAGCACTTCATCGACCAGCAGTTGCCCTTCCCTGTCCGGGTCACCCGCGTGGACCACTTCCGTCGCCTCATGCAGGAAGCGCTTAATGACGTTGAGCTGTTTGGTGACGGAAGGACGCGGTTGCAGACGCCACTTTTCCGGCACAATTGGCAGATCGTTGAGATTCCAGCGGGCGTAGCGGCTGTCGTAGACATCCGGCTGCGCCTGTTCAAGCAGGTGCCCGATACACCAGGTGACCACCTGTCCGTTACCGCATTCGATAAAGCCATCACCTTTGCGATGCGGCTTGGGCAGCACATCGGCGATGGCACGCGCCAGACTCGGTTTTTCGGCAATAAACAACCGCATCGAATTAACGGATCTCAATCATCGGGCGACCACCGCGGGCGGTCACCAGCTCACCAATGGCCGTCAGGGTGATGCCAAACTCGGCAGCCGTCGCCTGAACGTCAGCTTCAGCTTCCGGCGTCACCGCCAGCAGCAGACCGCCGGAGGTTTGCGGATCGCACAGCAGGTTACGCCATGCTTCCGGCATTTCGCCCATTAAATGGCCGTAGCTGGCGAAGTTGCGCTGCGTCCCGCCCGGCACCGCGCCCTGAGCAATGTACTCTTCCACGCCCGGCAGTTTCGGCACATCCTGATACCAGACCTGCGCCTGCACGCCTGCGCCCTGACAGACTTCAGAGAGGTGCCCCAGCAGACCAAATCCGGTCACGTCGGTCATGGCCTTCACGCCGTCGATATTAGCGAATGCCGCACCGGCGAGGTTCATCTGACACATCACTTCCGTTGCCAGACCGATATGCTCGGGCTTCAGCAGGGATTTCTTCTCGGCAGTGGTCAGTACGCCAATGCCCAGCGGCTTGGTGAGGAACAGTTTGCAGCCCGGTTGCGCCGTGCTGTTGCGCTTCACGCGTTCGGTGGGCACCACGCCGGTGACGGCCAGGCCGAAGATCGGCTCCGGCGCATCGATAGAGTGTCCACCGGCCAGGGCAATACCCGCCTGCTGGCAGGCAAAGCGTCCGCCTTCAATCACGTCGCGGGCAATTTCCGGCGGCAGGGTGTTAATCGGCCAGCCCAGAATGGCGATCGCCATGATCGGTTTACCGCCCATCGCAAAGATATCGCTGATGGCGTTGGTGGCCGCAATGCGTCCGAAGTCGAATGGGTTGTCGACAATCGGCATAAAAAAGTCAGTGGTGCTGATAATGCTGGTGCCGTTACCTAAGTCATAAACCGCTGCATCGTCACGCGTTTCGTTACCGACAAGCAGGTTCGGGTCGACAAACTTCGCCTGCTCACTGTGCAGGATGGTCTCCAGCACTTTCGGGGAAATTTTACAACCGCAACCGGCTCCGTGGCTGTATTGCGTTAAACGAATGGTTTGCTCGCTCATGGACGTCTCCTGTCATCTCAATCGCGCTATGGTAGCGCTCATTCCATAAAGAGGTAAGTATGACTGTCTGAATTCTGCGGCGGATGCTCAGAATCCAGACAGTTTAGCGCGGGTAATTAAAAACGGCTGACGAAAGGCGTGGTGTCCGGCACGCTGATGGTGCTGGAGGCTTTAAGCTGCGGGGTGCCGAGATAGAGGAAGCCGACAATTTTATCGTGCTCGCCACAGGCAAAGCCATCACGCACGACCGAACTTTCGGTCAGCGGTCCGGTGCGCCAGATGCCATTGAAGCCCTGCGCGACGGCGGCCATTTGCATTGCCATTACCGCGCAACCGGCAGACATCTCCTGCTCCCAGACCGGCACTTTATGATCGGCCTGGCATTTTGCGACTACCGCGATGATCATCGGCGCACGGAATGGCGCGTTGCGGGCTTTATCAATCGCCTTCTCATCCTGGCCTGCGGCAACAGCCCCCTGCTCCAGCAGCTGGCTGAAGCGGCCGCGCCCTTCGCCTTCAATAATAAAGAAGTGCCACGGCTGCAATGTGCCATGGTCCGGCGCACGCATTCCGGCACGCAGAATGTTTTCCAGCTGCTCGCCGACGGGTGCCGGTTCGGCCAGGCGGGAAGCGCTACGACGGTTAACAAGCAGTTCAAGTGCGTCCATTGGTTAACTCCTTTCATGAAATTTACTCACAAAATTAACACGACGGCAGATTTTGTTACAGCCTGGCAGGCGATTCCTGCTGACAAGTGGCGGTTGGGTCATTACGATAACCCAACATTACCGTCCAGTGGCGACGGAAACAGTCATTTTCTGGTTAGGGAGAATACATGCGAACCCTTTGGCGAATTATTGCCGGTTTCTTTAAATGGACGTGGCGACTGCTCAACTTCGTCCGCAACCTGGTGATGAACATCTTCTTCATCCTGCTGGTTCTGGTTTGCGCGGGCATCTGGATGCATATCAGCAACGCGAATCAGGCGCAGCATTCAACGCGCGGCGCGTTGTTACTCGATATTACCGGCGTCATCGTTGATAAGCCGTCCACCAGCAGTCGCCTGAGCGTGGTTGGTCGCCAGCTGTTTGGCGCCACGTCCGACCGCCTGCAGGAAAACTCTCTCTTCGATATCGTCGATACCATCCGCCAGGCGAAAGATGACCGCAACATTACCGGTATCGTGTTGGACCTGAAAGATTTTGCCGGCGCCGATCAGCCGTCAATGCAGTACATCGGTAAAGCGCTGCGCGAATTTCGCGACAGCGGTAAACCGGTTATTGCCATTGGCGACAGCTACACCCAGGGGCAATATTATCTGGCGAGCTTCGCCAATAAGATCTGGCTCTCTCCGCAGGGTACGGTCGATCTGCATGGCTTCGCCACTAACGGTCTGTACTACAAATCGCTGCTCGACAAGCTGAAGGTCACTACTCACGTCTTCCGCGTCGGGACCTATAAATCCGCCGTGGAGCCGTTTATCCGCGATGATATGTCCCCTGCCGCTCGTGAAGCGGACAGCCGCTGGATTGGCGAGCTGTGGCAGAACTACCTCGGCACCATTGCCGCTAACCGTCAGATTACCGCTGAGCAGGTCTTTCCGGGCGCGCGCGGCGTGCTGGACGGCCTGCGCAAGGTGGACGGCGATACAGCGAAATACGCGCTTGATAACAAACTGGTCGATCAGCTGGGTTCCAGCGCTGAAATTGAAAAAGCGCTGACCAAACAGTTCGGCTGGAGTAAAGAGGACAAAAACTACAGCGCCATCAGCATGTATGACTACGCCGCGAAAAAATCGGACGACAGCGGTGACAGCATCGCCGTGGTGTTTGCTAACGGGGCCATTATGGACGGGGAAGAAACGCCGGGGAACGTCGGCGGAGACACCACCGCGTCGCAGATCCGCGATGCGCGCCTGGATCCGAAAGTGAAGGCAATTGTCCTGCGGGTGAACAGCCCTGGCGGCAGCGTCAGCGCCTCTGAAGTGATCCGTGCTGAACTGGCCGCCGCGCGCGCCGCAGGCAAGCCGGTAGTGGTCTCGATGGGCGGCATGGCGGCTTCCGGGGGGTACTGGATCTCGACGCCAGCCAACTACATCGTGGCTAACCCAAGCACGCTGACCGGCTCGATTGGCATCTTCGGTGTGATCAACACCGTTGAGAACAGCCTGGATTATCTCGGCGTCCACACCGACGGCGTTTCCACCTCGCCGCTGGCAGACGTGTCCGTTACCAAATCCCTGCCGCCTGAGGTGTCTGAGATGATGCAGCTCAGCATTGAGAGTGGCTATAAACGTTTCATCACGCTGGTTGCGGACTCCCGTAAAAAGACGCCAGACCAGATTGACCAGATCGCGCAGGGCCACGTCTGGACCGGCCAGGATGCGAAGAGCAACGGTCTGGTAGACAGCCTGGGTGACTTCGACGACGCCGTGAAGAAAGCGGCGGAGCTGGCGAAGCTCAAGCAGTGGCACGTGGACTATTATCAGGACGAACCGACGTTCTTCGATATGGTCATGGACAGCATGTCCGGCTCCGTCCGTGCCATGCTGCCGGACGCGCTTCAGGCTTATCTGCCGGCGCCGGTGGCGACCGCGGCGAAAGCCATGAAAGCGGAGAGCGACAAGCTCGCAGCCTTTAATGATCCACAGAGCCGTTACGCGTTTTGCCTGACCTGCGCGAACGTGCGTTAAAAACCGTCCCCTCTTCCCGTGAAGAGGGGATTTTTTCTTTTGAAGAACAAGAACTCATTACCATGCAGAAGAAATCAATATATGTCGCCTATACCGGCGGTACCATCGGTATGCAGCGCTCAGAAAATGGCTATATCCCGGTTTCCGGCCACTTGCAGCGCCAGCTGGCGCTGATGCCTGAATTTCACCGTCCGGAAATGCCGGACTTTACCATCCACGAATATGAGCCGCTGATGGACTCCTCCGACATGACGCCGGAAGACTGGCAGCATATTGCGGATGATATTAAAGCCCATTACGACCAGTACGACGGCTTCGTGATCCTTCACGGTACCGACACCATGGCGTTCACCGCCTCGGCGCTCTCCTTCATGCTGGAGAACCTGAGCAAGCCCGTCATCGTGACCGGTTCGCAGATCCCGCTGGCGGAACTGCGTTCAGACGGGCAGATCAACCTGCTTAACTCCCTGTACGTGGCCGCTAATTACCCGATCAACGAGGTAACGCTGTTCTTCAACAACCGACTGTACCGCGGGAACCGTACCACTAAAGCGCACGCCGATGGCTTTGACGCTTTTGCCTCACCTAACCTGCAACCGCTGCTGGAAGCGGGGATCCATATCCGTCGTCTGGGCACGCCGCCCGCGCCAAATACCGCAGGCGAGCTGATCGTTCACCCCATTACCCCGCAGCCGATTGGCGTGGTGACGATTTACCCGGGTATTTCCGCCGACGTGGTGCGCAACTTTCTGCGCCAGCCGGTGAAGGCGCTGATCCTGCGCTCCTATGGTGTGGGTAACGCCCCGCAGAACGGTGAGTTCCTTAAGGAGCTTCAGGAGGCGAGCGATCGCGGGATTGTGGTGGTCAACCTCACCCAGTGTATGTCCGGCAAGGTCAATATGGGCGGCTACGCCACCGGTAATGCTCTGGCTCACGCAGGCGTGATAAGTGGTTTCGATATGACCGTTGAGGCAACACTGACTAAACTTCACTATTTACTAAGTCAGGATCTGGATATTGATTCCATTCGCCGCGCCATGATGCAAAACCTGCGCGGTGAACTGACGCCGGACGAATAAGGAGATCCCATGAAGCAACGCGCCCTGTTACTGGTCGATTTGCAAAATGATTTCTGTGCGGGTGGTGCGCTGGCCGTCGCGGAAGGCGACAGCACCGTAGACGTCGCGAATTCGCTGATTGCGTGGTGTAAAGCTCGTGGTGAAGCGGTGGTGGCGAGTCAGGACTGGCATCCGGCAAACCACGGCAGCTTTGCCAGCCAGCACAACGTTGAGCCTTTCAGCCAGGGCGAACTGGACGGGCTGGCGCAAACTTTCTGGCCCGATCACTGCGTGCAGCAGACGGAAGGCGCTGAGCTGCATCCGCTGCTGAACCAGAAGGCCATCGACGCGGTGTTCCACAAAGGTGAAAACCCAACCATCGACAGCTACAGCGCGTTCTTTGATAACGGTCATCGTCAGAAGACGGCGCTGGACGCGTGGTTGCGCCACCATGAGATCACCGAGCTGATTGTGCTGGGCCTGGCGACGGATTACTGCGTGAAGTTCACCGTGCTGGATGCGCTCCAGTTGGGCTATACCGTGAATGTCATCACCGACGGTTGTCGCGGGGTAAATATTCAGCCGCAGGACAGCGCTCAGGCGTTTATGGATATGGCCGCAGAAGGCGCAACGCTGTATACGCTGGCTGACTGGATGGAGACGCAGGCGTAAGCTTTTTAGCCGGGTGACGGCTTAGCCTTACCGGCCTACTTTCTCTGGTTTTGTAGACCGGGTAAGCGTCAGCGCCACCCGGCATTTCTTCCCCAATCCCCATAAAGTGAACTCCCTCGCATCACAAGCGAAACGGCGATGCTATTCTCTTCAGGCTGTTTTTTCGCCACGCCTTTTCTGTGGCGTGGTTATTTTTGTTCAGTCAAAGAGGAAATTATATGAAACGTTTGCCCTTGCTGGCAGCATTACCCTTGCTTTGCGCGTCACTGGCTTCCGCCGCGCCCCTGATGTCCGTGGGTTACTTCAATGGGGGTGGCGATGTTACCGCCGGACCGGGTGGCGATATTAATAAACTGGACGTCCGCCAGATCACCCACCTCAACTACTCGTTTGGTCTGGTCTATAACAACGAGAAAGACGAAACCAACGCCGCGCTGAAAGATCCGGCAAAACTGCATCAAATCTGGTTATCACCCAAGGTGGCATCCGATCTGGCGTTACTTCCTCAGCTTCGTAAACAAAACCCGAACCTGAAAGTCCTGCTTTCCGTTGGCGGCTGGGGGGCGCGTGGTTTTTCTGGCGCAGCGGCAACCAAAGAGAGCCGCGCGGTATTTATTCGCTCCGCGCAGGAGATCGTCAGTCAATACGGCCTGGACGGGATCGACTTGGACTGGGAATATCCGGTCAACGGCGCGTGGGGACTTGTCGAAAGCACCCCTGCCGACCGGGATAATTTCACCGCGCTGTTAAAAGAGATGCGTGACGCGTTTGGTAAGAAAAAGCTGGTCACGATTGCGGTGGGCGCGAATGCGGAAAGTCCGAAAAGCTGGGTGGATGTGAAAGCCATTGCCCCCCTGCTCGATTACATCAACCTGATGACCTACGACATGGCGTACGGTACTCAGTATTTTAACGCGAATCTGTATGACTCCAGCGACTGGCCAACGGTGGCTGCCGCAGACAAATACAGCGTCGATTTTGTCGTGAATAACTATCTGGCCGCCGGGCTGAAGCCGCAGCAGATGAACCTCGGAATTGGTTTCTATGGGCACGTGCCGAAACGTGCCGTAGAGCTAGGGATCGACTGGAGCAAACCAGACGCGCAAAACAATCCGGTGACGCAGCCCTACTTCGGGCCGCAGGAACTGAGCCTGTTCAAATCGCTTGGCTATGATCTGACCAAAGATACCTATGTGAAATACAGCGATATCGTCCGCAAGCTGCTGAACGATCCGCAAAAACGCTTTACCGAGCACTGGGACGAACAGGCGAAGGTGCCGTGGCTGTCGGTGAAATCCGCCGACGGGAAGGCGCTGTTTGCGATTTCCTATGAGAACCCGCGCTCCGTGGCGATCAAAGCGGATTACATCAAGGAGAAAGGACTGGCCGGTGCCATGTTCTGGGAGTATGGGGCTGACGACGAAAACCAGCTCGCGAAACAGCTGGCGGAGTCGCTTGGGATCCCGCATCAGTAGTAAGACAATCAAGCCCTCTCCCTTTGGGAGAGGGTTGGGTGAGGGCATAAACCCGCACCGTTATTGCATTTTCATCGTCGCAATCGGCTTCGGCGTGATGCCGAAGTCTTCTTTCAACTCGCGCTTGCTTTTCATCACCATCTGACCGTTAGTGTCGATGGTCATGTGCTGGGCGTCGGTATTGTGACGCGCCTGCCACAGCATCACCAGCTGCAAGCTGTTCTCTTTTTGCTCAGGTGTGAGCGCCACACCGTCCGGCCATTTTCCCAGCTCAACGGCCGTCACCAGACGCTGATAAACCTCCGGGGTCATACCTGCAATCATGTCATCAATATTCATGATCTCTCCCTTTCAAAGGAATAATTTGCTGAATCGTTTTTTCAACCCTTGGTCTGGTCGCCGTTTTCATCATCGGTAAAGCTCATGGAAGCCGAATTTACGCAGAAACGCTCCCCCGTCGGCTGCGGGCCATCCGGGAAGACATGCCCGAGATGGGCGTCGCAGTTCCCGCAACGAATTTCGGTGCGCACCATGCCGTGCGAGGTGTCCGTCAGGTAGCGGATCGCATCATCGCTGACAGGCTCGTAAAAACTCGGCCAGCCGCAGCCAGAATCGTACTTCGTCTGGGAGTTAAACAGCGGTGCATCACACACCAGGCAGTGGTAGACGCCTTCCCGTTTATTGTGCAGCAAACGCCCGGAAAACGGCGGTTCTGTGCCGTGATTTTGCGTCACGTAAAACTGCATCTCTGTAAGGTTTTTTTTCAAATCGTCGGGGTTACGTTGGTTCGACATATGCTTACATCTCGCTGTTGAAACAGACATCTTTTAACCCAGATTCTAACAAAACATTAACACCCGCGCGTGCACTTTTGTTCTAAACTTATGTGTCGCGAAAAGGCGGTCAGGCAATTGTGATCAATTTCACATTTTAATCCTGCGAGGCCTTTAAAATTCCGGGCGCAGCCCCCATGTGGTTGCTAGCTCAAAGGGAAAGTGAGGCGAGTCAGTCGCACAAACGTTAGTCACAGGATTGATTTGTCGCAATGATTGACACGATTCCGCTTGACGCTGCGTAAGGTTTTTGTAATTTTACAGGCAACCTTTTATTCACTAACAAATAGCTGGTGGAATATATGACTATCAAAGTAGGTATCAACGGTTTTGGCCGTATCGGCCGTATTGTTTTCCGTGCTGCTCAGAAACGTTCTGACATCGAAATCGTTGGTATCAACGATCTCCTGGACGCTGAATACATGGCGTACATGCTGAAGTACGACTCAACTCACGGTCGTTTCGACGGCACCGTTGAAGTGAAAGACGGCCACCTGGTTGTTAACGGCAAAACCATCCGCGTTACTGCTGAGAAAGACCCAGCTAACCTGAAATGGAACGAAATCGGTGTTGACGTTGTAGCTGAAGCTACCGGTATCTTCCTGACCGACGAAACTGCACGTAAACACATCACTGCGGGTGCGAAGAAAGTTGTTCTGACTGGTCCTTCCAAAGACAACACCCCAATGTTCGTTCGCGGTGCAAACTTCGAAACTTACGCTGGCCAGGACATCGTTTCCAACGCATCCTGCACCACCAACTGCCTGGCACCGCTGGCTAAAGTTATCAACGACAACTTCGGCATCATCGAAGGTCTGATGACTACCGTTCACGCAACCACCGCTACTCAGAAAACCGTTGATGGCCCGTCTCACAAAGACTGGCGCGGCGGCCGTGGCGCGGCTCAGAACATCATCCCATCTTCTACCGGTGCTGCTAAAGCAGTAGGTAAAGTACTGCCAGAACTGAATGGCAAACTGACTGGTATGGCGTTCCGCGTTCCAACTCCTAACGTATCCGTTGTTGACCTGACCGTTCGTCTGGAAAAAGCTGCTTCTTATGAAGAAATTAAGAAAGCAATCAAAGCTGCTTCCGAAGGCCCAATGAAAGGCGTTCTGGGTTACACCGAAGACGACGTTGTATCTACCGATTTCAACGGCGAAGTGTGCACTTCCGTGTTCGATGCTAAAGCAGGTATCGCACTGAACGACAACTTCGTGAAACTGGTTTCCTGGTACGACAACGAAACTGGCTACTCTAACAAAGTACTGGACCTGATCGCTCACATCTCCAAATAAGTTGAGATGAGTGCTTGATCCTAAAAGGCGACTTCGGTCGCCTTTTTTATTGTTTTTAGACAGAGGATTGCTTAATGATTAATAAAATTTTTGCACTTCCGGTAGTCGAACAACTTACCCCTGTGCTCTCCCGCCGTCAGATTGACGGTGCCGATATCATCGTCGTTGATCATCCGCGCGTTAAAGCCTCCGTCGCGCTCAACGGCGCCCACCTGCTCTCCTGGAAACCAGAAGGTGAAGAAGAAGGCCTGTGGCTGAGCGAGGCCACCTCGTTCAAAAGAGGGGCGGCGATCCGCGGCGGCGTACCGATTTGCTGGCCATGGTTTGGCCCGTCAGCGCCGCAGGGATTACCGTCTCACGGTTTCGCCCGTAACCAGCAGTGGACGCTGAAAGCCCACAACGAAGATGAAAACGGCGCGGTGTTGACCTTTGAGCTCCAGGCGAATGATGAAACGCGCGCCCTGTGGCCACATGAATTCACCCTGTATGCCCGCTTCAAGCTGGGTAAAACCTGCGAGATTGAACTGGAAGCGCACGGCGAATTCGAAACAACGTCCGCCCTGCACACCTATTTCAACGTAGGCGACATTCAGGCCGTTAAGGTGAGCGGACTTGGCGATACCTTTATCGACAAAGTGGATAACGCGAAAGAAGGCAAGCTGGACGACGGCGTGCAGACTTTCCCGGATCGTACCGACCGCGTATACCTGCACCCGGAAGCCTGTAGCGTCATCCACGACAGCGCGCTGAACCGCGGTATTGATGTGGTTCATCACCACCACAGCAACGTAGTGGGCTGGAATCCGGGCCCTGCCCTTTCCGTCAGCATGGCGGATATCCCGGATGACGGTTACAAGACCTTCGTCTGCGTGGAAACCGCGTGCGTGACCGCGCCGCAGAAAACCAGCGAAGAAAAACCGTCCCGCTTAGGCCAGACGATCAAGATTGTGAAGCGCTAATATTGTTCAGGCATCATAAAAAACAAACGGGGCGCAAGCGCCCCGTTTTAATGCATTACGTTCTGGTCAGAACTTGTAGGTCACACCTACAGAGAAGATGCCAGACCAGGACTTGTCGACCATCGGGCTGTCTTTCACTTCATCGCTCAGACGAATGTAACGGCCAGTACCGTACACATTCCAGTCACCGAGGAAGTTATACGATGCGGTGAGTTCCAGGTACGGGTCCCAGCCATCATCCGCGCTGTAGCTATTCAAACCACTGCGGCGAGACTCCGCTTTAGACACGCCATAGTAGTAGTCGTTGTAATTTTCGCTGCTGTACTGCACACCGATACCCGGCGTCAGCGTCACTGCGCCGTTGGTATAGCGGTAAAGCCACGCCAGATCCCAGATGAAGCCGTTGCTGTTGTCCAGGGTATCGCCCGCCAGCGCAGTGCGCAGGAAGCCATACTCGGTATTATGGACGTAAGAAAGCCCCGCCATCAGTGAGCTTCTGCGTTTGTCCAGTTGACGAAGCGCATTGCTGTCGCTGTCGCCTGGTTTAAAGTGCGTTGGGTCGTAATAGGCCATGATGGAGAGCTTATCGGCCGTATCGTTCCACAGATAGTAGCCGCCGCCCAACCCACGGAACCAGAAGTTATCGCCTTCATAGGTGACAACGGGGACAGGATAAACGTCGCGGTCATACTGCTTGTACGGGCTGTTAATCACGCCAGCACCCGCGCCAACAGTCCACTGGCTCTCAGCCTGTACGGTGCTCGCTGCGGTAGCGGCAAGGATGCCCAATGCCAGAAGTTTGAGTTTGGTCACAATCCATTCTTTCCTGTAGTCAAATAATCAGCGGGTGAAGTGTAACCGCCATTCCCGTACATCCCAAAATTTTTTGCGCACTAATCCGTTTGATTAACCCGTTATTTTTCATTTTTCAGATGACATCCCGCTTTCATTTATGTGACCGATAAATGAAAAACCCGCTTTTCGCTTATAACCGCAGTGGAAATTTTTGGATGAGTTATTGATATGTCATTGAAAGTAGATTTTATCCGTATGCAAGTTTTGCAATTGCCATCTACGCTTTAATTTAAGAAGAGGTTTTGCTGAACACCCTGCGGTTCATAGCCTTCGACCTGGCACACAGGTTGCTGCTCTGGCAGTGAGGTGCGAAAAATTCTCTTCCGGGAGCCTCCACTACTCATACGAACGGCTCTTATCCTGTGCTAAAAAACGAAAGGACGGCATGCCATGAATATATTCGATCACTATCGCCAGCGCTACGAAGCTGCCAAGGACGAAGAGTTCACACTGCAGGAGTTTCTTACCATTTGTCGGCAAGATCGCAGTGCCTATGCCAATGCGGCAGAACGGCTATTGATGGCTATTGGTGAGCCAAACATGGTTGATACTGCCCTGGAGCCACGGCTTTCCCGTCTCTTTTCGAATCGGGTGGTCGCCCGATACCCGGCGTTTGAAGAGTTCTATGGCATGGAAGATGCCATTGAGCAGATCGTCTCCTACCTGAAGCATGCCGCTCAGGGGCTGGAAGAGAAGAAGCAGATCCTTTACCTGCTGGGTCCTGTCGGTGGGGGTAAATCCTCCCTGGCTGAACGGCTGAAAGCGCTGATGCAGCGCGTGCCGATCTATGTGCTGAGCGCCAACGGCGAGCGCAGCCCGGTCAATGACCATCCGCTGTGCCTGTTTAATCCGCAAGAGGATGCGCAAATTCTGGAAAAAGAGTTTGGCATTCCGCATCGCTATCTCGGTACGATCATGTCGCCGTGGGCGGCAAAACGTCTGCACGAGTTTGGCGGGGACATTACCAAATTCCGCGTCGTGAAAGTGTGGCCGTCTATCCTCGAGCAGATCGCCATTGCCAAAACAGAACCCGGTGACGAGAACAACCAGGATATCTCGGCGCTGGTGGGTAAAGTCGATATCCGTAAGCTGGAGCATCACGCGCAAAACGACCCGGATGCCTACGGCTATTCCGGTGCGCTGTGCCGTGCCAACCAGGGGATTATGGAATTCGTCGAGATGTTTAAAGCACCGATCAAAGTGCTGCATCCGCTGCTGACCGCCACCCAGGAGGGGAACTACAACGGGACGGAAGGTATTTCCGCCCTGCCGTTTAACGGGATTATCCTTGCCCACTCTAACGAATCTGAATGGGTGACCTTCCGTAACAACAAAAACAATGAGGCGTTCCTTGACCGTGTGTACATCGTCAAAGTGCCTTATTGCCTGCGGATCTCCGAGGAGATCAAGATTTACGAAAAACTGCTCAACCACAGTGAGCTGGTCCATGCCCCTTGCGCACCGGGAACGCTGGAAACGCTGTCGCGCTTCTCGATCCTGTCGCGCCTGAAAGAGCCGGAAAACTCCAGCATCTACTCAAAAATGCGCGTGTATGACGGCGAAAGCCTGAAGGATACCGACCCGAAAGCGAAATCGTACCAGGAATACCGCGATTACGCCGGGGTCGACGAAGGGATGAACGGTCTGTCGACGCGTTTCGCGTTTAAGATCCTCTCCCGCGTCTTTAACTTCGACCACGCGGAGGTGGCCGCCAACCCGGTACATCTGTTCTACGTGCTGGAACAGCAAATTGAACGTGAACAGTTCCCACAGGAGCAGGCTGAACGCTACCTGGAGTTCCTGAAAGGCTACCTGATCCCGAAATACGCCGAGTTCATTGGCAAAGAGATCCAGACCGCCTATCTGGAATCCTATTCCGAATACGGCCAGAACATCTTCGACCGGTACGTCACTTACGCTGACTTCTGGATCCAGGATCAGGAGTATCGCGACCCGGATACCGGCCAGCTGTTTGACCGTGAATCCCTGAACGCGGAACTTGAAAAAATCGAGAAACCAGCCGGGATCAGCAACCCGAAAGACTTCCGAAACGAGATTGTGAACTTCGTGCTGCGCGCCAGAGCGCATAACAACGGCCGCAATCCGAACTGGACCAGCTACGAAAAACTGCGCACCGTTATAGAGAAGAAAATGTTCTCTAACACGGAAGAGCTGTTGCCGGTTATCTCGTTCAACGCCAAAACCTCAACCGACGAGCAGAAAAAGCACGACGATTTTGTCGACCGTATGATGGAAAAAGGCTATACGCGCAAACAGGTCCGCCTGCTTTGTGAATGGTATCTGCGCGTGCGTAAATCGTCTTAAAACAAGTGCCCGGTAACGCGCTTACCGGGCCAACAAAATGTCCGGCACTTACGGACGCTGCAAGTTGGCAAATGCAGTACGGGGGATATATGACCTGGTTTATTGACCGGCGTCTTAACGGCAAAAACAAGAGCACGGTGAATCGCCAGCGCTTCTTGCGCCGTTATAAAGCGCAAATTAAACAGTCGATCTCCGAGGCCATCAACAAACGCTCGGTGACCGACGTCGACAGCGGCGAATCCGTCTCCATCCCCAACGATGACATCAGCGAACCGATGTTTCATCAGGGGCGTGGCGGCCTTCGCCATCGTGTACACCCAGGTAATGACCACTTCGTCCAGAATGACAGAATCGAGCGACCCCAGGGCGGAGGCGGCGGTTCTGGCAGCGGTCAGGGGCAAGCCAGCCAGGACGGAGAAGGCCAGGATGAGTTTGTCTTCCAGATTTCAAAAGACGAATATCTCGATCTGCTGTTTGAGGATCTGGCCCTGCCGAATCTGAGAAAGAATCAGCACCGTCAACTCAACGAATACAAAACCCATCGTGCGGGCTATACCGCAAATGGGGTGCCCGCCAACATCAGCGTGGTGCGTTCACTGCAAAACTCGCTGGCGCGACGCACGGCGATGACGGCAGGCAAACGGCGCGAACTGCGCGAGCTGGAAACCAGCCTGAAAGTAGTGGAAAACACGGAACCGGCGCAACTGCTGGAAGAGGAGCGCCTGCGAAAAGAGATTGCCGAACTGCGGGCGAAGATCGACCGGGTGCCGTTTATCGACACGTTCGACCTGCGCTACAAGAACTACGAAAAACGCCCTGAGCCTTCCAGCCAGGCGGTGATGTTCTGCCTGATGGACGTGTCAGGTTCAATGGATCAGGCCACCAAGGATATGGCTAAGCGTTTTTATATTCTGCTCTATCTGTTCCTGAGCAGAACGTATAAGAACGTGGAGGTGGTCTACATCCGCCATCACACTCAGGCGAAAGAGGTGGATGAACATGAGTTCTTCTACTCGCAGGAGACCGGTGGCACCATCGTGTCGAGCGCCCTGAAGCTGATGGATGAGGTAGTGAAGGAGCGCTACGATCCGGCGCAGTGGAACATCTACGCCGCGCAGGCATCGGATGGCGATAACTGGGCGGATGACTCGCCGCTGTGTCATGAAATTCTGGCGAAGAAGATCCTGCCGGTGGTGCGTTACTACAGCTACATTGAAATTACCCGTCGCGCCCACCAGACGCTATGGCGTGAGTATGAGCATCTGCAAGCGATGTTTGATAACTTTGCGATGCAGCACATTCGTGACCAGGATGACATCTATCCGGTCTTCCGGGAACTGTTCCAGAAACAGTCATCCACCAGCAACGCATGACCCAACAGCCAGCGCTCCCGCTGGCTGTTTTCTTTCAGCCCTCTCCGTCCCGTGCTAATGTAGCAAGCTACGTATTGGCAAATCACAGGTGAAATCGTTATGTCTGATGACGTGACCGGGACGACGACCCATCAGCGCCTAATCAGCTTATTAACCGAGCAGGAGGCGCGCTTTCGCGTGGTGGCGCATGAGGCCGTTGGGAAATGCGAAGCGGTCAGTGAAATTCGCGGGACCGATCTCCGGCAGGGTGCAAAAGCACTGGTCTGCAAGGTAAAAGGCAACGGCGTTAAGAAACATATTCTGGCAATCCTTGCCGCCGATCGGCAGGCCGATCTGAGCCTGCTGGCCAGCCATTTCGGTGGGCTAAAGGCCTCTCTCGCCAGTCCGGCAGAAGTGGATGCGCTTACCGGCTGCGTTTTCGGCGCCATTCCCCCCTTCAGCTTTCATCCGGATCTGACGCTGATCGCCGATCCGCTGCTGTTTGAGCGCTTCGATGAGATCGCCTTTAACGCCGGCCTGCTGGAAAAGTCGGTGATTATGGATACCCAGGACTATCTGCGTATCGCGCGTCCTGAACTGGTGACGTTCCGTAAACAATAAATACAGCGGCTGGCTAACGGTCAGCCGTTTTCCAGCAGCAGCACGGAAGCAATCAAAATAATCGCGATGATAAAAAATGATGAGGAAATAATTAGCGTTTCGACAAACATAGGATCGTTCATGATGCCCTCTGCTTTGCCCATTTACCTCTTTTTTTACTCCCCCACAATGACAGCTAAATGACAATGACGCGTCCGCGAAATGACGATTTTTTCGCTGAAACGATTCGATGTTAACGATCCTACCCCGTATAAAGTCACTGTTTAAATATTTTATTTGTTACCGGTATCACGAAAAGAAATTTACGTAACCCCGATGCCAGATCTCGCAATTGTTAACCTCTTCATCCTGGTTAACCCTGTTTACGGAGCACCACAAAAATAAACCTTACACTGGCAAGGTGAATACAATGACCGAGATAATTACCCGTAAAGAAAAGATCAGTTATGGGTTAGGCGATATGGCGAGCCATATTGGGCTGGATAACGTCATTATTTTTCTGACGTTTTACTATACGGACGTGGTGGGGCTACCTGCCGCATTCGTGGGCACCATGTTTCTTCTGGCGAGAACCGCCGATGCCATAATAGACCCGGCGATGGGCTATATCGCTGACAGGACGCGCACGCGCTGGGGCAAATTCCGTCCCTGGATGCTGTGGCTGGCGCTGCCCTTTGGCGCAAGTTGTCTGCTGACCTACGCCGTGCCGGCGTCCCTCGATCTGCACGGTAAAATGATTTTCGCTACCGTCAGTTATACCCTGATGATGCTGATGTATACCGCAATCAATATTCCCTATTGCTCCATGGGCGCGGTGATTACGCCCGACAACGATGCGCGAATTTCCCTCCAGTCTTATCGCTTTTTCCTTGCCACTTTGGGTGGCGCGCTGTCGACATTCTTTATGATGCCGCTGGCAGAGTTTTTAGGTGGCGACGATAAATTACTGGGCTACCGCTGGGCAATGGCCATTATGGCGACCGTCGCGGTCGTCATGTTCTGGATCTGCTTCGCCAATACGCGTGAACGTATTAAGGCTCCCGCTAACCACAATAATTATCTTGCGGAACTGCGGGATTTATTACGAAACGACCAATGGCGGATTGTCGCCGTCCTGGTATTAACCAACATTGGTTTTGGCGTTATTCGCCTTGGCGCAATGATGTATTTCGTCACTTATTATCTCGGTAGCGCAAGCTATTTTATGTGGATGCTCGGGGCGCATATTCTCGGGAAAGCCGCAGGCAGCGCGCTGGCCAAACGTCTGACGCAGAACGTCAGCAAAGTGCAGATGTTTGGATACTGTTCCGTACTAGCGGGGGTACTCAGCATCGCTCTGTTCTTTGCGCCTAAGTCGGTGCTTATTCTGGTGCCCATGACGTTTATCGTCTCCACCCTTTACCAGGCCACCACCACGCTGATGTGGGTAATGATGGCGGACGTCGCCGATTACGGCGAATGGAAACAGGGCAAACGCATGGACGGCGTGATCTTCTCCACCTTCCTCGCCGTACTCAAGTTGGGGATGGCGATCAGCGGCGCGATTGTTGGCTGGACGCTGGGCTTAAGCGGTTATGTTGCCAATGCCCCGGAGCAGACCAACACGGCCATGTACTGCATCATCGCCCTCTTCACCGTCGTGCCTGGCGTCTTGTCACTCTGCGCGTTTGCCACGCTGCGCTGGTATAAGCTCGACGACAGCACAATGCAATCCATCCATCTCGCCAAAAACCCTGTTTAGAAGGACGCGTTATCCATGAGTGAGCTGATTCAACATTCCAACAGCATCGAATGGCGTTTTGAACGCCAGATCCTGCGTATTGAACCGTGGGGAGAAAACAGCCTGCGCGTCAGGGCCACCTGCTCCCCGGCTTTTGAGGACGCCTTACAGGCACTGTTGCCCGCCGCCCCTTGCCAGGCTGAGATTATCGCCGAAGCGGAAAGCCTGACGCTGCGCAACGGCAATATTACCGCGACGCTGAACCTTAAAGGTCAGCTGGCCTTCTACAATCAGCGCGGCGAACTGCTGCTGGAAGAGATGTGGCGCCAGCGTTCAACGGTGGGTATCGGTGCCAGCGAGAAGAGTCAGGATAAATATGTCAGCGCCCTGAAGCTGGATGGCCGTGAATTTAAGCCGCTAATGGGGGGAAAATATCAGCTCACCGTCCGGTTTGAATCGCGTCCGGATGAACGCATCTATGGCATGGGTCAGTATCAACAGCCGTGGCTGGATCTGAAAGGCTGTACGCTGGAACTGGCGCAGCGCAACTCCCAGGCCAGCGTGCCCTTTATGCAGTCCAGCCTTGGCTATGGCCTGCTGTGGAACAATCCGGCGATTGGTGAAGCCAGCTTTGCAAAAAATCAGACGGAATGGCGCGCCCGCGTGACGGGAGAAATGGACTACTGGATCACCGCCGCTGATACGGTGGCGGATATCACCCGCCAGTATGTAAAAGCCACCGGAACTCCGCCCGCCGCCCCGGCGTTTATCAGCGGGCTGTGGCAGTGCAAATTACGCTACCGCACCCAGCAGGAGGTGCTGGAGGTTGCGCGGGAGTATCGCCGCCGTAATCTGCCGCTGTCGGTGATGGTCATCGACTTTTTCCACTGGCCGAATCAGGGCACCTGGTGCTTCGACCCCGTAGACTGGCCCGACCCTGAAGGGATGGTCGACGAGCTGCGCGAAATGGGTATTGCGCTGATGGTGTCGGTGTGGCCAACGGTAGAGGCGCGCAGCCCTCTCTATCCGCTGATGAAAGCCAAAGGCTGGCTGGTCAGCAGTGAACGTGGCGTGCAGGTCAACCTCGACTTTATGGGCAATACCACCTTCTTTGATTCGACCCATCCTGAGGCGCGGAAATTCGTCTGGGATACGGTGAAGAAAAATTACTACGACATGGGCATTAAGCTGTTCTGGCTGGACGAAGCGGAACCGGAATACCGCGCCTATGATTTTGACAACTATCGCTACCACGCCGGTCCGGTACTGGAAGTGGGCAATCGCTACCCGCGTGATTTTGCGCAGGGCTTTTACGATGGGCTCCAGGCAAACGGTGAAACCGACATTGTTAACCTTGTACGCTGCGCCTGGGCAGGCAGCCAGCGATTCGGCGTGCTGGCATGGTCGGGTGATGTCCACTCCTCATTCCATGCTTTTCGCAATCAACTCGCCGCGGGACTGAATATGGGGCTGGCGGGGATCCCATGGTGGACGACCGATATCGGCGGCTTCCAGGGAGGGAACGTTAACGACCCGGCGTTCCACGAATTACTGATCCGTTGGTTCCAGTGGGCGGTGTTTACACCGGTTCTGCGCATGCACGGCTATCGCGAACCGCAGATTCAGCCTCCGGAGCGCTACCGTGACGGCATTCCTCAGTGTAACAGCGGTTCGCCTAATGAGCTGTGGAGTTACGGAGAAGAGAATTACGCCATCATGCAGCACTGGCTTACCGTGCGCGAAACCCTGCGCCCGTATATTGACGCGTTGTACCAGCAGGCTCATCTGCACGGAGACCCGCTCATGCGTCCGCTGTTCTGGCACTATCCGCAGGACAAGCAGAGCTGGGCGTGTGAAGATCAGTATCTGTTTGGCGAAGATCTTCTGGTGGCACCGGTTATGCAGGCCGGCCAGCGTGAGCGCGATGTCTGGCTGCCGACGGGCAATAGCTGGGTCGCTCTCAACGGTGAGCGCTACGCCGGTGGGGAGCATATCCGGGTGCCTGCGGCGCTGGAAACCATCCCGGTGTTTATCCGCGAAGGGAGTCCGCTTATCCAGCAGCTGGTGGACTGACGTCAGGCAAGTGCCCAAAAATAGACAATTTTTTCAGTAAAGCCTGCCTGCCGACGCGTTTGCGCGTAAAGTAAGCAGGCTTACTATTTTTGGCAAGGATCCCGTCATGTTCGACCCTACACTGCTCATACTTCTGGCCCTGGCTGCACTGGGTTTTGTCAGCCACAACACCACCGTCGCGATTTCCATTCTGGTCCTGATCATCGTTCGCGTCACACCGTTGAACACCTTCTTCCCGTGGATAGAAAAACAGGGGCTTACCATCGGGATCATTATTTTGACCATCGGCGTGATGGCCCCGATTGCCAGCGGAACGCTACCGGCCTCAACGCTGCTGCACTCTTTTGTAAACTGGAAATCGTTGGTGGCGATTGCGGTGGGCGTTTTTGTCTCGTGGCTTGGCGGTCGCGGCGTGACGCTGATGAGCAGCCAGCCTTCGCTGGTGGCCGGGCTGCTGGTGGGCACCGTGTTAGGCGTGGCGCTGTTTCGTGGCGTGCCGGTTGGCCCACTGATTGCTGCCGGTCTGGTTTCGCTGTTTATCGGGAAGTCGTAGTCAGGCTGGCGATATAGCGGGCCGGCGTCTGTCCCAGTCCTTTCTTAAACATGGTGATGAAGGCGGTGGTGGAGTCATACCCCAGCGCCTGCGCCGCCTGCTGGACC
Source organism: Enterobacter cloacae complex sp. IR5401 (assembly GCF_049238425.1). NCBI lineage: Bacteria > Pseudomonadati > Pseudomonadota > Gammaproteobacteria > Enterobacterales > Enterobacteriaceae > Enterobacter > Enterobacter cloacae complex sp. IR5401. Next base: position 12,745 of record NZ_JBMKHN010000012.1, on the reverse strand, counting down.
GACTTCCCGCCGATCAAAAACTGCAATGCGACAATCAGCTGGAGCTGGTGCCGCCAGCGGCGAAAGCTTAAGCCGGTCTCTTTCACCACCAGCCGCGCCAGATTGCGTTCGCTCATGGCAAAGTGGCTTGCCCACTGCGCCAGCGTCTGCCAGGCGGCAGGTTCGTTTGCCATGGTCTCACTCATCAGGCGAATTTTTGGATGCGGAGATACCGGCAGCTGTAGATGCTCCTGCGGTTGCAGGGGCAGTTCATCAAACAGGACGTCTACCAGCCTTCCGGTAGCGGGAAGAGGCAACTCTTCCCGTGACCTGTCCGCAAGCGCCAGCACCAGCTCCCGCACCAGGGGCGATATTTTCAGCGTACAGGTACGCGTCGGCAATTCGAGCGCACCGGGTTCAATAAACAGCAGGCAGAGCTGCGCGCCGGGCGTCGCCTTGTTGCTGTGCGGCGTTTGTCCTGGGATCCACACCGCATACTGGGGCGGCACCATCAGCATCGCGCTCTCCACTTCACAGGTGATCGCTCCACCCAGCGCCATAATCAGCTGCCCTTTGCGGTGCTGATGCAGCGGAATAAATTGTTCCTGTGCCACCACGCGGATGCGAAAGGCCACCGCCGCGTCGTGCTGGCTATCGGGATCGTAGCCGTCGAGCCCCAGTCCGTACATAAAGTTGTCCGATATTAGCGATAAACTGTCATTTTAGCCTGATTTCAACCACAACTTAAATCGGTATGGTATGCGCTCGCCTGAACGTAAGAGACAATAATGACTACTGCTATTCAACCTTCCGGGAAACAGGGTGCACTGCTGGTTGCAGGCATCCTGATGATCGCCACGACGCTGCGCGTCACATTTACCGGTGTCGCCCCCCTGCTCGACACCATCCGACAGGACTATGGCTTAAGCACGGCGCAAACCGGCCTGCTCACAACGCTGCCCCTGCTTGCCTTCGCCTTTATCTCTCCCCTTGCCGCAGGCGTCGCCCGGCGCCTGGGCATGGAGCGCAGCCTTTTTATCGCTCTGCTGCTGATTTGCATCGGGATTGGCGTACGTTCGCTGCCGTCGGCCGCGCTGCTGTTTATCGGTACGGCGATCGTGGGCTGTGGGATTGCGCTGGGCAATGTCCTGTTACCTGGCTTAATCAAACGTGATTTTCCGGGCCAGGTCGCAAAACTCACGGGGGCGTATTCGCTGACGATGGGGGCCGCCGCTGCCGCAGGGTCGGCGCTGATCGTCCCGCTGTCGCTGGGGAGTGGTGGCTGGCACGGAGCGCTGTTGATGCTGATGTTCTTCCCGCTGGTGGCGCTGCTGCTGTGGTTACCGCAATGGCGCCAGAGGCCGGCCGCCACCCTGACCGGCGCGGGCGCGTTGCACAACCGGGCTATCTGGCGCTCGGCACTCGCCTGGCAGGTGACGCTTTTTCTGGGCATTAACTCGCTGATTTACTATGTCATTATCGGCTGGTTACCCGCGATTTTGCTTAGCCACGGCTACAGCGAAACGCAGGCTGGCTCCATGCACGGGCTTCTCCAGCTGGCAACCGCTGTTCCCGGTCTCGCCATTCCGCTGATCCTGCACCGTCTTAACGATCAGCGTGGCATAGCCGGGCTTGTCGCTCTGATGTGCGCTGTCAGTGCGGCCGGGTTCTGGTTCGCGCCGGGGCTGGCCGTCGTCTGGACGCTGGTGTTTGGCTTTGGATCCGGCGCCACCATGATCCTCGGCCTGACGTTTATCGGACTGCGGGCCAGCTCGGCACATCAGGCCGCCGCGCTCTCCGGCATGGCACAGTCGATTGGCTATCTTCTGGCGGCCTGTGGCCCACCGCTGATGGGGAAAATTCACGATACCGCCGGAGACTGGCGCATTCCGCTGCTGGCCTGTGCGCTGGCTGCGGTAGTGATGGCCCTGTGCGGCATGCTGGCCGGGCGTGACCGGGAGATCACACCCCGCTGACATTCAAGGCAGACCTGACGGTCTGCTTTTTTTATCCCTGCGCCGCCCGCAGCATGGCCTGTACCAGCACGACAGGTCGCCCTTGAAGCGCAGCCCGCTCATGCTGGAACAGGGTGATGACAAAGAAAGGATGGGTTATCAGCTCTGCCGCGCGGATCTCGCCCTGCTCGTCCCAGCCCGTTACGCGCATGTCGCCCCGCTCAAGCTGGCTGGCAAACTCAGACGAGACACCGTAATTGCAGTGATACCCCTCCTGAATTTCCGGCTTGCCATACGCTTTGGCAATCAGCGTGTTATTCCGCAGCTCTATCGCGTCGGTTTTTTCTACCAGCGAGCAGGTCAGCGGCGCAATCACCATCCTTCCCTCGGTATCGGTTTCGGCATGGCCTGCATCGTGCCAGCCCAGTACATTACGCGCATACTCAATCAGCGCATGCTGGAACCCGCCGCAGGTGCCGAGAAAGGGGATGCTATTCTCACGCGCGTAACGCGCCGCAATAAACGCCGCCTCGGTGTTTTTATACGGGCTTGCCGGTACCAGCCAGATGGCATCATACCCGACGAGGTCTTCGGGGCTGGTCAGCTCAGGCGTGGCGAGCCAGTCATAATCAGCGGTGAGATCCAGAACCGCAGCGGCGTCGTCAATCGCCAGCGGGATCGCCTGGTGCGCAATAACATCAGGATTGAAATCACCAACCAGCGCAATGCGCAGCGTCGTTTTAACCGGGGAGAGTTCCATGAGAGATTCCTTATGCCGGAGGATTTTCAGATAACATAAGGAGCCTCAGACTACCGATCTTTTGCAATTATCACAATACCTTAAATTGGGTGGATAAAAGCCGGGTGCTATAGTGTTCTTGCCGAACGTCGCACGGCAGGAGGAAAACGGATGATTCAATGTAAGCGCGTATATGAACAGGCAACGTCAGACGATGGTTACCGGGTGCTGGTAGACAGACTCTGGCCGCGAGGAATAAAAAAGACCGACCTCGCCTGTGATGAGTGGTGTAAATCGCTAACGCCGTCCAGCGAACTGCGAAAAGCTTTTCACAGTGAAACGATAGATTTCACTGCGTTCAGTGAAGCCTATCGTAAAGAGCTGGCGCAGCATCAGGATGAAGGCAAACGCCTGGCGGCCCTCGCCCGACAGCAGACCGTGACGCTACTCTACGGGGCGAAAAACAGGGAGCAGAATCACGCGCGGGTACTGGCGGACTGGCTACGTAAACTGTGATTAACCGATCGCCAGCTCATCCACGTTGTGTGGCATCTCGTCGGGAGTAAGCGGCATCAAATGTTCCGGGCGAACAAATGCAAAACCGTGCTGGTTATCAAAGGCGTAAACATCACCGGTGACCAGCCACAGCGCACGTGCTGATGTATCAGGTAATTGCGTCATGACGCCGTTAACCGGGTTTACAAAACGCTGGCCCGGCTGACAAAGGCCAAACAGCTCCACGGATTTACCGATATTTCGACGGCCTGCCGCCGTACGCGCACCCACGATCATCGCCATGCTGCCCGGTTTTAACTGAAACATACTTCTTCTCGCAAACGTACTGCCAGAAACTGGCTAAGAATAATCCTAAAGAGAAGTGTATCGCAGTTTTATTGCCCTTGTCATCTGGTTGGTTGCGGGTGATCGCGGCGGTAGAGATCCCATTCATCGATCACTTCCCCGCCTGGTAATTTGCACTCGGTACGTACACCCTGCGGGCTTTGAACAGGGATTTGCTCTCCCCCTTTCTCCAGACAGTACACTGACGCCGGGTTTGCCATACCAATAGCGTGCGGCGGTTGAGGCGCATCAGAAGGGGTGGTCTTTGTTGAGCAGGCGGCCAGCGGTACAACAAGCGCCAGGAGAAGATATTTCATTATCATGATCCTTCAGGGTGTAAAAACGTCAGAGTAACGGGTCATCGCCATTTTCTCCATGATTTCTCCATTAAACCTGCACGATTCCCCCTTATAGTGATACCTGTTCTCACACTGACCAGAGAACATCATTCCGTAATCAAGATGTTTTGCCCCGATCTCAACATCGGGGCTTTTTTTTAGCATCTCCCTCATCCGCTTTTAGAAGAATCTATAAAATTAATCCTGTTCATGTTTTACTATGACCGGAGTCTAAATTTTCAGCATAACATGCAGATACAGAGGTCTTCTGCATGGGAGTCAACCTGCCTCATGTCAGATATCATTCTTGCCCGTGTTTCAGAAACCCTCTCCACTGAACAATCTCTCGACAGTCTGGTGCGTCAGCTACTGGAAATGCTGGAAATTGTGACGGATATGGAATCAACCTACCTGACCAAAATCGATATTAACGCGCGTTTGCAGCACATTTTATATGCCCGTAACAGCAAGCAAATGCAAATCCCGGAAGGGTTCAGCGTGCCCTGGGACGAAACGCTCTGTAAGCGCGCCATGGATAGCGACACTTTGTTCAGTAACGAGGTGCCCGACCGCTGGCCGGAGTGTGAAGCGGCAAAAGCACTGGGTATTACAACCTATATGAGCGTGCCGGTTCACCTGGCTGACGGTTCTCTGTACGGCACGCTTTGCGCTGCCAGCACCGCACAGAAACAGTTCAGCGAGCGTGGCGAGCAGGTGATCAGGCTCTTTGCCGGGTTAATTGGTCAGTACATTCAGAAAGAGTCGCTTGTGCTTCAGCTTCGCGAAGCAAATGCGGCGCTCATTGCCCACTCTTACACCGACGCCCTTACCGGCCTGCCGAATCGTCGCGCCATTTTTGAAAACCTTACCACCCTGTTCTCACTGGCGCGCCATCTTAGCCGCAACGTCATGATTGCCTTTATTGACCTCGATGATTTCAAGCGAATCAATGACCAGTACGGGCATGAGGCGGGCGATCGCTTCCTCGTACAGGTCGGCAAGCGACTGACTCACGAGCAAACGCAGGATGAGATTATTGGCCGGCTCGGCGGCGATGAATTTCTGGTTGCCAGCCTGAGTCACAGCGATGATGGCGACGCCAGTACAGAGATCAACGCAATCAAAACCCGCCTCAATGGTCTTATTGCGGGCGAATACGGGTTAGGCAATGCCACCATTCTTTATCCCGGTGCAAGCCTTGGCGTCGTTATTGTTGATCCTCACAGCACGGATGAAGATAGCGCCCTGCGCACCGCGGACCTCGCGATGTATCAGGATAAAAAAGGAAAAAGCAAAACAGGCTTTGTCGCGTTAGATTAAAACCGTACACTCTACGGCCTTATACAAACTCAAACAGGTGATGGCATGAGAATAGGGATCCTCTTTCCGGTGGTTATTTTTATCACAGCGGTGGTGTTTTTAGGCTGGTTTTTCCTTGGCGGTTACGCCGCGCCGGGGGCATAAATGAGAAAAACGACCATCATCATGCTGATTGTCGCCATCGTGGCCGTCGCCGGTACGCAGTTAGGCTGGTGGTAACGCCCAAAGTAAAAAGGCCGCCGTCAGGCAGCCTTTTTTAACACAGGTCAGATTTAGCTTTTGATTTTTCTGTAGATAAACAGAACAACCAGCGCGCCAATCACCGCGACGACAAAGCTGCCGAAGTTGAAGCCATCAACTCTGCCAAAGCCGAACAGGGTACTGATCCAGCCGCCGACGACTGCACCCACAATCCCCAGAATGATCGTGACGATGAAACCGCCGCCATCTTTGCCCGGCATAATCCACTTCGCCAGGATCCCCGCAATCAGCCCAAAGATAATCCAGGATAAAATTCCCATAGCTTTCCTCTCTGTATGGTTTTTGTCATTAAATCAACGACACAGAAAAGGATAGCACAGGATCTGAGAAAGGAAATTTGTGATAAGAATCACACGGCTCGTTTGAGTAAAATATGAGCAGTAAAAAATGTCGATCCACACTCATCCTGGGGTTGCATCTTCTACTGAGAAAGATTATCTTTCTCATTACTGAATAGTTGAGCAAATAACTCAGGTATTCAGTACGACATTGCTCACATTGCTTCCAGTATTTCTTGCCCACTTTTTAGTGGGCTTTTTTTTTGCCTCAACCCACCAAAATCTGGCGTTTTTTCTGTGGAGGTGAAACGCTATTCTCTGTGGCTTCTGAATAACCAAAAAGCGTTGATAACATGAACGTATCGAGCAAGTTCGTCATCTGCCTTAATCTTGTTTCTGCCAGTACGCTACTGTTACTGCTCTCAACACGGTTTGAGTGGTTCTGAGTTGAAAGGAGCCTGGCAGGGTGGATTTCCTTCCGATTCCGTGCCGGCTCAACTCTCATACTTGTAGCTTTTATGACCTGTGATAAGATCCCTGCACCTCAGGACGTGGCGGGACAGCAGGAAAATGAAGAAGGCCATTGCCGTTGCTATCATCTCAACCCTAATGGTCGTCCTGTCGCTGTATGCGGTTAACGCCATTATCGTTGAGCAGCAAAAGAACCGGCAGAGGGAGATCTCCCACACGCTCTTAAGCTATTCCGAAGAGTTAACACAAAATATCGCCAGTACGCTTAAAAATACCACCGTGCAGGGATGCGATAGCGCCAGTCTGAACGTCTACCGAAAATTAAAGATGCGTAGTCTCTATTTCGCCGATGTGGGGTTTATTGAAAAGGGGAAAATCACCTGCACCGCGTTTTGGGGCAAGCTGGCAAATCCCATCGCCCTTCCCCCTGAGCTGCATAAAACCCAGAACGGATTCAGTCTGGCGCAGTTTTCGCAGAAAGATTTCTTTATCGGTAATGCGACAATTTATAACCACCTTATTATTTTCACCTCCCGTTCAGCCTACGATAAATTTGCCCCCGTTACCGCCAACTATTCGCTTCGTTCTTCCACTAAAGATTTCGGCCGCACCTTTTTCACCGTTACGCCGCCATCAGAAAACTTCAGCCGCTTACAGTCTCTGTTATTTACGCTGGCTGTGACAGAGTGCAGTACACGCTGGGATTTGTGCGTTACCGTCACACACCATGATGCCGGACTGGCTTCGCTCTCCCACGTAGTGATGGTGCTTCTGTGCTTGTTTTTATACTTTATCTGGGTATCCCTGACGCTGTTTTCTCTTCGACTTTATGAAGACCGACGTTCTCTGGAACGAACGCTGGTCAAAGCGGTAAAAGCGAATACCATCAGCGTTCATTTTCAGCCTGTTATTCGGGTTGCTGATAAGAAAATCGTTGGGGTTGAAGTGTTATCAAGATGGCAGGATAACAATCACAAAGAGGTTTCTCCTGAGCTGTTTATCCCGTTAATTAAAAAAATTGGCCTGTATAACGTTTATTATCAGAACATGATAAAGAAATCCCTGGCGGAAATTGCCGCGCTGGCCGCTGAACATCAGTTAATGATTTCACTGAACGTTGGCCGGACGGAAATTGAAGACGGCAAATTCCTGTCGGTATTACGTCATGCATGCTCAGAGAACGCGATTCCTTTATCGTTAATCAAAGTTGAGTTATCCGAGAATGGTGTTTCCACCTCGGCCATCCTTGAAGAGTTTTGTGAGGAGCTTAAATCGGCAGGCGTCAAAATTTCAATAGACGATTTTGGCGTGCAAAACTCTAATCTTGCCAGGCTCACAAATCTCAAATATGACGAAATCAAGGTAGATAAGTCGTTAGTGGACGGCATCAGCGAGCACTATAAACAGGATATCCTGGTGATCTTCAGCGACGCGCTCGCTAAACTGAACAAAACCCTGGTTTTTGAAGGGGTTGAAAGCGAAACACAATTTCAGTTCATCGCGCAGAGATACCCCGATGCCCTCGTACAAGGCTGGTACTTTTCAAAGTCGCTAACCCGGCACGACCTCGCCAGGCTGCTGGCAGACTCAGCGCGATGATGCGTTATTCATTGCCCCACTGATTCAGGAAGTTCGCAATATCGTCAATGCGCGATTCGTCTATCTCCGCCTGGACAGCCATCTCCCGCTGCGCCTCTTCACTGATTTCCTCATTGTTGTATAAGCGAGTGAGCAGCAGCTGGAAATAGTGTGCCAGCGGCGTACGCTCTGCCTCTTCTACCGGTTTCGCCGTTTCAGTCGCATACTCGTCGACGATATCATAATACTTGAGCGGGATATCATGGGTCATAGCGTTGTTTCCGTCTTGTGTGCATAAAAAACGGGAACCCTCAGGCTCCCGTTGTCATTTAACCCAGCGAGTGGATTACATGTTCGCGATAATCGCGTCGCCAAACTCTGAGCATTTCAGCAGTTTAGCGCCTTCCATCAGACGTTCAAAGTCATAGGTGACGGTTTTCGCGTTAATCGCGCCTTCCATACCCTTAACGATCAGGTCTGCGGCTTCGAACCATTCCATATGACGCAGCAGTATTTCAACAAGGCGAAAGTAATTAATTGATTTTTAGAGGAATCCATCATAACTGGAGTGCTAGTCAAGCATTTTAAACCTTTACCTAACCCATTGATTAATTTCGATGAAGTTTGGGTTTTGATAACCTTTTTTTGGCAATCCTCAATTATGAAACGCATCCCAAACCCATTAGTTCTTCTTGCCAGTTTTAACATTGATAGTTTTTGATTGTATGTTGGAAAATAAACGTTCATAGACTAATTGAATCCGAGCCTTATCGGAATCGGTGTGAGCTGCACGATTTACATACTCTAAAATTTCACGTGCCAAAATATGTGCGGCATCTTCAAACTCGTGTGGCCAACTACTTCCTAACATTGAAAGCCCTTTAAGCACTCTCCTTTGGATCTCACTCATACCGGCACCATCACGGGCAATAGGTAAGAAAAAGTCTTCCAGTAGCTCCCTGTTCTGAAGTGGCGCAACATGTATTGAAGGATATGTCACTTCAGTTTCATCAGATTTATTCTGCACATAAGCGGATAGTATTCGTACACCTCTGCCAATGACATCGATTGCGGTGCCAGGATCGTTCACTGCCGGTGAAAGGGCCCTGCAGGCTATTTCAGCCATAACGCTAAGACAGAATCGGGGATCCTGAGAAAATGAACGTACATCTGAGACGATGATTGTATCAAGCAGATCTTTACTGATTAATGGCCCTTGCCCCTTACTCAGATACAAAACTGGCATCGAGGGGTGTATGAAGCTTCCTGGCTGTGCTACAAGATATACATGTCGAGGATCCTCAGTTAGCAACCTGCTGAGTTTCAGCATATCAATATACTCAACATAGCCAATTATCTCCGGATAAACTGCAACCGTTCCGTTTGGTTGTTCATTGTTCTCAAGCCATGGATATCCGCCCAGATATGGACTTTTAGCTCTTTCAACAAATGTTTCGATTGCTGCCTGTTCCACCTTTGCTGTCGTCTCACCAACCCTTCCCAGAGAGGTCAAATGCTGTATCCAGCGAAGCAATGTGATGAGGATTAAGGCAATCACTACCAGTGTGACAACGAATAAAATGACTCTCCCCCTTTCTCCGTAGGCTCCCATATTAAGGGCAATGATCCCAACCAGACTGAAGAGAAAGGAACCGATGAAAGTGGCCAGTACATTTTGTGTGGTTACGTCTTCAACAACTAAACGCGTTGCTCTTGGCGTTACATTAGTAGTAGCTGATCCGTACGCTGTGACCATGATACTCAGAGAAAATGTGGTAACAGCTAACATACTCGATGCCAGTATGTTCAGAATGTTATCCACTGCTTCTGCGCCAACCTTCACTGATACCGACTCAGGGATCATTGATTTAAAAAGAATAGATAATAGGGCCGTCATTATTGCTACAATTGCGAATAACCCTGCCCTGAACCATAGTTTTTTAAATATCTGCTTCAGAATCCATTGCCAGCGTGAGATCATATTGCATTCCCTCGTATAGTGGCTGATAGAAATAAAATGCCACCCCTCAGGGTGGCATATGGATATTAACGAACCAGGTGCAGGAAGTGCAGATGTTTTTCGTACTGGTCGAGTATGTCATTAATCAACTGTTCCTGGTTCCATCCCATCACATCATAATTTTGACCGCCTTCTTTGAGATAAACTTCTGCGCGATAATATCGATGTTGCTCAGCCTGCTGCTCATCATTATCCATCGCAGCCAGGGCGAAGGTTGGCGAGTTATACCCGCGAAGCCTCACTTCATAAATATAGTTCAGTTCGTTACCCAGATCGACTTCAAGGCGAATACGATCGTCGGCAGCGTCATTGATGTGGCTAATCGTTCCCTGCTTGTTGAGTTCTTCCTGAACCAGCGTCATGGCGGGTTGGATAACGTCGTCCATAAAGCGTTTCACAAGAGAACGCTTAGGCAGATAAGCGATATTACGCAACCTTCTCTGCCAGGGAATGGGGTTACGTGCAGCGGTCGGCGCAATAGTTGCCATGCTCAGGCTTTCACGCTTCGTCAAATCCCGTCTCAGGGCTTTTAACAGTCCGTATATGGATACCAGTAAGATCACTGAGAAGGGTAATGCACTCGCTATTGTCACCGTTTGCAGCGCGCTTAGCCCACCCGCAATCAGAAGTGCAATTGCTACAATGCCCATGAGCGATGCCCAGAAGATACGCTGCCAGACAGGGGTGTTTGCCACCCCACCTGATGCCAGCGTATCCACAACCATTGCCCCCGAGTCAGCAGACGTTACGAAGAAGACGATGACCATCGCCATTGCAATGAATGACAGCACGGAAGAGAATGGGAAATGCTCCAGGAAATTAAACAGGGCCAGCGCGACATCCTGCTGAACGGTATTGGCGAGGTCAGTCGCCCCCTGGTTCATAATGAGATAGATTGCGCTGTTACCAAACACCGTCATCCACATGAGTGTAAAGCCAGCGGGAACAAACAGCACGCCGGTAACAAACTCTCGAATGGTTCGACCGCGAGAGACCCTTGCGATGAACATGCCCACAAACGGCGACCATGAAAGCCACCATCCCCAGTACAATAATGTCCAGCCCCCCAGCCAGTTGCTCGACTTAGGTTCATACGCGTAAAGGTTGAACGTTTTACTCACCAGTTCCGAAAGATAACCGCCCGTATTTTCTACAAATGACTTCAGCAGAAGCACGGTTGGTCCCAGACACAGGACCAGCGCCAGCAGCAGCACCGCCAGGCCCAGGTTGATCTCAGAAAGAATGCGTATTCCCTTGTCCAGGCCGGACACCACCGAAATCGTCGCTAACCCCGTGATGACCACGATCAGAATGACCTGTACCGTTTCATTGATGGGCACGCCGAAAAGATGGTTCAAACCGGCATTCACCTGCAATACACCGTAACCCAGCGATGTCGCAACGCCAAAGACAGTGCCTATCACGGCGAAGATATCAACCGCATGGCCTATAGGCCCGTAAATGCGATCGCCGATAATGGGATAGAGTGCAGAACGCAGCGTTAAAGGCAGACCGTGACGGTAACTGAAAAAGGCCAGAATCAGCGCCACGATGGCATAAATTGCCCATGCGTGCAGACCCCAGTGGAAGAACGTCAGGCGCATGGCTTCCTTTGCTGCCGCAACGGTCTCTGGGGTACCGACGGGAGGCGAAAGATAATGCATCACAGGTTCGGCAACGCCAAAGAACATCAGGCCGATCCCCATCCCTGCCGAAAAAAGCATCGCAAACCAGGAGTGATAGCTGAAATCAGGCTGCGCATGGTCCGGGCCCAGCTTAATATCACCGTAGCGTGAGAGTCCCAGGAAGGTGACGCTCAGTAAAATGAGGGCCACCGCAAGGATGTAGAACCAGCTGGCATTCGTGAAGATTTGTTGCTGTAGAAGTTTAAAATTTTTGTCGGCGATATCCGGAAATACAGCGGCAAAGGCGACAAGAAGGAAAATTAACAAAGCAGATGTAAAGAATACCGCTTTGTTAATCTGGCTTTTGGACTGCTTTGGGATTGTATCATTTTCACTCATAATTATTCATTCCATTAACTTAGATCCACTTAAGATGACAGGCATTGCCTCTCATAGAGTAGCAAAAACTAGCAGTAAATGGGGCATATAATCAGAAGTCATGTTGCGGTTATATTCTCGTATGCTTTCTCCGATTTGATCTGCTGTAATACTCTCTCATCATAATTCTTGAAAGTCACAAGACTGAGGCATGTAGAAAGACTTAAATCAGCTTAGATACAGGAAATTTTTTATATAGCGTGCAAACTGCCACGTCATAAATTATTGCTACCTGCTTTCTTTCAACACCATTTGAAATGAGCCGCCCGGCCTGCGCCCATTGTTCAGCAGTTAACTTCGGTCGCCTGCCGCCGATCCGCCCCTTTTCCCTCGCAACCGCCAAACCCGCCCGAGTGCGTTCCACTATCAACTCCCTCTCCATTTCCGCCAGGGCTGACATGATATGAAAGATGAAGCGCCCCATCGGGCTGGAGGTATCGATACTGTCAGTGAGGCTCTTAAAGTGGATACCGCGCTGCCGGAGCTCGTCCACCAGCAGAACCAGATTACGCATGCTGCGCCCAAGGCGATCCAGCTTCCAAACCACCAGCGTATCCCCCTCATTCAGTGCCTTGAGAAGTTTTTTGAGTGCTGGCCGGTTTGCCACTGTTCCGCTCATTTTTTCTTCGAAAATCTGCTCACATCCTGCGCGTTCGAGCGCTTGTCGCTGAAGATCCGTATTTTGGTCATTTGTTGACACCCTTACATAGCCAATTTGCATATTTTTCACCCAATGAATTCTGCAAAAAAATCAGGTGAAGTTATCGGCCAGGTGCCCTCAGGGCAATCTATAAAACGTCCGTTAAAGCTCTCAATAAATCCGTTCTGCGTTGGCTTGCCCGGCTGGATTAAGCGCAACTCAACACCATGCTCAAAGGCCCATTGATCCAGTGCACGGCAAGT
>NZ_JBMKHN010000011.1:0-149406 GCF_049238425.1 Enterobacter cloacae complex sp. IR5401 | reverse complement strand
CTGATGATCTGTTCGTCGGAAAAACGCTTCTTCATGGGGATGTCCTCATGTGGCTTATGAAGACATTACTAACATCGGGGTGTACTAATCAACGGGGAGCAGGTCATCGATTCTTGTTTTGTTTACCAAACACTCTGAAGATTTATGATAAGGGCAATCAGACTAATTCTTCTCAACCAACATGCATTTAGGAAGAACTCTCAAATCGATTGATTCATCTTCAAAAGAACAGCTTTAAGGATATAAGCAGCCTACGCAACTGGATTCATCTACCCCTAGAACAAAATTGTAAGTTTTTCAAAGACAAAGAAACGGTAAAGCTTGTAGTAACTGGATTTCAGACACAAAAAAAGCCGCCCTTAAGCGACTTTGATTTGCATCTTTTGGTGCCGAAGGCCGGACTCGAACCGGCACGTATTTCTACGGTTGATTTTGAATCAACTGCGTCTACCGATTTCGCCACTTCGGCACTGAAGGGGATGCGGAAACGTTGTGGATTATACCTGTCGCGCGCCGCCATGCAAGCGACGACGCGCGAAACCCGCGCTAAGTGCCCAAAAAACCAGCGCTACCGTCAGTCCAGCTCAGACACCGCCAGCCGAATCACCCTCGCCGCCTTCTGCTCCGGCAGCGCAAGCACCTTCGCCCACATCTCCTGCACCATATCGCAGGAGAGCTTCTCTTTGCCCGCCGCCTTCTCCGGCATCTGCAGCAGCTGGATGTCCTCGCCGTACTTATCGGCAAGTTGCTTCATAATCGGCCGCACATCCTCGACGGCCGCCTCGCGCTCGGCCGGGGTCACGGTGTGGCGGTTTTTGCCGTAGGCCGCGCGCATCATGTCGGCGTCGGCCTGCATGCGCCGCGCCATCAGGTCTTTATCCAGCATGCGCATCGGGTTGATGCCGCCCTTCACCATCGGGTAGAGGAAGCGGAAGCAGGCGTCGTCGCTCACCTTCTGGATGGCGGCGGTCTGCTCCATGTTGATGGTCATGTAGTTCACCACGTTGGCGTCCGGGGCGTTTTGCAGGCGCGACATCTGCAGATGCAGGATCTGCGGCTGGATGGTGTCGATAATCTGCTGCTCCGGCTCGCCCGCTTTTTGCAGGGCGGCCATCTGGTCAAGGATACGCTGATGCAGCGCGGGCTCCTGCTCCTTAATCACCTGCCAGGCGGGCATCGCGTTAAGGGCGTTATCCATCTGCCGTTCCGGGGCGCGCTGCCTGTCGAAAAACACCCAGAACGCCACGGCGGCAGCCGCAATGACGACAATCACAATACGGGTCCACGTTTTATTCATCTCGCATCCTTATCCTTGAGTTATGCCGGTTTACACCGGCACGCCGCTGTGGAAGCGAAACTCGTTGTCCGGTGTCGAGATAAGTGTGGCTTCAATTTCGCCAAAAAGCTTTATGCGCGGTGAGATATCGTCGTCGCTCACCTGCTGGGCCAGCGTCAGGTAGTCCTGATAATGGCGCGCTTCCGAGCGCAGCAGCGAGAGATAGAACTTCTGCAGGTCGTCGTCGAGGAACGGAGCCAGCGCGGCGAAGCGTTCGCAGGAGCGGGCTTCGATGTAGGCGCCGCAGATGAGCTTGTCGATCAGCGTCAGCGGTTCGTGGGTGCGCACGTCCTTCAGCATCCCTTTGGCGTAGCGGCTGGCGGTGATTTTGACGTACGGAATGTCGCGGGCCAGCATCGCCTCGCGCACCTGCCAGAAGTGGTGCAGCTCCTCTTTAATCAGCAGCACCATGCTGTCGATGAGCGCCTGGCCCCACGGGTCGTCGGTTTTGGGCATCACGCTTTTGCCAATCCGCCTGTGCAGGGCGATGAAGTCCGGCTCCGGGCCGTCGCGAAAGGTGAACAGTTCATAGGGTTTGAGCCAGTCGAGCAGCGCGTCGGCACCGCTTTCGTCGGCGACGTATTTACGCACCAGCAGCAGCGCGGTCTGGGCGGCCTTGAGCTCGCACACCATGTGGTCGGTGAGCAGCAGCGGCAGGTTCGCCGGGTCGCGGGCTTTATCAATCCATGCTTGCGGGGTCGGGCACTGGAGGAAGTTAAGTACAGGGGCGAGTATCTGCGGGTAATCCATGGTTCTGCCTTGAAAAAGCGGTGGCGTGCGCCACCGCCTGAAACGCTTAGTGACGCACGCCGTCGTCGTCTTCGTCGACGTAATCTTCGTCGTCGCCTTCTTCGCCGTTCGGATCTTCGAAGTAGGTTCCCCAGCCGTCGTATTCCACATCAAACTTCTCGGCCAGGTTCATCAGCTGTTCGACCTGCGCGTCGATCAGCTCCGCCTTCAGCGCGCCTTCGCTCAGGATGTCGCAGCAGATGACGGTGTCGCCCTCTTCCACTTCCAGCTCTTCCGGCTCGGTCACTTCGTAGCCCAGCTTGAAGGCTTCCACGGCCATTTTTTCCAGCGCGTCGAAATCATCCGCAGAGAAATGGTGCTCGATGGTGTACAACGCGTCCGGATCGCTACCGTCTTCCAGCAGCTCTTCAATAATCAGACGCGTCTCTTCGCGTTGCTCTTCCAGTAATTCCGGGTTTGCCATGGCTCAATCCTCTTTAAAGTGCGGCAGATACTTCTATTTTCACACACGGACGGGTTTGCCTCCACCTTTGTTGGAAAGATTTGTGAAACGGGGTTGCAAATGAATAATTACACATATAAAGTGAATTTTAATTCAACAAGTGGCGTTCGCCATGTGAGGATAAAATGTCTGATCTGTACAAAAAACACTTTCTGAAACTGCTCGACTTTACCCCTGCACAGTTCACTTCTCTGCTGACCCTTGCCGCACAGCTCAAGGCCGATAAAAAAAATGGCAAGGAAGTACAGAAGCTTACCGGTAAAAACATCGCGCTCATCTTCGAAAAAGACTCGACCCGTACCCGTTGCTCTTTCGAAGTTGCCGCATTTGACCAGGGCGCACACGTTACCTATTTAGGGCCGAGCGGCAGCCAGATTGGGCATAAAGAATCAATTAAGGACACCGCGCGCGTGCTCGGGCGGATGTACGACGGCATTCAGTATCGCGGCCACGGCCAGGAAGTCGTCGAGACGCTGGCGCAGTATGCGGGCGTGCCGGTGTGGAACGGGCTGACCAACGAGTTCCACCCGACGCAGTTGCTGGCGGACCTGCTGACCATGCAGGAGCACCTGCCTGGCAAGGCGTTCAACGAGATGACGCTGGTCTACGCGGGCGATGCGCGCAACAACATGGGCAACTCGATGCTGGAAGCGGCGGCGCTGACCGGGCTGGATCTGCGCCTGGTGGCCCCGAAGGCCTGCTGGCCGGAAGAGAGCCTGGTGGCGGAGTGCAGCGCGCTGGCGGAGAAGCACGGCGGGAAAATCACCCTGACGGAAGACGTGGCGGCGGGCGTGAAGGGCGCGGACTTTATCTATACCGACGTGTGGGTGTCGATGGGCGAAGCCAAAGAGAAGTGGGCGGAGCGGATTGCGCTGCTGCGCGGGTATCAGGTGAACGCGCAGATGATGGCGCTCACCGGCAACCCGGACGTGAAGTTCCTGCACTGTCTGCCGGCGTTCCATGACGACCAGACCACGCTCGGCAAGCAGATGGCGAAAGAGTTCGACCTGCACGGCGGGATGGAAGTGACGGACGAGGTGTTTGAGTCAGCGGCGAGCATCGTGTTCGACCAGGCTGAAAACCGGATGCATACGATTAAGGCGGTGATGGTGGCGACGCTTGGGGAGTGATTGGGTCCTCTGCGCGCTGGTGCCCTCACCCCGGCCCTCTCCCACGGGGAGAGGGAGAAAACACTAAAAACGACAACAGCGTTATCGTCGGGCAGAAAAATTCATTTTACTGACGCTTTCTCAGACAGGCATTAACCATAATAGATATTTATATTTTTATTAACCATTATTTACTGAGTAGATAATGGTTAATATCAGGTCATTATCAATTACAAAACACCGTATATTATCGGCGTAATATTTCCTTATTGCTGCATTTCGTTAATAAGGATTAATTATGTCATGGAATAAGCATGAAGCTGTGTCATATACCCGCAGCCACGCACATCATAAAAGTACCGGGTACTGCATCCGCGCCGTAGCCGCGGCTATCAGCGCCGGAGGATTGAAAATTATAGAACAGCCTTTATCCCTGCCAGACATATCGGAAGATACAGCCAAAAATCACCCTTTACAGGCATTATTGATATGAAAAATATCTTACCGCTTCTCTTAATATTTTCTTTCTCTGCAACGGCTGGCCTTTCTGATCCAATTGAGCGTGCTGTAAAATTTAACAGCTGGTACGTAAATCAAATCAACAAAGACGTATTTCCCATTACTGATGGAAACGAAATAGATAAATATGTCACAGCATCAACAATGAAAAAACTCCGTCACGCGCAGGATCCTCGCTATGCAGACGAAGAGTTTTACGAGGCCGATATATTTTTAAAAGCGCAATACATCGGCGATGACTGGCCGCAGAATGTAACAGCCATAGCCGGGGATACCGATCCAGTCTGTGTCAACGTATACATTGCATTCGGTAAAAAGCAGGACCACATAGTCATAGACTGCATGGTTAAAGAAGACAACTTATGGAAGGTACAGTCAGTTTCTGCTGTTGAATTTTCAAGAAACCTGACTATACCGAACTGAGCCAAACGACGTACCGGCAATGATATTGATACTGCGCGCTCTTTTTGCCGGGTGGCGCTGCGCTTACCCGGCCTACACAACCCGTAGGCCCGTGCAAGCGTAGCGCCGCCGGGCGGATCAGACCAGCTCCATTTCATTGATTTTTCACCCCGAAAAAGGTACGTTTTCGCCTTAATTCCAGCGTGGACATACCAGCATTATGCCGATTATTCAGTCTGTTGAACGTGCGTTGCAGATCCTCGACCTGTTCAACGAGCAGGCCACCGAGCTTAAGATCACCGACATCAGCAAACTGATGGGGCTGAGCAAAAGTACTCTCCACTCGCTGCTGAAAACCCTGCAGCTTCATGGCTATATCGATCAGAACCCGGAGAACGGCAAATATCGCCTCGGCATGAAGCTGGTCGAGCGCGGCCATTTTGTTGTGGGCTCCATCGATATTCGTCAGAAGGCGAAAGGCTGGCTGACGGAGCTGTCCCAGCGTACCGGGCAGACCACCCATCTGGGGATACTGGACGGGCGTGAAGGGGTTTATATCGAGAAGATTGAAGGCAAGCTGGCCGCCATCGCCTATTCGCGCATTGGCCGCCGCCTGCCGGTTCACGCCACCGCCATCGGCAAGGTGTTGATTGCCTGGCTGGGCGAGACCGAGCTGAACGCCCTGCTGGAGGGCTATCACTACACCACCTACACCCCTTCCACCCTCGCCTCTCGCGAAGCATTAATGGCCGCTCTGGCGCAGACCCGCGAGCAGGGCTATGCCCTGGATAGCGAAGAGAACGAGCAGGGCGTGCGCTGCGTGGCGGTGCCGGTGTGGAACCATGAATCCCGCGTGATTGCCGCCCTGAGCCTGTCGACGCTGACCTCCCGCGTGGACGACGCAGAGCTGGCTGATTTCCGCGAGCAGCTTCAGCAGGCCGGGCTCCAGCTCTCACGCGCGCTGGGCTACCCGGCCTGAGCCGTTAAACCGGCTCGTAGGTGAAGTAGTCGAAGTCCGCGTGGCAGCCGTCGCCGCTGATGTCCTCGCAGTGCAGCCCCACAAACGCACCGGTGAAGAAGCCGCGCCCGCCGATATAGTCATCCGACAGCTTCCACGCCTCATACGCTACCGGCACGGCGTGCCACGTCTCGCCGTCAAACGAGTAGCTGTAGCGGTAGACCAGCGTATCCACGTCCACGCGCAGCCAGACGCTCTCCGCACTCTCCGGCACGGGAATGGGCTGCTCGTGCAGCGGCCACGACGGTACGTTGTGGTCGAGCTGGATCACCTTGATGGTCCTCCCCTGCCCCTCCTCGAAATCCACAAAGCAGTAGCTCCAGTTTTTGCTGTTGTAGTAGCAGGTCAGCCCCGCGCTCTGCTGGAAGTGGACCGGCGAGAACTGCATCCGCATCTCCGCCCGGAAGGCAAAGTGCTGCCAGCGGCGCGCCACGGTCGACTGGGTAAAGGTCGAGTTGAGCGAGTCGTTGCCGTAGAGCCGTAAGTAGCCCGGGCGCGCGGTGAGCGAGCCGAGGGTGTCGTCGAACGGAATGCGCAGGGTCTGTAGCTGCGGGTCAAGCGTACTGCCGTCGAAATCATCCCGCCAGTTACCCTGAGCGGCTGCGGGCTGCTCGGCCACCTGCGGGCCTTTCACGGTCAGCTGCGCGTGCTTGCCGCCTTCCACGTACGGCCAGCCGTCGCGCCACTCAATGCGGGCGATGCCGGTCTCGCGCCCCAGCGGGCAGTAGCCGCGCCCGCCGGAGGCCAGCAGCGGCACGCCGGGCAGACGCAGCGGGCGGCTGGTGAGGTAGGCCATGTACCACTCCCCCGTGTGGGTCTGCAGCAGCGAGCCGTGGCCGCTCTTCTGCAGCGGATTCTCCGGCAGGTGCCAGCTGGTCATCATCGTCACGTCCGGGTGCAGCTCGTACGGCCCGTCGATGGTTTTTGAACGCAGCACCACGACGGCGTGCTCGTAGCTGGTGCCGCCCTCGGCAACCATCAGGTAGTACCAGCCCGCGTGGCGATACAGGTGCGCGCCCTCGGTGTAGCAGAGCGGCGTGCCGGTAAACAGGGTTTTACGCTCGGGCGAGAGCGTGCCAGTCTGCGGGTCAAACGCCTGCATCACGATGGTGTTGTGCGGGTTGCTGTGGTGGCGCGGCCCCCACGGACGGTAGAGGTAGTACTTGCGGCCATCGTCGTCGTGGAACAGGGACGGGTCAAACCCGCCGTTGCCCATCGGGATCGGCTCGCTCCACGGTCCTTCGATGGACGGCGCAGTGACGAGGAAGTTGCGGCCATTTTTCCACGGCGAGTCGACAATCTTCACGTCGGTATAGAGCAGCCAGAATTTGCCGTCAGCGTAGCTCAGGCACGGCGCCCAGATGCCGCCGGAGTCCGGGTTGCCCTTCATGTCCAGCATCGACACGCGGTCCAGCGGGGTGCTGACCAGCGACCAGTTTTTCAGGTCACGGGAGTGGTAGATGCGCACGCCGGGGAACCACTCGAAGGTCGAAGTGGCGATGTAGTAGTCCTCGCCCTGACGGCACAGGGACGGGTCCGGGTTGAAGCCGGTCAGGATTGGGTTAGTGATTTCCATATTGCCTCCGGTTAATGGGATGCGGCTGTCACGGCGTCGGGAATGGCCTCGCCCTGCGCCGCGCGGTGCTTGATCAGCTGCTGGCTGATGGCCTCCACGCGGGCGTCGGTGAGCTTGTAGAACGACAGCATGATGAACATGCCCGCGTAGAGCACCACCGGCACCACGCAGAACAGAATTTTGATGGTGGTCAGCACCTCGACCGGCTGCACGCTGCTGCTGGCGGAGTAGTTCACGTACGCCAGGATCCAGCCCACCACCGCCCCGCCAATTGCCAGGCCAATCTTCAGGCTGAACAGATAGGTGGAGAACACCAGCCCGTCGAGGCGGCGCCCGCTGCGGCTCTCCTCGTAATCCACCACGTCAGAGGCCATCAGCCACTGTAGCGGCGTGGTGGTGTTAAAGACGAACAGGAACAGGATGTTGAGGGCGAAAATCAGGGCAATATGCTCCGCCGGCGTGAAGAAGATCAGCAGGCTAATCAGAGAGTAAGCGACGATGATCCACTTAAAGGCGGTGACGCGGTCGAAGCGGCCCAGCAGACGAGACGAGCAGAGCGAGCCGAACATGGTGGCGAGGCTGCCGTAGAGTAAAAACTGCGTCGCCATCTCCGGGTGATCCATCACGTATTTCACGAAGTAGAGCGTCGCCCCGCCGCGCACCACGTTGGAGCAGGTCGCCATCATCTTGAACGCGCACATGATCCGCCATTGTCCGTTGCCCAGCAGCAGCTTAAGGTCTTTCGCCACCGACGAGCCCGGCTGCACCTCAAAGGTGTAACGCTCTTTGGTGGTGAAGAAGCAGACGTAGAGCAGCACCACGCCGGTCAGGCCCAGCACGCACATGGCGCCGAAATAGCCCACCTGCTCATCCCCCTTGCCGATGATGCTCACCAGCGGCAGCGCGATGCCGCTGATGGCGAGCGATCCCGCCGCCGCCAGGAAGAAACGCCACGACTGCAGGGCGTGACGCTCTTTCGGGTCGGCGGTAATGACGCCCGGCATGGCGCAGTACGGCACGTTAACGAAGGTGTAGACCAGGGTCAGGAGAATGTAGGTCACGCAGGCGTAGATGATTTTGCCCTGCGCGGAGAAGTCCGGCGTGTAGAAGGTCAGCACGCAGACGATGCCAAACGGGATGGCGCCCCACAGCAGGAACGGGCGGAACTGGCCGTGACGCGTGCGGGTGCGGTCCACCAGCAGCCCCATCAGCGGGTCGGTCACGGCATCGAGCACGCGGGAGATTAAAAACAGCGTCCCCATAATGCCCGCCGACAGGCCGAAGACGTCGGTATAGAAGTAGGCCAGCAGGAACATGGTAGCCTGCCAGACGAAGCCGCAGGCGGTGTCACCCAGCCCGTAGCCAATTTTGTCTTTCATGGTTAATTGCGTCATCAGAATTACACCCTTATGTAGTGTGCTGAATTACAACATCGTGTTAATGGAGTGTAATGAGCTGTTCAATTAACCAGCAATGGTCATATCTTATTTCTGAATTACGTTATTTTGCTTTTGTGACGCCACCGATATATCGCAACTTATTGTTTAAATTAATAAATTACAGATATAAAAAGCCGCCCGCGGAATATTTCCCGCAGACGGTTTTATCTAATGAAATAATTAAATGCCGAGCGCTTTTTTACCGGCGTTAATTACCTCGATAATTTTATCGGTGTCATAAATACAGCCTTTCCAGGTGCCGCCGCTCACGGACTGCAATGCCGCCCACAGCCGGGTGTCGTCCGGCAAAAAGTCGTGGGCGTGCAGGTCCGGGTGCGTCTGCCGCATTGCCAGCTCGCGCGCGCCCTCCTCCGGCGTCAGCGGATTGTCCGCGGTGCCGATGAAGTTCACGCTGCCCGTGAGGGTCAGCCGGTCGACGGCAATCTCGATGATGTCGTTATCGCGCAGCTTGCCAATCGGCCCGCCCGCCAGCGCCTCTGGCGACACGTGGCCGAAGCAGGCGCCCGTCGACACGCCCGAGAAGCGCGCATCGGTGATTAACGACACCGTCTTGCCCCACGAGATATGCTTCAGCGCGGAGGTAAGCTGGTAGGTCTCTTCCATGCCGGTGCCGGACGGCCCGCCGCCGATCACCACCATGATATCGCCCTGTTTAATCTCTTCCCGCTTGATGGCCTTGATCGCCTGCGCTTCCGAGACAAACACCCGCGCCCGACCGGTGTGGCGGTAAACGCCATCTTCACCGACAACCGACGGGTCGATCGCCGTGGCCTTGATCACCGATCCTTCCGGCGCAATGTTCCCCGTCGGGAAGCAAACCGTCGAGGTCAGCCCTTTCGCGTTGGCTTTCTCCGGCGGCAGGATCACGTCATCCGGCTCCACGCCGTCCTGCTCGCGCAGGCACTGGCGGAAGCGCTTACGGCGCTCGGATGCCTGCCACCAGTCGAGGTTCTCGCCCACCGTCTGGCCGGTGACGGTCATGGCGTCCAGATGCAGCAGGCCAAGATCGCGCAGGTGGAGCATCACCTCCGGCACGCCGCCCGCGAGGAAGGCGCGCACGGTCGGGTGATAGTCCGGGCCGTTGGGCAGCACGCTGACCAGGCGCGGCACCCTGCGGTTGACGCGCGTCCAGTGCTCTACATCCGGGATCGTGCAGCCCGCCGCGTGGGCGATGGCCGGGATGTGCAGCAGTAAATTCGTCGAGCCGCCGAACGCCGCGTGGATCACCATGGCGTTTTCGATGGCTTTATCGGTGAGGATATCGCGCGTGGTGATGCCACGGTTATCCAGCTCGCTCACTGCCCGCGCCGACTGGCGGGCGATCTCCAGCCACACCGCCTGCCCGGACGGCGCCAGCGCGGAGTGCGGCAGCGCCAGCCCCAGCGCTTCGGCCACCACCTGCGAGGTGCCCGCCGTGCCGAGGAACTGGCAGCCGCCGCCCGGCGACGCGCAGGCGCGACAGCCCAGCTCGGCGGCCTCCTGCAAGGAGAGTTCATGGTTGGCGAAGCGCGCGCCGATGGTCTGCACTTTGCCCGCGTCTTCCCCCACGGTCGGCGGCAGCGTCGCCCCGCCCGGCACCAGAATGGTCGGCAGGTCGTGCATGGAGGCCAGCGCGATCATGGTGGCGGGCAGCCCTTTATCGCAGGTTGCCACGCCAATCACCGCCCGGCGTGTCGGCAGGGAGCGGATCAGGCGGCGAAACACGATCGCCGCGTCGTTGCGGTACGGCAGGGAGTCGAACATGCCGTGCGTGCCCTGAGAGCGCCCGTCGCACGGATCGCTGACGAAGGCGGCGAACGGGATCCCGCCGTTGCGGGTGATCTCCTTCGCCGCCGCCTGCATCTGCATGCCGATCTCCCAGTGCCCGGTGTGGTAGCCCAGCGCGACCGGGCGTCCGTCTCCGGCGCGGATCCCGCCCTGGGTGCCGATGATCAGCACCTCTTTGCCGGTCAGCTTGTTGGCATCCCAGCCCATCCCGGCGTTCTGCGTCATGCCGAACAGGTTGCCGCTGGGGGATTCCATCAGCATCTGCGGGGTCAGCGGCAGCGCGCCCTGCGGCCCCGCCGCGTGGGTGATCACCGCATAAAACGCATCGTCCTGTGGGGTAAAAATTTTCTCAATGGTCATCGTTATCGTCCGGCTCAGCAGAGCTTGAGCTGTTGTAACAGGGTTTTCAGCTGCGCCTTGCGCGGCTCGTCCAGCGGCGAGGCTGGCGGCAGGACGTGCGTGGAAATCGGACGACCGCAGAGCACAATCGCCTCTTTAATAACGTTCACAAACGGCGTATCCAGCTGATACATCTGCGGGATTTGCAGCAGGGTCTGATGATACTCAGCCGCTTTCGCCACGTCTTTATCCCGCCAGGCTTTCAGAAGATTCACCGACACCTGCGGGGCAAAGTTGCCGCTGGCCGAAATCGCCCCGTCGCCGCCGAGCAGCAGGGTATTAAACAGATGATCGTCGTAGCCGCACAGCACGGTGAAGTGCGGATGGGCGCCTTTAACGGTGTGGATCATGCTGCGCAGGTGGGCGACGGAGTCGATGGTGTCTTTGATGCCGACGATGTTGCTGCGCGAGTCGGCCAGGGTTTTGACCAGCGCCGGGGTCAGATCCTGCCCGGTCAGCGCCGGGAAGTTATAGAGCATCACCGGCAGCGTGACGCTGTCGGCCACCTGCTCGAAATAGCGGATCAGGTTCGCTTCTGACACTTTCCAGTAATAGGGGTTGATCACCACGATGCCGTCCGCGCCCGCCTGCTGCGCGTGCTGGCTGAGCGCAATGGTTTCCCGGGCGTTGGTGCCGCCGGTGCCGATCAGGACCGGTACGCGACGATCGACATGATCGATCGCAAATTGGGCAATGGTTTGACGCTCTTCGGCGCCGAGCTGGGAGAACTCGCCGCCGCTGCCCAGGAAGAACAGGCCGTCAACGCCTGCTTTGATGAGATCGTCGATCAGCGCGGCGGTGCCCTGCTTATCGAGCTGGCCATCGGCAGTAAAAATGGTGGAGACAGGGGGAATGATTCCCGTGAACAACGCGGACTGCGGCATGAGATCTCCTTGCTGAATCATTTTGTTCTACATTATAGAACAGCGTTCGTTAAATTAACGATCATACTATGACGCAGGAAAAGCGCAGGTAAATGAGAGATGGAGAGGGAGTGCGGGAAGTTTAAGCTGGATCACAAATTGGAAGGTGCGGCCTGATGCCCTCACCCTAACCCTCTCCCACAGGGAGAGGGGACTTTTACACCCTCTCCCCTTGGGAGAGGGGTTACTCTACAAGCATCTTCACCACCACTTTCCTGACCTTAGCAGGTGCCCCCACCGCGCACAGCGGCTTATGCACTTCGCCCGGCCAGAACACCACAAAATCCCCTTCGCTCAGCACCACGGTTTTCTCCTGCTCGCCTTCCGGCAGGAACGCGATGTCTTTGTCCGCCAGCCAGTCGGTGTCCGGCGTACCGTGCGGCAGGGTACTGAAGGTCATCCCTTCCTGACCCTTCAGCACAATCTGAATATCCAGATAGCGTGCATGGTATTCAGCACGACGCTCGGCGAACGGCTGGGTCATGTCCTCCGAAACCAGATAAAACAGGCTGTTGCCGTTGATGTCGTGCTTGCCGGTCGGCGTCGCGTCGGTGACGTGGGCCTTAACGTGCTCAATGGCCTGACGCAGCTCTTCTGGCAGCCAGGACTGGAGATGATGAATATTGCCAATAATCATGATACAACCCTCAGATTAAAACATTGTTTCATTTTCATGTTTTATACGAGAAATGCTTCTTCCATACCAGCCCTTTTTTGACAAGATTTGCGTCAGCGCATGTTTATCGGGAAATGTGTTAATCCACTGTTAATTGCACACAGGCATTTATGCAGTGGTCATGCATAACCTCATTTCATGCACTTTGCACATAGGGTCTAACTCACTGAATTTAAAACGTAACTCACAAAACCTGTTGGCATATCACACTTTATCACTTTGGTTATTTCCTTTAAAAATCCATAATTATTTATTGATTTATCTTAAGTGAAAAATAGTTAACTGTCATTATTGCATAGCTATTCCCGAATCAACATTTTATCTATTAAAATCAACCATATAACTAAATATTTCAAAACGTGTAATTCTACAAAATAATAACAAACTCAAATATTGCCACCCGTTCCTGCTTAGCTATTCATCCCGTAATAATATGAAATTAATCATTATCTGATACGAATCATGCAATTGAAAACAAACTCATCAATATCGGTTTTCGCGTGAGCAATGTCACAATAACCATTATTTAAGCGCCTACTATAACTCACGAAATCTATTGAGCTTAGCCGCCATGAAATTAAACACCTCACATGGCGCATGCCCTTTTTATTCTGAAAAAAGTTAAAGGAATAATTATGGAAAAGCATTACGTCGGTTCTGAAATTGGTCAATTGCGTAGCGTTATGCTGCACCGTCCTAATTTAAGTCTGAAACGGTTAACCCCCTCAAACTGTCAGGAGCTGTTATTTGATGACGTGCTCTCGGTTGAACGGGCGGGTGAAGAGCATGACATCTTCGCAAACACGCTGCGCGAGCAGGGTGTGGAAGTCCTCCTGTTGACCGACCTTCTTACGCAAACGCTTGATATTTCGGAAGCAAAAGCCTGGCTTCTTGAAACACAAATCTCCGACTATCGCCTGGGGCCAACCTTCGCCGCCGACGTACGCGGCTGGCTGGCGGATATGCCGCACCGCGAACTGGCGCGCAGGTTAAGCGGCGGATTAACCTACGGTGAAATTCCGGCGGCCATTAAAAATATGGTGGTCGATACCCACACGGCGAATGATTTTATTATGAAGCCGCTGCCGAACCACTTATTTACCCGCGATACCTCCTGCTGGATATATAACGGCGTCTCCATTAATCCGATGGCGAAACCCGCCCGCCAGCGTGAAACGAATAACCTGCGGGCAATATATCGCTGGCATCCCGCATTTGCCGACGGCGAGTTTATTAAGTATTTCGGCGACGAGAATATTAATTACGACCACGCCACTTTAGAAGGCGGCGACGTATTAGTCATTGGTCGCGGGGCGGTATTGATCGGCATGTCCGAACGCACCACCCCGCAGGGCGTGGAGTTCCTCGCTAACAGCCTGTTTAAACACCGCCAGGCCGAGCGCGTGATTGCCGTTGAGCTGCCAAAACACCGCTCCTGCATGCACCTCGACACCGTCATGACCCACATCGACGTGGATACCTTCTCCGTCTACCCGGAAGTGGTGCGCAAAGACGCCCAGTGCTGGACGCTCACCCCGGACGGCCGCGGCGGCCTGCTGCGCACCCAGGAAACCGACCTGCTGCACGCCATCGAGAAAGCGCTCGGCATTAACCAGGTACGTCTGATCACCACCGGCGGCGATGCCTTTGAAGCCGAACGCGAGCAGTGGAACGACGCTAACAACGTCCTGACCATCCGCCCGGGCGTGGTGATCGGCTACGAGCGCAACGTCTGGACCAACGAGAAGTACGACAAAGCGGGCATCACCGTGCTGCCGATCCCGGGCGACGAGCTGGGACGCGGCCGCGGCGGCGCGCGCTGCATGAGCTGCCCGCTGGAACGCGACGGAATTTAAGGAGCCATCATGGAACGAAAACCCACTCTGGTTGTGGCCCTGGGCGGCAACGCGCTGCTCAAGCGCGGCGAACCGCTTGAAGCGGAGATCCAGCGCCAGAACATCGAGCAGGCTGCCCGCACCATCGCCGGCTTAACGGCGCAGTGGCGCGTGGTGCTGGTGCACGGCAACGGCCCGCAGGTCGGACTGCTGGCGCTGCAAAACAGCGCCTACGACAAAGTCACGCCCTACCCGCTGGACGTTCTTGGCGCCGAAAGCCAGGGAATGATCGGCTACATGCTCCAGCAGGCGCTGAAAAACAATCTGCCCCAGCGCGAGGTCAGCGTCCTGCTCACGCAGGTGGAAGTGGACGCCGCCGACCCGGCCTTCAGTAACCCGACCAAGTACATCGGCCCGGTGTACCGCGAAGCCCAGGCCAAAACGCTGGCCGCGGAGAAAGGCTGGGTGTTTAAGGCCGACGGCAGCTACTTCCGCCGCGTGGTGCCCTCTCCGCAGCCGAAGCGCATTGTCGAGAGCGACGCCATCACGGCGCTGATCCAGCGCGACCATCTGGTGATCTGCAACGGCGGCGGCGGCGTGCCGGTGGTGGAAAACGCCAACGGCTATCGCGGCATTGAGGCGGTGATCGACAAAGACCTCTCCGCCGCCCTGCTGGCGCGCCAGATCGAGGCCGACGCCCTGCTGATCCTCACCGATGCCGACGCGGTGTACCTCGACTGGGGCAAGCCAACCCAACGTCCGCTGGCGCAGGTGACGCCGGAGCTGCTCAGAGGCATGCAGTTCGACGCCGGATCGATGGGGCCGAAAGTAGCCGCCTGCCGCGAGTTTGTTGAGGCCTGCGGCGGCATTGCCGGGATCGGCGCGCTGAATGACGGCGCGGAGATCCTGGCGGGCGAGAAAGGCACGTTGATTCGTAACTAAACCCCTCCCCTCACCCTAACCCTCTCCCGGAGGGAGAGGGAATGTAAGCCCCCCTCTCCCCGTGGGAGAGGGCCGGGGTGAGGGCATCAGACAGCTAACAATTTAAAAAGGATTTCCCCATGACC
The DNA here is from genome assembly GCF_049238425.1 of Enterobacter cloacae complex sp. IR5401. Classification (NCBI taxonomy): domain Bacteria; kingdom Pseudomonadati; phylum Pseudomonadota; class Gammaproteobacteria; order Enterobacterales; family Enterobacteriaceae; genus Enterobacter; species Enterobacter cloacae complex sp. IR5401. The sequence goes on along the minus strand of NZ_JBMKHN010000011.1, from coordinate 134,067 downwards.
ATTAACCTGAAAAACCGCAACTTCCTGAAACTGCTGGACTACACCCCGGCGGAGATCCAGTACCTGATTGACCTCGCCATCGAGCTCAAGGCCGCCAAAAAAGCCGGGCGCGAGAAGCAAACCCTGGTCGGGAAAAACATCGCCCTGATCTTTGAAAAAACCTCCACCCGCACCCGCTGCGCCTTCGAAGTGGGCGCGTTCGACCAGGGCGCGCAGGTCACCTATCTCGGCCCAAGCGGATCGCAGATTGGCCATAAAGAGTCGATGAAAGACACCGCCCGCGTGCTGGGCCGCATGTATGACGGCATCGAATATCGCGGCTACGGCCAGGCCATCGTTGAAGAGCTGGGCGAGTACGCGGGGGTGCCGGTGTGGAACGGCCTGACCGACGAGTTCCACCCGACCCAAATTCTCGCCGATCTGATGACTATGCTGGAGCACCCCCCGGGCAAAACCCTGCCGGAGCTGAGCTTTGCCTATCTCGGCGACGCGCGCAACAACATGGGCAACTCGCTGATGGTCGGTGCGGCCAAGATGGGGATGGATATCCGCCTCGTGGCGCCGAAATCCTTCTGGCCGGAGGCAGGCCTGGTTGAGCAGTGCCGCGCCATTGCGAAAGAGACGGGCGCGCGCATCACCCTCACCGACGACGTGGAAGAAGGCGTGCAGGGGACCGATTTCCTCTACACCGACGTGTGGGTCTCCATGGGCGAGCCGAAGGAGGCCTGGGCCGAGCGCGTCAGCCTGATGAAACCGTATCAGATAAACGCGCAGGTGATGAAGGCCACCGGCAACCCGAACGTCAAATTCATGCACTGCCTGCCGGCATTCCACAACGAGCACACTAAGGTGGGCCGCGAAATCGAGATGGCGTACGGGCTGAAGGGGCTGGAGGTGACGGAAGAGGTCTTCGAATCACCGAACTCCATCGTCTTCGACGAAGCAGAGAACCGCATGCACACCATTAAGGCGGTCATGGTGGCGACACTCGGCGACTAATCACCGCCCGGCGCGCCGCGGGGTGCGCCGGGTTCAGGAGAACATCATGGGCAAGTTCAAGTTTCCCTCCGCTTACACCATTCTCTTTTTTCTGATTGCCGTGGTTGCCGTGCTGACGTGGATTGTTCCGGCCGGGCAGTACCATATGGCAATGAACGAGGCGCTCGGTAAAGAAGTGCCGGTTGCTGGCACCTACGCGCACGTGGCAGCGCACCCGCAAGGTCTGGTCTCCGTGCTGATGGCGCCGATTGCCGGGCTGTACGATCCGGAATCCGGCCAGGCCGGAGCCATCGACGTGGCGCTGTTTATTCTGATCATCGGCGGATTCCTCGGGATCGTTACCAAAACCGGGGCGATAGACGCCGGGATCGAGCGCGTCACCACCCGGCTGCGCGGCCGCGAAGAGTGGATGATCCCGATCCTGATGGCGCTGTTTGCCGCGGGCGGCACGATTTACGGCATGGCAGAAGAGTCGCTGCCCTTCTATACCTTACTGGTGCCGGTGATGCTGGCGGCGCGGTTCGATCCGGTGGTTGCTGCGTCCACCGTGCTGCTCGGCGCGGGGATCGGCACCCTCGGCTCCACCATCAACCCGTTCGCCACGGTGATCGCCGCCAACGCCGCCGGGATCCCCTTCACCAACGGCATCATGTTGCGCATCGCGCTGCTGGTGATCGGCTGGATCATCTGCGTGGCGTGGGTAATGCGTTACGCCCGTAAGGTGCGCAAGGATCCGTCGCTGTCGATCGTGGCGGATAAGCAGGAAGAGAACCGCGCCCACTTCCTCGGCAACAAGGGCGAGCAGTCGCTGGAGTTTACCCCGGTGCGCAAACTCATCCTGGTGATCTTCGCCCTCGCCTTCGCGGTGATGATCTACGGCGTGGCGGTGCTGGGCTGGTGGATGGCGGAGATCTCGGCGGTGTTCCTCGCCAGCGCGATTATCGTCGGGCTGATCGCCCGCATGAGCGAAGAGGAGCTGACCTCAACCTTTATCAACGGCGCGCGAGATTTGCTGGGCGTCGCGCTGATTATCGGCATCGCGCGCGGTATCGTAGTGATCATGGATAAGGGCATGATTACCCACACCATTTTGCACAGCGCCGAGGGAATGGTCACCGGATTGTCGACGGTGGCGTTCATCAACGTGATGTACTGGCTGGAAGTGGTGCTGTCGTTTCTTGTGCCTTCTTCGTCCGGCCTGGCCGTTCTGACGATGCCGATCATGGCGCCCCTTGCCGATTTCGCTAACGTCAACCGCGACCTGGTGGTTACGGCTTACCAGTCGGCGTCCGGCATCGTTAACCTGATCACTCCCACCTCTGCCGTCGTGATGGGCGGGCTGGCTATCGCCCGCGTGCCCTACGTGCGTTATCTGAAATGGGTCGCGCCGCTGCTGGGGATTTTAACGGTGGTGATTATGGTGGCGTTAAGCCTGGGCGCTTTGTTGTGATTTGCCGGATGGCGCTGCGCTTATCCGGCCTACGGATCGGTGCGGTGCCACCGGTTATTTCGGGAACTGATATGGGAACTATGATGGATTACGAAGAGTACTCTCCCAAAGAGCAACTACAGCTAACGGTCTGCCAGCGTCTGATCGCGGAAAAGAGCTATCTCTCCCAGGAAGAGATCCGCCGCGACTTACAGGAGCGGGGTTTTGAGACCATCAGCCAGTCCACCGTTTCACGTCTTCTCAAGTTGCTTGGTGTCATAAAAATTCGCAATGCCAAAGGGCTAAAGATTTATTCGCTGAATCCCCAGCTGCGCCCGGCCCCCGATGCGGCGCGTACCGTCTCTGAAATGGTGGTGAGCGTGGAGCACAACAGCGAATTTATCCTTATCCATACCGTCGCCGGATATGGCCGCGCGGTGGCGCGTATTCTGGATTATCACCAGTTACCGGAAATTTTAGGCGTGGTGGCCGGAAGCAGTATTGTCTGGGTCGCGCCCCGCGTAGTGAAGCGCACCGCGCTGGTGCATAAGCAAATTAATTATTTACTCAGAACGCATTAATATTCACAAAGAACCGTTTGCATTGAGTAAAGCGTGCATTAAATCGCTTGATCCCAAAAGCGAGCTGCGTATAATGCCCGACAATTTGCCGGGAGGAAGCATGGTCAAGCGTGTACGACACAACGTCTTACCGCGTCTGAAATCAGACGCTGGCCTGCCGTTTTTCTTCCCGTTGCTAAACCTATTCCCAGAGCCCCTCATTTGAGGGGCTTTTTTTTGCCCGGCGTCAGGAGATAAACATGAATCCGCTTTATCAAAAACACATCATTTCCATAAACGACCTCAGCCGCGAAGAGCTGGAACTGGTTCTGGAAACCGCGGCAAAACTGAAGGCCAATCCGCAACCGGAGCTGTTGAAGCACAAGGTGATTGCGAGCTGCTTCTTCGAAGCCTCGACCCGCACGCGCCTCTCCTTTGAAACCTCCATGCACCGCCTGGGCGCGAGCGTGGTGGGCTTCTCGGACAGCAGCAACACGTCGCTGGGTAAAAAAGGCGAGACCCTGGCGGATACCATTTCGGTTATCAGTACCTACGTCGACGCGATTGTGATGCGCCACCCGCAGGAGGGCGCGGCGCGCCTGGCGACCGAGTTCTCCGGCGGCATTCCGGTGCTGAACGCCGGTGACGGTGCCAACCAGCACCCAACGCAGACCCTGCTGGATCTGTTCACCATTCAGGAGACGCAGGGCACGCTTGAGAACCTGAACATCGCCATGGTCGGGGACCTGAAATATGGCCGAACCGTCCATTCCCTGACCCAGGCGCTGGCGAAATTTAACGGCAACCGCTTCTTCTTCATCGCGCCGGACGCGCTGGCGATGCCGCAGTACATTCTCGATATGCTGGACGAAAAAGGCATCGCGTGGAGCCTGCACGCCAGCATCGAAGAGGTGATGGGCAACGTGGATATTCTCTACATGACCCGCGTGCAGAAAGAGCGTCTTGACCCATCCGAGTACGCCAACGTGAAGGCGCAGTTCGTGCTGCGCGCCGGCGACCTCGAAGGCGCGCGCGACAACATGAAGGTGCTGCACCCGCTGCCGCGCATCGATGAGATCACCACAGACGTGGATAAAACGCCGCACGCCTGGTACTTCCAGCAGGCCGGGAACGGCATCTTCGCTCGCCAGGCGTTACTGGCACTGGTTCTGAATCGCGAATTAGCTCTGTAAGGGGAGACGACCATGACACACGATAACAAACTCCAGGTTGAAGCCATCAAGCGTGGCACCGTGATTGACCATATCCCTGCGCAGGTGGGCTTTAAGCTGCTGACGCTGTTCAAACTGACCGAAACCGACCAGCGCATCACCATCGGCCTGAACCTGCCGTCGGGCGAGATGGGCCGCAAAGACCTGATCAAGATCGAGAACACTTTCCTGACCGACGAGCAGGTTAACCAGCTGTCGCTGTACGCGCCGGACGCCACGGTTAACCGCATCGAGGATTACGACGTGGTGGGCAAATCCCGCCCAAGCCTGCCGGATCGCATCGAAAGCGTGCTGGTCTGCCCGAACAGCAACTGCATCAGTCATGCTGAGCCGGTTTCCTCCAGCTTTGCAGTGAAAAAGCGCGCCAATGACATCGCACTCAAATGCAAATACTGCGAAAAAGAGTTTTCTCATTATGTGGTGCTGGCCAACTAATTGAGGTTGGTAATGAAATCCCGGCTGTTATAATGGCCGGGAACATTCTTAACGCTGTAATTCTGGAGAAAAAATGAGCAAAGTACTCGCGACGGAAAATGCACCAGCGGCTATCGGCCCATACGTTCAGGGCGTTGATCTGGGCAGCATGATCATCACTTCTGGCCAGATCCCGGTGAACCCAAAAACCGGTGAAGTACCTGCCGACGTAGCGGCGCAGGCGCGTCAGTCGCTGGAAAACGTGCAGGCGATCGTCGAATCTGCCGGTCTGAAAGTGGGCGATATCGTCAAAACCACCGTGTTCGTGAAAGATCTGAATGATTTTGCGACCGTTAACGCCACTTACGAAGCGTTCTTCACCGAGCACAACGCCACCTTCCCGGCGCGCTCCTGTGTGGAAGTGGCGCGTCTGCCAAAAGACGTGAAAATTGAAATTGAAGCGATTGCCGTACGTCGCTAATTTATTTCAAGAAAGAGAAGGCAGCTCTGGCTGCCTTTTTTTATTTCGACCATTTTTACTCTCTCCGGGAAATGACGCATCCGCCACTCCATTAATAAACTGACGCTGCCTTGCTCTATTCTAATTAATGGATGATGAATGAAACTCTCTAAAATTGCGCTGGCGGTAACCACATTAACGGTTGCGTCTTCCGCACTTGCACACGGATATATAGAATCCCCTGCCAGCCGCGCTTATATGTGTAAGCTCGGCCAGAATATTGACTGTGGCTCTGTACAATATGAACCGCAGAGCGTAGAAAAGACCTCCGGCTTCCCGACGGGTGCGATGCCGCCTGACGGCCAGCTTGCCAGCGCCGGTATTGCCAGCTACTCCCAGCTTGATAAGCAGAGCCTGAACGCCTGGACCAAAAATCCCATGACGGCAGGCCCGCATGAATTTGTCTGGCACCATACCGCGCCGCATAAAACCACCAACTGGCGTTATTACATTACCAAACAAAACTGGGACCCCAATAAACCGCTGACCCGTGACCAGTTCGAATTAACGCCGTTCTGTACTATTAACGGAAATGGTCAGGCACCGGCGATGACAAAATCCATGACCTGTAATGTCCCGGAACGTACGGGCTACCAGGTTATTTATGGCGTGTGGGAAATTGCGGATACCGCAAACAGTTTCTATCAGGCCATTGACGTTGATTTCGGTAACGGCGGCAACGTCACGCCGGACGACACCCCAGCGGTGATATCCCAGTGGAGTAAAACCCTGAGCGGACAGATTGCCGGGAATAACCTGAACACGGGCGATAAAGTGATTGCACGCTTCTTCGACGCCAACGGGGAAGTTGCCGCCCTGCGTACCGAGCTGACCATCGGCTCCGTTGCCCAGGGGGATGCGAACCAGTGGTCCTACGATCTGGCGCAGAAGATCAACGCCGCGTACAGCGATGTGCGTGTCGGGGTAAAGGATGAAGCGGGCGAAATTAGCCCGGTTCACGGCGCGAACAGCGTCTTCGTCAAAGACGGCAGCGCCCTCCAGTCCGTTGCGATTTCGTACGAAGAGCAGAAGGCGGAAGTGAATGAAACCATCGCGGTATCTAACCTGCACTACAGCAAAATCGAGAATGGCAAGGCGTCCGTCACCTTCCACGTGAACACCAAAGGCGACGTGAACGTTGAAGCGCACGTGATGAACCACAGCGGTGCGGAAAAGGGGTATCTGAAGCAGGAGATGAATAACGCCAGCCAGGACGTGACCATGACCCTGACTGACGTCACGGCGGGTCACCATATGCTGAAATACTACGCCACCAACAAAGACGGCACCCTGTTCGCGCAGGACGTGCTGGATCTGATGCTGGAAAGCGACGCGGCGGACAGCAACGGCCCGCATGACTTTATCTTCCCGGATAACGTCGCGTCCTACAAAGCGGGCACCGTAGTGCTACAGCCGAAAGACGGTAAGACCTACGAATGCAGGCCTGTCCCGTTCAGCGGCTACTGCGTGCAGTACAGCCCAACCGCAAACCAGTTTGAACCAGGCGTGGGCGCGCACTGGAGAGAGGCATGGGTGTTGAAGGACTGAGTGATCTGATTCCCTCACCCTAACCCTCTCCCAAAGGGAGAGGGAATTTATACACCCTCTCCCTTTGGGAAAGGGCTGGGGTGAGGGTTCTTTACTACTGATTCCGCGTCGCGCGCAGCAGCGTTTCCAGCGGGTACACCGCCGCAATCACCACCTCGTCCTGAACCTTCGCCGCGTTATCCAGTTCGCTCTGGATCGACGCAATCTCTTTATCATCCAGCGTGCCCTGGCGCGCCACCAGATCCGTCAGCCTCAGGCCAATCGCGGCCAGCTTATCCACCTCCTGGATCACCGGCTTAATGGCCTTCAACTGATAGCTGTTTTCGCTTAGCGCCAGCGCGTCGCTGGTGTTGTTCTGCCAGCGGTTAAAGACGTGGCGCAGCGCGTCGGCGCTTTCCGTGTCTTCCGCGTCGCTCACCAGACGGTCCGCCCATTTATTCATTTGACGCCCGGTCGCACTTTCCGGGTTTAGCGCATCAGCGAGCCGGTTGAGCGGCTCAAACTGATGATAGTTTCCAGCCTGGAACTTAAGATGCTGGCGGGTGTAATACTGCGCCGGTTCAAGCGCCTGGGCGAGAATTTGCAGCGGCAGGGTATCCGCATTGTTGGCGAGGCGCGTGAACTGCACCTGCTGCTGGGTATGCTGCTGTAGTCCAACCGACACCGTCGACCAGCTGTCCATCGCCTGGAGCCGGGTATACATGTTGTCGATGTCGTTGACGTCCTTCGCCGACCATAGCCGCTCCGCCACCGCAAAGGCGCGCGGCCACAGACGGATATCCAGCACCGGCGCGACCACGTTTTCCGCCCACAGCGCGGCTTCACCGCCGAGCAGATTGGCCTCGTTCGCCGGGTCCGGCACCACCGGCGGTATGCCTTTTGGGACCGCGTCCAGACGCGTGCCGCTAATCGGGTAGCGGGCGTTACCCACCAGGAAATAGCCGCTGAGCTTATCGTTCTCAACAGAAACGACCGGACGCGTTTCACCCATCCAGGTATCAACGGTAAACGTTACCTGATTGTCGTCCCGCCATTGAATGTTATCCACCGCCCGACGCGATTTCCCGGCAAAATCAATAAATCCGCGCCAGCCAGCATCGCCTTTCACCAGCGTAAAGCTACCTTCCACCGGCTTGCCCTTCAGGCGCGGCATGGAGAAAGCCCAGCTCTGGACGCTGTCGGTGTCCGCTATCACATCCACGCCGTTCAGCCCCTGCGGCACAATTTCATTGCGGTAGTGGTAGGCGGTGGATTGCGGCTGATCGAGGTAGAAACCGGTTGAGAGAATGCCCTTATAGCCGTTCTGCGCCACCTGCCCCAGCGCGTCCTGTCCCTGCCAGGACTGGATCAGAATGCTTTTCGGCAGATCGGGATGGTAGATCTCATCCCAGCCAACCATCTGCCGGTGGTGCTTCTCAAGGATCGTCTCCAGCTTGCGGTTGAAATACGCCTGCAACGCGTGGCTGTCCGCCAGTTTGTTGTCGCGCAAGAATCTCTGGATCGCAGCGTTCGCTTTCCACTGGCTGTCGTCAACCTCATCGCCGCCAATATGCAGATATGGATCCGGGAAGATCGCCGCCAGTTCGCTGACCATCGCGTCGGCAAAGGTATAAGTTGCCTCTTTGGTGGGATCCAGCACTGGCTTCAGCACGCCCCAGTGGCGCTCCATGGCGTATGGCCCCGGCGCGCTCATCAGCTCCGGGTAGGCGACGGCAATCGCCGACGCGTGGCCCGGCATATCAATTTCCGGCACCACGCGTATGCCGCGTTCGGCAGCGTAACGCACAATCTCGCGCATCTGCTCAGGGGTGTAGAACAGCCCGTCGCTGGCAAGCTGGGTCAGCTTAGGGTAGCGCTTTGAGCTGAAGCGCCAGCCCTGATCGTCGGTCAAATGCCAGTGCAGCACGTTGAGCTTCGCCGCGGCCATGCCGTCGATCTGGCGTTTAATATCCGGAATCGGGAGGAAGTGGCGCGCCGAATCGAGCAGCAGCCCGCGCCACGGGAAGCGCGGCGAATCTTCAATGGTCACCCACGGGATCGAGGTGTTTTCGGCGCCGTTCTGCATCAGCTGAAGCAAGGTTTCCATGGCGCGCAGCGCGCCGAAGCGGGTATTGGCGGAGATATTTACGCCGTTGGCGTCCACCGTGAGTTTATAGCTCTCATCGCTGTCCGGCAGCGGCTGCGGCTTCACCTTTTTGGCGATGGCGATGCGGATGGTCGGCTTGTCAGGTTTTTCGGCCTGCGGCTGTAGCGTCCAGCCGGTTTGAAGGGCGATGCGCTGGCGCAGGCGGTTGACCGCATCCCCCAGATCGTCGCCACTTACGCTCACGGTGAGTTGATTGTTAAGCTCCAGCGCGCCCTGAGTGGTCGGGCGTTCAACCTTCGCAGGCCAGGGCATTAAGGGAAGGTCGCCTGCCGGTGCGGCAAAGGCGGAGGCGCCGAGCATAAGCCCGGCGGTTAAGAGACTGTACCGTAACATGAATGTTCCTTATCTGACGGGCCAAATACAGGCAAAACATTCTGTTAACATGCGCTCAAATTGTCGTCAAGCGAATGCGCCGACGGAGATCACAGGTTGTTGAATTTGGGAGGAAAGCCAGCTGCCGGGTGGCGGCTTCGCCTTACCCGGCCTACGTTCGGATCGTAGGCCCGGTAAGCGCAGCGCCACCGGGCTTGCCGTTACTGCCACCCATACCGACGGCTATAGAACCCCTTCACCATCTGCGTCAGCACCATGTAACCCGCGAGGATCGCCACCAGCCATGGGAAGTAGCTCAGCGGTAGCGCCTGAAGTTGCAGGTAGCTTGCCAGCGGCGAGAACGGCAGCGCGATCCCGAGCGCCATCACAATGCCCGTCATCACAATCAGCGGCCACGCGGCACGGCTCTGAATGAACGGAATGCGGCGGGTGCGGATCATGTGCACAATCAGCGTCTGGGACAGCAGCCCCACCACGAACCAGCCGGACTGGAACAGCGTCTGGTGTTCCGGGGTGTTGGCGTGGAACACAAACCACATCAGGCAGAAAGTCAGAATGTCGAAGATAGAGCTGATCGGCCCAAAGAACAGCATAAAGCGCCCCAGATCGGCGGGGTTCCAGCGCTGCGGCTTCTGGATCTGCTCGTCGTCCACGTTATCAAACGGGATGGCGACCTGAGAGACATCGTACATCAGGTTCTGGATCAGCAGATGCAGCGGCAGCATCGGCAGAAACGGCAGAAACGCGCTCGCCACCAGCACGCTGAAGACGTTGCCGAAGTTCGAGCTGGCGGTCATTTTGATGTATTTGAGCATATTGGCGAAGGTGCGACGCCCTTCGATGACGCCCTCCTCCAGCACCATCAGGCTCTTTTCCAGCAGAATGATATCCGCTGCTTCGCGGGCAATATCCACCGCGCCGTCTACGGAGATACCGATATCCGCCGCACGCAGGGCTGGCGCATCGTTGATGCCGTCGCCCATAAAGCCCACTACATGCCCTTCGCGACGCAGCAGAGTGACGATGCGTTCTTTATGCATCGGCGTCAGGCGGGCAAACAGCGTGGTGCGTTGGGCAAGGTCGGCCAGCTCATCGTCAGACAGGAGCTCAATGTCGCTCCCCACGACGACGTCGCCCGCGTCCAGGCCGACTTCGTGGCACACTTTGGCCGCCACCAGCTCGCTGTCGCCGGTGAGAATTTTGACGGTGATACCGCTCGCTTTCAGCGCTTTCAGCGCAGGTGCGGTGGTCTCTTTCGGCGGATCGAGGAATGCGATGTAACCCTCGAGGATCAAATCAGATTCATCGATACGCTGGTAGTCCCCTTCCCGCGCGGGCAGGAACTTGCTGGCTACCGCCACCACGCGCAGCCCCTGGCGGTTCAGGTTATCGGTGACGCGTTTGATGCGGCGCAGCATGGTCTCATCCAGCGGCACGATCTCGCCGTTATGGCGCACCTGCGTGGAAACATTCAGGATCTCCTGCAATGCCCCTTTGCAGATCAGCTGATGCACGTCCGGCTGCTCGCTGACCACCACCGACATGCGGCGGCGCTCGAAGTCGAACGGAATTTCGTCCACCTTCTGCCAGCGCCCGGAGAGCATGCGGGCAGACTCTTCATCCACACCTTCCAGCACCGCCACGTCGAGCAGGTTTTTCAGCCCGGTCTGGTAGTGGCTGTTCAGCCACGCGCTGTACAGCACCCGTTCGCTGGTCTTTCCGGCGATATCGGTGTGGTTCTCCAGCACGATTTTGTCCTGGGTGAGGGTGCCGGTTTTATCGGTGCAAAGAATGTCCATCGCGCCAAAGTTCTGGATGGCGTCGAGGTGTTTAACAATCACCTTTTGTTTAGAGAGTTTGACCGCCCCGCGCGCCAGCGTGGAGGTGACAATCATCGGCAGCATTTCCGGCGTTAAGCCAACGGCCACGGAGAGCGCGAACAGCGCCGCTTCCCACCAGTCGCCTTTGGTGTAGCCGTTGATCAGCAGGACAATTGGCGTCATGACCATCATAAAGCGGATCAGCAGCATGCTGACGCGGCCAATGCCTTTCTGAAACGCATTCGGCTCGCTCTCCTGCTCGCTGACGCGTCCGGCAAGCTGTCCAAACCAGGTATTGCCGCCGGTGGCGGTGACAATCGCCTGCGCGGTGCCACTAACCACCGTGGTGCCCATAAAGCACAGGGTGTCGCACTCCAGCGGGTTCATCTGCTGCGGATCGCGGGTCCGCGCCACCTTCTCTACGGGCAGGGATTCACCGGTGAGTGACGCCTGCGCGACAAACAGATCCCGCGCCTGGATGATACGTAAATCCGCCGGGATCATGTCCCCCGCCGCCAGCTTCACCAGATCGCCCGGCACCAGCTGGTCAATGGGAAGCTCAATCCAGGCGTTTTCGCCGAGGTCGTTAATCACGCGCGACACGGTGGCGGTGTTGCTGACCATCGCTTTCAGCGCATCCGCCGCTTTGGTGGAGCGCGCTTCCTGAATAAAGTTCAGCAGCGTGGAGATCCCTACCATCAGCGCAATCACGCCTGCGGCAAACAGATCTTCAGTGGCGTAAGAGATAATACCGAGCACCGTCAGCAGCAGGTTGAACGGATTGCGGTAGCAGAGCCACAGGTGGACCCACCAGGGAGAGGGTTTCTGCGCCGGGATCTGGTTATCGCCATGTTCCGCGCGGATTTTTGACACTTCTTGCGCGTTCAGCCCTTCCGGGTGGCCGCCAAAGGCGCGCCAGACTTCGTTTTCATCCATCGCCGCCACGTTCAGGCAGCGCTCGGTCAGGGAAGCGGGGATTGCCGCTCCCGCCATGGTGTTGGCATTTGGCAGCGGATCGCGCGCAATCAGGCGATGTGGCAGGTGACGGCTCAGCAGCGCTTGCAGCTGCCGGGTGATATTTTTCAGCATAGTCATTCCCCCGCATCCGCAAAGGCGGACGCAGTCTTTCCCGCAGGCGTGGCAAAGCCGTACCTGTCAGGCACTTAATTTATCAAGCAGGAACGTATGAACGTTGCTGCCTCACGCCGGTGAGACAGCAAAAAGCTGGCTTACCGGTAAGAAGGTTTTCTCCGGGTCAGGAGAGGTGTGGGATCGGGATCCATGTGGCCTCCGGTAAGTAAAAAGTTGGGTATCGGCGCGCAGTATAGAGATTTATCCATACCGTTTGTGACTAATCGGGCGGTATTATAACACCCTGCAAATAAACCGAACGTAAACCAGACTTTGCCCATAGCGAATTCGCAGGATAGCATTAGGCTCAATTGATTATTTTATCGTTGTTACAGGGAATACAGCATGCAGAACCGCCTTACGATTAAAGACATCGCGCGTTTAAGCGGCGTGGGGAAATCGACTGTCTCACGCGTGCTGAACAACGAAAGCGGTGTCAGCGAGCGCACACGCGAGCGCGTCGAGGCGGTGATGAATCAGCACGGTTTTTCCCCTTCCCGCTCCGCGCGCGCCATGCGCGGGCAGAGCGATAAAGTGGTCGCCATTATCGTCTCGCGTCTGGATTCCCTCTCCGAAAACCTCGCCGTACAGACGATGCTGCCCGCGTTCTACGAGCAGGGCTACGATCCGATCATGATGGAGAGCAAGTTCTCCGCGCAAATGGTGGAGGAGCATCTCGGTATGCTTCAGCGCCGTAATATTGATGGGGTGGTGCTGTTCGGATTTACCGGCCTAAAAGAGGACGTGCTTAAACCCTGGCAGCCGTCACTGGTGCTGCTGGCGCGCGACGCAAGCGGGTTTGCCTCTGTCTGTTACGATGACGAAGGGGCGATCGTGATCCTGATGCAGCGCCTGTATGAACAGGGCCATCGGCATATTAGCTATCTCGGCGTGCCGCATGCCGACATCACCACCGGCAAGCGTCGCCACGAAGCGTACCTGGCGTTTTGTAAAAAACACAATCTTCCCGCCGTGGCCGCGCTGCCTGGTCTGGGTATGAAACAGGGATATGAACAGGTCGCCAGCGTGCTGACGCCACAAACCACCGCCCTGGTATGCGCCACGGATACCCTTGCATTGGGTGCGAGCAAATATTTGCAGGAGCAGCGCATCGGGGAGCTGCAATTAGCGAGCGTGGGAAGCACGCCGCTGATGAAGTTCTTACACCCGGAGATTATCAGCGTTGATCCGGGTTACGCCGAGTCTGGCCAGCAGGCTGCCGCGCAGCTGATAGAGCAGATCAACGGGCGCGCTGAGCCGCGTCAGATCGTTATTCCTGCCCGTCTCTCATAGTCCTTTCGCTTTCATGCGCAACAGCGATCGTTCCATGAATCACGGTACAGGATATTGCCTTCGGTATACTTCCAGGTAATTGCCTCATAGCGCAGCTCCAGCGTTTCCAGGTGGGTACTGGTCATACTGCCGGGGGAGAGATACGGCGCTACCGTTGTGAACTTGACGTTTTCCAGAATAATATTGAAATACTCAGCCTCAATCCCAGACTCAAGAATACGGTACATTTTAATTGTCGCCTTCTTCATGGTTCGCCCTTCGCAAACTGCCCGGTAAAGAAGCGGCGTTGTCTGATCAAATTCTTTGACTATTGTTATAGGCCGATGTACGCGTGTACCAGTGAGTTTTCCCCAGCTTGGGTCAACCGGAATAGTTACGCCATGGGAAAAGGATTTTAATTCAATAGATCCAAGACGCAGTGGCATTGCACAACAACCGACAATCGGCGAGCCATTCTCATCTTCAAGCCATAAATGTGCGGGAGCAGACATAGAAATACCTTATTAGTGGTTATCTGTATTGAAATGTTTGGCCTTTTACCATTTCACATAGCAGCCAAAAACAATCATGACCACAATGAAGAAAAGCCCAATTGGCCAGACAGGACTGCCGGGGAAGAAATGGGCCTGTATCAGGGCAAACAGGATTGTTAACGCGGCCGGGCCGTAGACCGAAAATATAATTCGCCCCTGCCAACGTAAAAAACGTTTGATGTAATTCATCATTGTTATCTGATCAACCTGGTGATGATATCCGCAATGTCGTCATCAGATGCCCATTGCGCACGTGTCGCGTCCGTCCTGCGAAACACAGGCTCAATGAGAAAATAAAGCATTTCAAGCCCTTGAGCATAAAGTGCCGAGTACCAGGCGGGAAATTCAACGTACAGACGATGCGCGCTATCGGCGGCTTGCTGTACTACCCCATACAGCCCAATAAAAGCAATACCTCGGGAAGCCCATCTTCCGGTAATGGCGCTTAATTCGAGGCTGATATTTAATCCAAGGCGAACGCAGGCGGCAACGGCTAATGTAAACCCGGCACCGGTAAGGCTAACCGCAGCGATGTGGACATTTACAGCCATTAGCCGCTGTTTAATATACTCTAACTGTTTAGGATTTTTGTATTTGAAAACTTCCTCAAAATACAGTCTAAGCATTTCATAGACTACATCCACACCGCTTACTAATTTATAAACGGCATCTCTGAAGCGTAGGTCTTCGCTCTTCTGTCTCAGGCAAACATCATTGTATTCATCAGTGAAACATGAGGCGTAATACAACAGCCGAGTGGCGCCTTTCCCTATCATATTCACCTGTGTTTTGACGTTCTGGCCGACCGCAGTAACAGCATGGTCGAGTTTAAGCGCAAGTATTTTATTGGCCTGTAAATAACTGACGATCTCGTTGTTCCCGTACATTATTGCTCTACGTTTATTTCAGTATATGAAGACAAGCTTATGCCTGAAACCGACTGTAAAGTTCCGGCCAGATCATGTTTAAGATCTTCCCTGTATTTTTAAGATATTGACCTGATATTTTTTAAACACTCTTGAGAAGAAATTCATAAAAACTGCGAGTGAAATGCAATCCAGTGTGCCCTCACACAGCGGATTATTGTGATCTTCGCCCGATTTCGGGAACGTTCCCATTTTCGCCGTCACGTTGAAGGAGTAGGCTTGCGCACAGGTCATAACCCCTATCACCATCTGTCATGAGGTTTCATGATGAGTAAAGTCAAACAAACAGATATCGATCAGCTGATCGTCCTGGTCGGCGGACGCGACAACATCGCCACCGTCAGCCATTGCATTACCCGCCTGCGCTTCGTGCTGAACGATCCGGCCAAAGCCAACCCGAAGGCCATTGAAGAGCTTTCCATGGTTAAAGGCTGCTTCACCAATGCCGGGCAGTTCCAGGTGGTGATTGGTACCGAAGTGGGCGATTACTATCAGGCTCTGCTGGCGACTACCGGGCACTCTTCCGCAGATAAAGAGCAGGCGAAGAAGGCCGCGCGTCAGAATATGAAATGGCATGAGCAGCTGATTTCCCATTTTGCGGAGATCTTCTTCCCGCTGCTGCCAGCGCTGATCAGCGGGGGCTTAATTCTGGGCTTCCGTAACGTCATCGGCGATGTGCCAATGAGCGACGGCAAAACCCTGGCGCAGATGTACCCGGCGCTGCAAAGTATCTATGACTTCCTGTGGCTGATTGGCGAAGCGATCTTCTTCTATCTGCCGGTCGGGATCTGCTGGTCCGCGGTGCGCAAGATGGGCGGAACGCCAATTCTCGGTATCGTGCTCGGCGTGACGCTGGTCTCTCCGCAGTTAATGAACGCTTACTTACTTGGTCAGCAAACGCCAGAGGTGTGGAACTTCGGCCTGTTTACCATCGCCAAAGTGGGCTATCAGGCGCAGGTAATCCCGGCATTGCTGGCGGGTCTGGCGCTGGGCTTTATTGAGACGCGCCTGAAGCGCATCGTGCCGGATTACCTGTATCTGGTGGTGGTCCCGGTCTGCTCGCTGATCCTGGCGGTGTTCCTGGCGCACGCCTTTATCGGTCCGTTTGGCCGCATGATTGGCGACGGCGTGGCCTTCGCGGTCCGTCACCTGATGACTGGCAGCTTCGCGCCAATCGGTGCCGCGCTGTTTGGCTTCCTCTACGCTCCGCTGGTGATCACCGGCGTGCACCAGACCACGCTGGCGATCGATATGCAAATGATCCAGAGCCTCGGCGGTACGCCTGTCTGGCCGATCATCGCCCTGTCTAACATTGCGCAGGCCTCAGCGGTAACCGGCATCATCATCGTCAGCCGTAAGCACAACGAGCGTGAGATCTCCGTTCCGGCTGCCATCTCCGCTTACCTCGGCGTCACTGAACCGGCGATGTACGGTATCAACCTCAAATACCGCTTCCCGATGCTTTGCGCGATGATCGGCTCCGGTCTGGCGGGCTTGCTGTGCGGCCTGAACGGCGTGATGGCGAACGGGATTGGCGTCGGCGGCCTGCCGGGAATCCTCTCCATTCAACCCGCTTTCTGGCAGGTATTTGCGCTGGCGATGGCGGTGGCGATTATCATCCCAATGGCGCTGACTACCGTGGTTTATCAGCGTAAGTTCCGTCAGGGCACGTTGCAGATTGTTTAATTCTCTCTTTCGGGGCGCAGTTGCGCCCCTTCGCATTTGCAGGAACGCACTATGAATACCCTTCCTCACTGGTGGCAGAACGGCGTCATCTATCAGATTTACCCAAAGAGTTTCCAGGATACCACCGGCAGCGGCACGGGCGATCTACGCGGCGTAACGCAGCGCCTGGACTACCTGAAAACCCTCGGCATTGACGCTATCTGGCTGACGCCGTTTTATATCTCGCCGCAGGTGGATAACGGTTACGACGTGGCGAACTACACTGCCATTGACCCGACCTACGGCACGCTGGACGACTTTGACGAACTGGTTGCCCGGGCGCATGAACACGGTATCCGCATCGTGCTGGATATGGTCTTTAACCACACGTCCACGCAGCACGCCTGGTTCCGCGAGTCGCTGGATAAAGCGAGTCCGTACCGCCAGTTCTATATCTGGCGGGACGGTACGCCGGATACGCTTCCCAACAACTGGCGCTCCAAATTTGGCGGCAACGCCTGGCGCTGGCACGCCGAAAGCGAACAGTATTATCTGCACCTGTTCGCACCGGAGCAGGCGGATCTCAACTGGGAAAACCCGGCGGTGCGCGCCGAGCTGAAAAAAGTGTGCGAGTTCTGGGCCGATCGCGGCGTGGACGGCTTGCGTCTGGACGTGATTAACCTGATTTCAAAAGATCAGGATTTCCCGGACGATACCCTCGGCGACGGTCGCCGCTTCTACACTGACGGGCCGCGCATCCACGAATATCTTCAGGAGATGAGCCGGGACGTCTTTACCCCGCGTAACCTGATGACGGTGGGCGAGATGTCCTCCACCTCGCTGGAGAACTGCCAGCAGTACGCGTCTCTTGATGGCCGCGAGCTGTCGATGACCTTTAACTTTCACCACCTCAAGGTGGACTACCCCGGCGGCGAAAAATGGACGAAGGCAAAGCCGGACTTCGTGGCGCTGAAAACCCTTTTCCGCCACTGGCAGCAGGGGATGCACAACAAAGCCTGGAACGCGCTGTTCTGGTGTAACCATGACCAGCCGCGCATCGTGTCGCGCTTTGGTGACGAAGGGGAACACCGCGTGGCGGCGGCGAAAATGCTCGGCATGGTGCTGCACGGGATGCAGGGCACGCCGTATATCTACCAGGGTGAAGAGCTGGGTATGACCAACCCGCATTTCAGCCGTATCACCGACTACCGCGACGTGGAAAGTCTGAACATGTTCGCCGAACAGCGGGCTAACGGACGCGATACCGATGAACTACTGGCGATTCTGGCGAGTAAGTCACGCGATAATGGCCGCACGCCGATGCAGTGGGACGCCTCGCATAATGCGGGCTTTACCGAGGCCGAGCCGTGGATTGGCGTTTGCGACAACTACGAAACCGTGAATGTCCGCGCGGCGCTGGACGACCCCGATTCGGTGTTCTACACCTACCAGTCGCTGATTCGCCTGCGCAAAACCCTGCCGGTACTGACGTGGGGGGATTATGAGGATCTCCTGCCTGACCACCCTTCCCTGTGGTGTTATCGCCGCCAGTGGCAGGGGCAAACGCTGATGGTGGTGGCGAACCTGAGCCATTTGCCTCAGGAATGGCAAGCGGACGCTCTCAGCGGCGAGTCGCAGGTGGTGATAAGCAACTACCCCGCCCCTCAAACCTCAATGCTTCGTCCGTTTGAAGCCGTGTGGTGGCTAAAGCAGTAATTCCTCCGCCGGGCACGATGCCGTGTCCGGCTTACTTTGCTGTTTTTGTTGAATAATTAATCAGATTTTTCCTTCGCGTCTTTACAATTGCCCCAGCGCCCGCCGTTTGTACTCTCGTCTTTTTACTTTGTCCTGCATCAAAAAAATCGCAAACATGTTTGATGCAAATCACTATATGTAGCACTTAAAATGCACGCCGACCCAACATCTTGTATTTATCGTCTACTATTCCAACAACAAGACGGCGCTTACGCTGGCCGGAATTGTGGATAACACGGGCTGGGCACGCGGGAAGTCTTTGCCGCGGCGAGGAATACGCCCGGTGAATACTTCTCCACCTCTGTGGATAACCTGTTTTTAAAATGGAGTGATCATGACACCGCATGTGATGAAACGTGATGGCTGTAAAGTGCCGTTTAAATCAGAGCGCATCAAAGAAGCCATTCTGCGTGCAGCTAAAGCAGCGGGAGTCGATGACGCAGATTACTGCGCCACCGTCGCAGAAGTCGTTAGCAGCCAGATGCATGAACGCAGCCAGGTGGATATCAGCGAGATCCAGACCGCGGTTGAAAACCAGCTGATGTCTGGTCCGTACAAGCAGCTGGCGCGCGCCTACATTGAGTATCGTCACGACCGTGACGTCCAGCGTGAGAAACGGGGTCGCCTTAACCAGGAGATCCGCGGCCTGGTAGAGCAAACCAACTCGTCGCTGCTCAATGAAAATGCCAATAAAGACAGCAAAGTGATCCCGACCCAGCGCGACCTGCTGGCCGGTATCGTCGCCAAGCACTATGCCCGTCAGCATCTGCTGCCGCGCGATGTAGTCTCGGCGCACGAGCGCGGTGAGATCCACTATCACGATCTCGACTACTCGCCGTTCTTCCCGATGTTTAACTGCATGCTGATCGACCTGAAAGGCATGCTGACCCACGGTTTTAAAATGGGTAACGCCGAGATTGAGCCGCCGAAATCCATCTCCACCGCGACGGCGGTCACGGCGCAGATCATCGCCCAGGTGGCGAGCCACATCTATGGCGGCACCACCATTAACCGCATTGATGAAGTGCTGGCCCCGTTCGTGACCGAGAGCTTCAACAAACACCGTAAAACGGCGGAAGAGTGGCAGATCCCGAATGCTGACGGTTACGCCCGTTCCCGCACCGAGAAAGAGTGCTACGACGCCTTCCAGTCGCTGGAATATGAGGTAAACACGCTGCACACCGCCAACGGCCAGACGCCGTTTGTGACCTTCGGGTTTGGCCTCGGCACCAGCTGGGAATCACGCCTGATCCAGCAGTCTATTCTGCGCAACCGTATCTCCGGCCTCGGTAAAAACCGTAAAACGGCGGTGTTCCCGAAACTGGTGTTCGCCATTCGCGACGGCCTGAACCACAAGTTTGGCGATCCGAACTACGACATCAAACAGCTGGCGCTGGAGTGCGCGAGCAAGCGTATGTACCCGGATATCCTCAACTACGACCAGGTGGTAAAAGTCACGGGTTCGTTTAAAACGCCAATGGGCTGCCGCAGCTTCCTCGGCGTGTACGAGGATGAGAACGGCGAGCAGATCCACGACGGGCGCAACAACCTGGGCGTCATCAGCCTGAACCTGCCGCGCATCGCGCTGGAAGCCAAAGGGAATGAAGCGGCCTTCTGGACGCTGCTGGATGAACGTTTACAGCTGGCACGTAAGGCGCTGATGACCCGCATCGCCCGTCTTGAAGGGGTGAAAGCCCGCGTCGCGCCAATTCTCTATATGGAAGGGGCCTGCGGCGTGCGCCTGAAAGCGGACGATGATGTGTCGGAGATCTTCAAAAACGGTCGCGCGTCGATCTCTCTTGGCTATATCGGCATTCACGAAACGATTAACGCGCTGTTTGGCGACAAGCATATCTATGACAACGACGCCCTGCGTGAGAAGGGTATCGCGATTGTGCAGCGCCTGCGCGATGCGGTAGACCAGTGGAAAGAGGAAACTGGTTACGGTTTCAGCCTGTACAGCACGCCGAGTGAAAACCTCTGCGATCGCTTCTGCCGCCTGGACACCGCCGAATTCGGCATCGTGGAAGGCGTGACCGACAAAGGTTACTACACCAACAGCTTCCACCTCGATGTGGAGAAGAAGGTGAACCCGTACGACAAGATCGACTTCGAAGCGGCTTATCCGCCCATCGCGAACGGCGGTTTTATCTGCTATGGCGAGTACCCGAACATTCAGCACAACCTGAAGGCGCTGGAAGACGTGTGGGATTACAGCTATCAGCACGTGCCGTACTACGGAACCAACACGCCAATTGACGAGTGCTACGAGTGCGGCTTTACCGGTGAGTTCGAGTGCACCAGCAAAGGCTTCACCTGTCCGAAATGCGGTAACCACGATGCAGCCCGCGTCTCCGTGACCCGCCGCGTGTGCGGCTACCTCGGCAGCCCGGATGCCCGTCCGTTTAACGCCGGTAAGCAGGAAGAGGTGAAGCGCAGGGTGAAACATCTGGGGAATGGGCAGATCGGGTAAGTTCTGCGCAGGGTGTCCCCCCCACCCTACCCCTCTCCCTCAAGGGAGAGGGAACCGATCGAGCACATTGTTATTCCGGCCACCGGTTTTCTCCCTCTCCCTGTGGGAGAGGGCCGGGGTGAGGGCATCAGGTTAACGCTATGAATTATCACCAGTACTACCCCGTCGACATCGTCAACGGCCCCGGCACCCGCTGTACCCTGTTTGTATCAGGCTGCGTTCACGAGTGCCCCGGCTGCTACAACAAAAGCACCTGGCGCCTGAACTCGGGTATGCCGTTTACCGCTGAGATGGAAGACCGCATCATCAACGACCTGAACGACACGCGCATCAAACGCCAGGGGATCTCGCTCTCCGGCGGCGACCCGCTCCATCCGCAAAACGTGCCGGAGATCCTGAAGCTGGTAAAACGCATCCACCACGAGTGCGCGGGAAAAGACATCTGGGTCTGGACGGGCTATAAGCTGGATGAACTGAATGCGCAGCAGATGGAAGTGGTGGATCTAATTAACGTCCTGGTCGACGGCAAGTTCATGCAGGATCTAAAAGATCCTATGCTTATCTGGCGCGGCAGCAGCAACCAGGTTGTGCATCATCTGCGTTGAATGAAGGCGGATATCCTCTGTCCGCCTGAACGTCAAAACCGACTCAAACTCTCCATCGCCACAGCCTTAAACGCCGCAAAATTCTCGCACTGGCACAGGCGCGCCATCGCGCGTTCACGCAGGAAAGTGACAAAGATGTCGTAAATCGCCATTGCCTCTTCGTACTCGCTTTTGCTGATGGCGAGCAGGAAGATGACATGGGCGGTTTCATCTCCCCACTGAATGCCCTGCGGCGCCAGCACGGTGTAGACCACCGTTTTTTGCGCCAGCAGGCCGAGGGAGTGCGGCAGCGCAATGCCGTCGCCGAGCATGGTGCTGACGATGGCTTCACGCTCGATAACCGAATCCAGAAACTCCGCACCGACAAAGCCCTCTGCTTCAAGCTGTTCACACAGCTCGCGGAACAGCGTTTGCTGGTCGACAGGCTTGTCGATAATGCGGAAATGGGCCGCGTCGAAGTATTTTTCCAGCATCCACGGCCGGGTGCGGTCCACCAGCACCAGCTTGCCGATCTGCTCTAACTGATAATCGGTCGGGAACGGGGCGATCATCACCACCGGTTTGGATTTTTCGCTCACGCGGGCGGTGGAGATCACAAAGTCTTCGCCAATGGCATCGGCAAGCTCGTACTCGCGAAGGGTGAGCGTGCGCGTCACCTCAATCTGCGGGTATTTACGCTGAAGTACCGCCTCGATCATGCGCACCATCGCGTTACCTGCGTCGCATACCAGCAGCACCCGCGGCTGGCGCTGGTAGCCGATGTTGTAGTGGCGCTCCAGCCCGACGCCGATATGCAGCACCAGAAAACCAATTTCGTTTTCGCTGATCACATACGGGGTGTATTTTCCCCAGCTCGACACCGCCGCGAGGGTCATATCCCACGCCATCGGGTAGTGCTGCTTGATGTTATCCAGCAGCGGATTGGGGATCATGATTTGATACCGCACGCGGGTTATCATGGTTTTGATGTGCGTGAGCAGATCTGCATGCAGTTGCTCATCGCTCAGCAGGTTGTAGTTATAGTGGGTGTTGATGTAGCGCAGAATGTAGTTGACCAGGGCTTCGTCGTCGTCGGCATTAATCGCGCTGGGGGCGATCTCCTGGATCTGCCGCGCCGCAATGTGCACGCACAGCCAGCTCTCTTCTGACGGCGACAGCGCTTTGCCCGCCAGCTCCTGGATAGCCACCGCGATATCTTTCGCCGCCTCACGCACGTTCTCTTCCACGTCTTCCGCGTGGAATTCCGGCAGCGGATACCCTTCGCTGATGCGCCGCACCGACACCGCGCAGTACAGGCGCAGGAACAGCTCGCCTTCGTCGGTCAGGCGAATGTGATGGCGCGTCAGCGCATCGTGCAGCACCGGCACCATCTTTTCCGCCACGCCCGCGTTCAGCGCCACGTCGGTCACCAGCGGGTTCAGGCTGTCCTGCTGCGCCAGCTCCCACAGGAGGTCGGTCAGGCAGGCGCGGATTGCCATCTCGCTGCCAAACAGCTTCATGCCGTGGCGAGGGCGGGTTTCCAGCGTCAGGTTGTAACGGTGAAACCACTCGCGCACTTCCACCATGTCGCTCTGCAACGTGGCCCGGCTGACGAACCACTCATCGGCCAGATCCTCCAGCTTGATGGAAAAGGCTGACGTCAGAAAACGCACCACCAGATAGTGCACGCGCTCAGGTCCGGTTCGCGGAATACGCAGCGCGCGCGGGTGGGACGCCTGCAATTGTTGATAGCGCGCCACATCATTAATTTTGAGCTGATAGCCGTTGCCCCGGCTCAAAATGAACTGCGCGCCGTGGCTGGCCAGCAGCGCGTTCAGGGCGGTGATATCCGCCCGGACGGTTCGCGTGGAAACCGACAGCCGCTGCGCCAGCTCGTCCTGCGGCAGCGTCTCGTTTTGCAACAGATCGAAAAGTTGCGCTAAACGTTGGTTCGGAAATCGCACGTCGTTGTCCTCTTACGGCTTAAGGTGAAATGACCATCTGGGATGGGCTGCCGACCGGGGTATAGTCTGGCTCGGCGCTCAGCTTGCCGTCCGGCGCCACGCGGAAACGGGTAATGTTGTCGCTGCGCTGGTTCATGACGTACAGCCAGCGACCCTGCTTATCGAGCGTCAGGGTGCGCGGATAGTCGCCGCGCGTCCAGACATCATCCTGATGCGTCAGCGTACCCTCTGCCGTTACGGTAAAGTGCCCGATGCTGTTATGCAAACGGTTAGCGACATACAGCTGTTTCCCGTCGGCACTTAGCGCCAGCCCGGCAGCAAAACTGGTGCCTTTATAACCGTCCGGCAGGGCTGAAACCGTTTTACCCTCTTTCAGCCTGCCATTACTGTCCAGCGCATAATGGGTGAGCGTAGACGCCTCTTCGTTAATCAGCCACAGGGCATCACCTTTCGGCGTAAAGACGAAGTGGCGCGGCCCGGCCCCTTTTGAGGAGGCGCTGATAAACGGCGGATCGTTCGGAGTCAGCTTCCCGGTTTGATCGTCAAAACGGTATTGATAGATGCGATCCAGCCCCAGATCGGTGGAAAAAACGTATTTCCCGCTCGGATCGGCGGCGATCATGTGCGCATGCGGGCCGTTATGATCGCTGATGGCGAAACTGCCCTCGACGGCAGCTTCCGGCTTCGCCGCGCCCGGTTCGCCTTTGTCCTGATGGGTGTCCGTAGCATCGCTCAGGCTGCCGTCTGCGTTAACGGGCAGCACCGCGACAGTTCCGCTGATGTAGTTTGCCACCAGCAGATGTTTACCGTTCGGCGTCAGGGAAAGATATACCGGCCCCGCGCCGCCGGAGGCCACCTGATTCAGCTCGCTCAGCGTGCCGTTATCGCCGATGCGCAGCGCCTGCACCACGCCCTGCTCCACTTCGCTTGCCAGATAGAGCGTTTTGCCGTCGTGTGAGACGGTTAACTGCGCGGCGTTCGGCAGCTTGCTCACCAGCGTTTTATCGTTCAGCGCACCGGTTTGCGGGTCGACGGTAAAGCGGTACAGCCCTTCGCCGTTCGGATTATAGGTACCCACCCAGGCGTATTGCGTCTGGGCGACAGCGGCGGTGGCGAGCATTGAGAGTGAAGCGACAAGCAGGGTTCGGGTGTGCATGGTGGCTCCTTCGGGTGTGTGCGGTTTGTTTCCCCTCACCCTAACCCTCTCCCCAAAGGGGAGAGGGGACGATTACACCCTCTCCCCTTTGGGGAGAGGGCTGGGGTGAGGGGCAGGTTCTACTTAACCAGCTTCTTCGTCATCGCCAGCAGCGTACGCACATCTTCCGGACGCGTATCACCGCTGGCTTTATCGATAATCGAGCTGTAGATATGCGGGATGATTTTGCTCACGCCCGCGTCGAGGGCGATCTGCAAGATCGCCTCGAAGTTCTCCAGATCGATTCCCCCGGTCGGCTCCAGCCAGAAGTCGTGACGGGCGCAGGCTTCCGCCACCGCCTGGTATTCGTCACGGCACTTCAGGCCGCCCATCGGGAAATATTTGATGGAGCTGCCGCCGAAATCTTTCAGCAGGGCGATGGCGGTTTCAACCGGCACAATGCCGTCCGGCGCGTTACTGCTCAGCGGGCCGGTGGAGATTTTCACCATCCCGACGGTACCGGTCGGAGAGACCAGACCGTTGACTACGGAGTCATTTTGCCCCAGCAGCGCGCGGCTGGTGGCCACGCCGGTAAAGACTTGGTTAACGTGCTGCGGCTGCACCTGGCGGGAGATTTCACTCACCATCGCCGACTGGTTCGGATCGCCCGCGCCCAGGCCAACGGAGAGCGCGTTATCAATCAGCTTCGCGTACTCACGCATATCCGCGACCGCGCTCGCCACGTCCGGGTAATTTTTGGAGAGCACGCCCACCAGCACGTGGCCTTCCGCCGCCTCATAGATGGCGCTGGCGTTGGCCTTTGAGCCTGCCAGCACGTTCAGGCAGACGCGGTCACGGTAAAAGTTGGGGGTCAGTTTCATGCGTTTTTCTCCTGTCCTAATACTTCGCTAATGCGACGGTACACGATGTTCAGCTGGTCAGCATTTACGCTGCGCACGTCCGCCTCAATAATCCCTTCGTTGGCCTTGTAGCCACGGAAATAGATGGCGTATTCGCCCTGCTTCAGCGCGTTCACCAGGTCACCCGTGCCGACGCCCGTGGTGGCTTCGTCGAACTTAATTTCGGTGCGAGCGATGTCGCGTCCGGCGCTGTCCCAGACCACGCGCGCGGTCACACCGTTCAGGGTGTTGAGCGCCTCGATAAACGGCGTCATTTTCGCCACCATCTCGGCGCCGCTCTCTTTGGTGGCCGTCAGGTAGTGTTCGATGGCGCAGGTCAGGCCAAGAATGCCCTCTTTGCCCACCTTCATCGCGCGGCCAATGCCCGCCGTCTGGCGCTTCACCCTCTCAACGTACTGAGTTTTGCCAATCACCAGGCCGCTGGTTGGGCCTTCGATCGCCTTCGCGCCGCTGTAGATCACCAGATCGGCGCCGGATCGGTAATAGGTATGCAGATCTTCTTCCGCCGCGGCATCAACGATCAGCGGCAAGTCGTGTTTACGCGCGACAACCGCCGCCTGCTCGACGCTTAGCATGCTTTTCTGCACGCAGTGGTGCGATTTAATGTAGAGGATAGCCGCCGTGCGCGGGGTGATCGCCGCCGCCAGCTGATCGGCGGAACATTCGTTGGCGTAGCCCGCTTCCACCAGCTTGCCGCCGCCAAGCGCCACCATGGTGCCCACCGGCGCGCCAAAATTCACGTTGTGGCCTTTCGGCAGGACGATCTCGTTATTTTCAATCGGTGTGACGTGCAGGTTTTCCAGCAGCCAGTCGCTGTCTTTCACCAGCACAGCCGCCACGGACTGGGCAATGCCCGCCGACGCGCAGGAGACCACCGTCGCCCCTTCCACCTCCAGCAGCTTCGCGATGTATTCCCCGGTTTTATTGACCAGCTCCTTCATCTCGAAATAGTGATTCATGCCGTTCATCGCCGCCTGCACCACTTCCGGGCGCGGCGTGGAGACGCCCAGCGCCGTCATGCGGCCAGAGGTGTTGATAACCTGCTTTAAGTTGTACTTCTCATAAATCGAAGGCATGTTCCGTGCTCCCTTGTTCGGTCATGTAGCCCTTGCCCGCGCGGATCGCGGCAAGCGGCACCAGAATGTGTTCAGCCTGTAGGCTGTCGTTTTCGGCATCCGTCAGCACCGTCGGCTGGCGCTTGAGGGTAAACAGCGTCAGATCGGCGTCGAGGCCAGGCTGAATGCGGCCTTTGCGCGTCAGGCGCAGGCCGTCGGCGGCGTTGGCGGTGACGCAGTCAATCACCTGCGGCAATGACATGCCGATGGCGAGGAATTTCGACATCACGCTTGCCAGCGAGCCGACCGGGCCGTTGATGCGGTTGCGGCAGTAAATATCCGAGCTGATGGTGTGCGGCAGAATGCCCATCGCAATAGCGCGCTTCGCCACTTCAAAGCTGAAGCTCGCCGTACCGTGGCCAACGTCCAGACGCACGCCGCGCTTCAGGGCGGAGGTAATGGAGGCACGCAGCTCGCCGGAGGGCGTCAGGATGCGGTTTGGCTTGCCGTTGTAGCAGTGGGTAATGATGTCGCCGGAGCTCAGCAGCTCGGCGATTTCGTCGAGGTTCGGCGGGTTGTTGCCAATGTGCACCATCAGCGGCAGGTCGCCGTTCTCTTTCTGGATCGCTTTCGCGCGCGCCAGCGGGGTGATGCCGTTTTCACCGACCACGCTGCTGCTCATGCGCGCCTTCAGGCCGACGATAAAATCAGGATGGCGTTTCACCGCCTCTTTCACCGCGTCGGCGTCAATATTGGCCATATTGGCCAGCTCGTTCTGGGCGATCAGCCCCACGCGGGAGATGTTCAGCAGGGCAAACACCTCGGTGGAGGCTTTGCGGGTGATGGCGTAGAAATCGTCCACGTCGTCGGCCCCGGTGCTGCCCGCGTCCACCACGGTGGTGACGCCGGTGGCAATGCCCACGCTGTCCGGCTCGTCGTGGTAAATCGGGGAGTTCGGGTAGCAGTGGACGTGGGAGTCAATCCAGCCCGCGCTGACGAACACATCACCGTTAAGCTCAACCGTTTTACGGGCGGGAGCGTCAATTTCGCCCGTCGCGGCGATCTTCCCGTCCTGAATGGCGATATCGGTCAGGGTATCGTCGGCGAGGCGCGCACGGCGCAGGAGTAGATCAAACATGGGGTTCTCCTGATAAGGCGGGCACCGAAGCGCCCGCGGGTATTAAAGGGCGACCGGGAACAGCCAGCCCAAAATCATTGCGCCGAGGATGGCGCCACCGGTTATCGGCTTCTGCCAGATGTAGAACAGCAACGCGCCTACCAGGGAACCGACGCCGATTGGAATGGAAGCGGTCATGGCGCTGAGGATAATCAACGGCCCGAGGAAGCGGCCGGAGGCGTTACCCGCGCCCATCATCACGTCTGCGCCGTAGGTGGAGTTGCTCTGGTTGATGGTGAACTTACGCGCCAGGATGATGACGTAGCCAATCGCCAGACCAATCACCAGGCCGGTAATCAGCGAGGCAATGAAGTTGGTCACCGGGAACATGATCCCCGCGCCCAGCAGCAGCGCCGGTACGCCGAGGCCCACGCCGGTCTGGATCGCCCCGCCGATATCAAGAATACCTACCAGCGACCCTTCGATAATTCGGGCGAACAGGAAGCTCGCGCCAAATGCCGCCACCGCGCCGTAAACGCCGGTATCAATGCCCGCTTTCAGCATCGCCACGAAGGCCACTTCGTTAAACGCGCCGATGCCGTAGAGGTAGTACATGTGCGTCCCGGCAAACACGCCGGAGGAGAGCAGGCCAACGAAGATCGGGAACGACCAGTCGGCATACCAAAAACCTTTATTCTGTTCCATGTCGAGGCTCCTGTTATTTACCGCTGAGCGAGTTGTGGATCATGTCGAGCCAGTTCGGCACGGTCAGATGGAAGGATTCGATCATCTTCATGTCGAAGCCGCGGAAGAAGCCGCTCAGCACGAAGAGCAGAACGATCGCCGCCATCATCACTTTGGTGACGTGGTTCCAGCCGCTCTCCTCCACGCCTTTACCGATCAGAATACCCAGTACCAGACCCGGTACGGCGTTACCCATGATCAGCTGTGCCGCGCCGCCAAAGATGGTGGCCCAGAAGCCCGATTTTTTACCCGCGTCGATGGCCGCCAGCCAGAAGATCACCGGCATCACGGTGTTGACCAGCAGGTTAGCCGCCGGTACAAGCACCTTCACGGCGGTGACCTGAAGCGCTGCGGGCACGGAGGAGGCGGTCAGGTTAAGGAAGGTCACGACAATCATGCCGATGATGCCGCAGGCAATCGCCATTTTGCGCGGGTCATGCAGCGTTTCACCGACGTTACGGTTTTTGATCATCAGTGCAGCAGCACCCCAGTTCGGGATGATGCGGTGGTCAACGTCCTGTGTGAAGGCACCTGCGGCCACGGAAGAGGCCCAGGCGTTAAAGAAGAAACCTAACCCAAAGGAGAAGTGGGACGCCGGATCCCCTTCGCAGGAGTTCAGTTCCCCCAACGTACGAAACGCGCCCATACCCTGAGTGGTAGGCGCATGAAACATGCGTGCAGCCCCGGCCCCGACACCGACGCCTACCAGGCCGCCGATGATGAGCGATTTTATTAATATAATTAAGAACATCAGTCTGCCCTTTTATGAATAATCAGCGTTGCGTGACGAAATCCACCTGGTCGAGATTGATGGCTGTCACGTTGACGGTCACATCCAGCTCCACGCTGTAGGTGCGTCTTTCCCGGCGCAGAAAGAAGAACAGAAACGCTTCTTTTCGCACCGCTTCTTGCGCCTGAACGACCTGCACATCCTGTGGCTCAATACGCAGTAAGATATGCGGTGAGGCTTTCATCACCGCGGCCTGAACGTGGTTGAGCGCGTCGGCAAAGGCGCGCGCTTTGGCGTCGCCCTTCCCCTTCACTCTCACCGTGGTTGTGAACTGTTCTTTCATGCTTACGCGCCGTATTTCTTCTGCCACGCCTGTACCAGACGCTCGCCCAGCTCTTCTTTATCCATAAAGCCAAAGCCCAGCACGTTGCAGCCTTCGTTGATGGCGGTCACACCCTCATCCACGGAGCGCATTCCGTATTTGGCCTTGTAGCCATATTTGGTCTGAGCGGTGATGGCGCCCGCGCCGCCGCTGCCGCAGAAGGAGATGCCGAAGGTGGCGTTTTCCGCTTTCATCACGTCACCGAGCTTCATATCCGCTGCCATGCCCGGTACGACAACCGCGCGTCCGCCGGCTTTTTCCACACCCGCAGCCACTTTCTGACCTTTACCCAGGCGATCGCCAATCACGACTGTAATCTGTTCCATGTGTTGCTCCTTAAAGGTTGTCTTTCGCGACTTCGAAGTGAACGGAGAGCAGCCAGGCCTCTTCATCAGGAAGGTTGCCGAACTGCGCTACCACTTCACGGGCAAGTTGCATTGAATCTGGTGAAATTTCGTCGAACAGCTCTGCTTCAACCTCCGGCAGCGGCTCGCCGGTCACGGACCGGTGCGCCATTGCGCGAACGTGGGAGGTCAGCATCTGCTCCTGTACCGCGTTGGGGATGATGTTGTGCCGGGCCAGCAGGGCGTAGACCTGCTGAAGCATGGTGTTCGCGAGCTGTTCTGTTTGCACCGCCTGTTCCCCAACGTCGTTCATTACCGCTCCGTTAATCACTCGTCTTACCCCGTTAATGGCTCTGGAATAAAACTAACGTTGGGGGGGAATTGTTTGTAGCGAGTTGTTTTCCACTTCGAAGTGGAAAGGCGAGCAGCGGCAGTGATCTGTGCCACATAAATGCGGTGAATCTGTATAAATCGCTGGATTTACGTGATGAATATCACGCTATTACGCGGTATTAGACTGCTAAGCGGAGTGGAAAAGATTACGAGCAGGCTCGTAGAAATGTGACGTGGATAAGGTTTTCTTATGGAGATTCGCTAGAGTGGCGGCGGGTGCTTGAGACTGACCGTCTCAGGCATGGGACGGAAAGTGGAAAGCCCCGCCTGATAAAAAATCAGGGCGGGGGCTCGAAACGACACGTCACACCGTGGAGTTCGCTACCTCGCCCGCTTTAAAGCAAGGAGGCATCCATGAAACGCAGAAACCCAAGTATCGGGGTTTTGATGATTATTTCTTTGACAATAATCATCTTAACGCTGGTGACGAGGAAAACACTGTGCGAGATCCGTTTTCGTAATGGCTCGCTTGAAGTGACAGCGCGGATGGATTGTCGCTCCGGCAAGTAGGGAGCAACGATGCGGGGGCGCATCATGCGCCTCCGCATACGGAGAGAGGACGTACAGCTCAGGCACCCAATTAACGATACTTCTTGTGATACGCGTTGCGGGTCGCCGCAAACTGATCGGCTGCCGCCTGGGCTTCCTTCACTTTGCCTTCGTTCGCCAGCTTCAGCGCGCCGTCAATCTGGCCGACCAGCACGTCAAAGCCGTGGCGGTAGTCTTTCATCTCGGCGCTGTCTGCCGCTTTGCTTTCCAGCTTCGGCGGCGTCGCTTTTTGCGCATCCAGCGCAGCTTCACGCATCTTCGTCAGTGCGTCTTTCATTTCCGCCGCATTGTCGGTTTTCTGCACCACCTTCAGATTTTGACTGAGGATGTCCATGTTGTCTTCGAGATCGGCAGCAAACGCAGATGAGCCAAGAACCAGCGTTGAAGCCGCGACGATCGCTAACAGGTGTTTACGCATTGCTCACTTCCTTTTTTATTATTAATCACGCTTTTACGGGGATTATTGCCCGGCGATTTTCATCTCCGGCAGTAATACAGAACCACACTGAATATTGCTGCGTGTTTCAATATCGTTACCGACCGTAACAATATTGCGCCACATGTCCTTGAGGTTGCCGGCGATGGTGATTTCGCTCACCGGATACTGAATTTCACCGTTTTCGACCCAGAAGCCCGCTGCACCGCGAGAGTAATCGCCGGTGATACCGCTCACGCCCTGCCCCATCAGCTCGGTGACCACCAGGCCGGTGCCCATCTCTTTCAGCATCTGTTCAAAATTCAGGCCCTGTCCGGCAATGCGCCAGTTGTGGATGCCACCCGCGTGCCCGGTGCTTTTCAGCCCCAACTTACGCGCAGAGTAGTTGGTCAGCAGCCACTGGGTCAGAATGCCGTCTTTCACGATATCCCGGCGTTCCGTGCGTACGCCTTCGCTGTCGAAAGGCGTGGAGGCCAGCCCTTTCAGCAGGTGTGGGTGCTCTTCGATGGTCAGCCATTCCGGCAGGATCTGCTTGCCCAGCGAGTCGAGCAGGAAGGTCGATTTACGGTACACCGAACCGCCCGCGATAGCGCCTACCAGATGGCCAAACAGACCGGTCGCCACTTCGTTGGCAAAAATCACCGGGGCTTTCATGGTGGAGAGCTTGCGCGGCGACAGGCGAGACAGCGTGCGTTCGGCGCACGCTTTACCCACCCACTCCGGAGACTGCAAATCCCCCAGCGCGCGGCCAATGGTATAGGCGTAGTCGCGCTCCATGTCGCCGTTTTCTTCGGCGATGACGCAACTGGAAAGCGAGTGGCGGGTTGAGCAGTACCCCTGCAACATGCCATGGGAGTTACCAAACACTTTGATGCCGTAGTGGCTGTTAAAGCTGCCGCCTTCGGTATTGGTGATGCGTTTGTCAGCCTGCAAAGAAGCCTGCTCGGCTCGCGCGGCCAGCTCAATGGCTTCGTCCGGCGTCACTTCCGCGGGATGGAACAGATCGAGATCGGGCGCGTCAAACGCCAGCAGCTCTTTATCGGACACGCCAGCGTAAGGATCCGGGGAGGTGTAACGCGCGATATCCAGCGCCGCCTGCACCGTTCGGGCGATGGCATCCGGGCTGAGATCGGTAGACGACGCGCTGCCTTTGCGATTCTGGTGATACACGGTGATCCCCAGCGCGCCATCGCTATTAAATTCTACATTCTCCACTTCGCCATAGCGGGTGCTCACGCTAATGCCGGTGGTTTTGCTGACCGCCACTTCGGCGCCATCTGATTTACCTGAAGCGAGCGTCAGCGCGGTGGAGACGGCTTCTTCCAGAATCTTACGCTGCGCTTCAACTTGTGAGGTTACTTTCATCGCAAATGCCATACTGTAAGAGAGAGTTAAGTGAAGTCTAACAGAGAACCGTTTTTCAGTGCGCGTCTTAACTGGTAACATTAGCCTCTTTTTTTAAGGAGCCTGACATGACTAAGCAGCCCGAAGACTGGCTCGACGACGTTCCCGGTGATGACATCGAAGACGAAGATGATGAGATCATCTGGGTCAGTAAAAGTGAAATTAAACGTGACGCCGAAGAGTTAAAACAGCTTGGCGCAGAAATGGTAGAACTGGGTAAAAACGCGCTGGATAAGATCCCGCTCGACCAGGATCTGCGTGATGCCATTGAACTGGCACAGAAAATCAAGAAAGAAGGGCGTCGCCGCCAGCTTCAGCTTATCGGGAAACTGCTGCGTCAGCGCGACGTGGAGCCGATCCGTCAGGCGCTGGACAAACTGAAAAACCGCCACAACCAGCAGGTTGCGCTGTTCCATAAGCTGGAGCAGATCCGCGATCGTCTGATCGAGCAAGGTGATGACGCGGTACCTGAAGTGCTGAACCTGTGGCCGAATGCCGACCGCCAGCAGCTGCGTTCTTTGATCCGTAACGCGAAGAAAGAGAAAGAAGGGAATAAGCCGCCGAAGTCAGCGCGTCTGATTTTCCAGTATCTGCGCGAGCTGTCTGAGAACGAAGAGTAAACCCCTCACCCCAGCCCTCTCTCCAAAGGGGAGAGGGAGAAGAGATAATGTAGGCCCGGTAAGCGCTAGCGCCACCGGGTCTTTTTTTACTCTGCGGCCGCGGCTTTCTTCGCCAGACCGTCCAGCAGCTTCTGATGGATACCACCAAACCCGCCGTTGCTCATCACCAGAATGTGATCGCCAGGCTGTGCGGCTTTCACCACCATATCCGCTAAGACATCCACGTCCGCACTCCAGTGCGCTGGCTGAATGCAGGCGTCGGCCACTTCGGCCACCTGCCACGGAATATGCTGCGGTTGCAGCAGGAAGACTTCGTCGGCACGCCCTAAGGACGGCGCGAGATCGTCTTTGCAGATGCCCATTTTCATGGTGTTCGAACGCGGTTCCAGCACGGCCAGAATGCGCGCGGTGCCGCCAACTTTGCCACGCAATGCGGCAAGCGTCGCCAGAATGGCCGTTGGGTGGTGCGCGAAATCGTCATACACCGTCACACCGTGGGCTTCGCCACGCAGCTCCAGACGGCGACGGGCGTTGATAAACGTGCCCAGCGCATTGGCGGCATCCGCAGGCAGTACGCCAACGTGACGCGCCGCGGCGATCGCCATCAGGCCGTTGTGCATGTTGTGCTCGCCCACCAGGCCCCACTTCACCTCGCCCACTTTCTCACCGTCGAGCAGCACTTCCCATTCGGAGGCATCCGCGTTGAGCTTTTTCGCCTGCCAGTGCCCCTGCTCGCCCACCAGCTCCTGCTCGCTCCAGCACCCCATTGCCAGGGTCTGCTTCAGGTTGATGTCGTTCTCCGGCAGGATAATGCGGCCCTGACCCGGAACAATGCGCACCAGATGGTGGAACTGTTTCTGAATCGCTTTCAGGTCGTCAAAGATATCCGCGTGATCGAACTCAAGGTTGTTGAGGATCAGCGTGCGTGGGCAGTAATGCACGAACTTGGAGCGCTTGTCGAAGAACGCGCAGTCGTATTCATCTGCTTCAATCACAAAGAACGGGCTGTCGCCCAGACGCGCGGAGACGTCGAAATTGCCCGGCACGCCGCCGATCACAAAGCCCGGCTTGTAGCCGCAGGCTTCGAGGATCCAGGTCGCCATACCGGCGGTGGTGGTTTTGCCATGCGTCCCGGCAACGGCGACAACCCAGCGGTCGCGCAGGACAAAATCATGCAGCCACTGCGGGCCAGACATGTACGGGATATTGCGTTCCAGCACCGCTTCAACGCATGGATTCCCACGGGTCATGGCGTTACCCACGATCACCAGATCCGGCTGCGGCTCCAGCTGGCTGGCGTCATATCCCTGAATCAGAGAAATTCCCTGCTTCTCGAGCAGCGTGCTCATCGGCGGATACACATTGGCGTCCGAACCTGTCACTTCATGGCCCAGCGAGCGCGCCAGCATTGCCAGTCCGCCCATGAAAGTGCCACAAATCCCCAATATATGAATGCGCATACGTCACTATCCTTCTTCAATGTGGCGCACATTTTACTCACATGTCAGCGGCTGTGAAACGCATTTCAGGTAAATCCGTATTTTGCTGGCGCGATTCACCTCTGCGCTAATATTTGAATGTTTGTTAAGATTGTTGGACATCAACCGCTTTACTCAACATAAGATGCAGGGAAAGTGTTATGAAAACGTTAGGTGAATTTATTGTCGAAAAGCAGCACGAGTTCTCTCATGCTACGGGTGAGCTCACTGCTTTGCTGTCGGCAATAAAGCTGGGCGCTAAGATCATCCACCGCGATATCAACAAGGCCGGTCTGGTCGATATCCTGGGTGCCAGCGGTGCCGAGAACGTTCAGGGTGAGGTTCAGCAGAAACTCGACCTGTTCGCCAATGAAAAACTGAAAGCTGCACTGCGCGCGCGCGACATCGTTGCGGGTATCGC
This sequence comes from Enterobacter cloacae complex sp. IR5401, assembly GCF_049238425.1. Lineage (NCBI taxonomy): Bacteria > Pseudomonadati > Pseudomonadota > Gammaproteobacteria > Enterobacterales > Enterobacteriaceae > Enterobacter > Enterobacter cloacae complex sp. IR5401. The sequence goes on along the minus strand of NZ_JBMKHN010000011.1, from coordinate 99,014 downwards.
CTCTGAAGAAGAAGATGAGATCGTCGTATTCGAAGGGTGTGAACACGCGAAATACGTTGTTCTGATGGATCCGCTGGACGGCTCCTCCAACATTGACGTTAACGTTTCTGTCGGTACCATTTTCTCCATCTACCGTCGCGTCACGCCGGTTGGTACGCCGGTGACGGAAGAAGACTTCCTGCAACCGGGCAGTAAACAGGTTGCTGCCGGTTATGTGGTGTATGGCTCGTCCACCATGCTGGTGTACACCACCGGCTGCGGCGTACACGCCTTTACCTACGATCCGTCCCTGGGCGTATTCTGCCTGTGCCAGGAGCGTATGCGCTTCCCGGAGAAGGGCAACACCTACTCCATCAACGAAGGCAACTACATCAAATTCCCGAACGGCGTGAAGAAGTACATCAAATTCTGCCAGGAAGAGGATAAAGCCACCCAGCGCCCGTACACCTCACGCTATATCGGCTCGCTGGTGGCGGATTTCCACCGTAACCTGCTGAAGGGCGGTATTTACCTCTACCCAAGCACCGCCAGCCACCCGGACGGAAAACTGCGTCTGCTGTACGAGTGCAACCCAATGGCATTCCTGGCCGAACAGGCAGGCGGCAAGGCGAGCGACGGTAAAGAGCGTATTCTGGATATCGTGCCAGAAAGCCTGCACCAGCGCCGTTCCTTCTTCGTCGGCAACCGCCATATGGTGGATGACGTTGAACGCATGATCCGCGAATTCCCGGACGCGTAACGCACGAAAAGGGGAGCCCGTCAGGCTCCCCTTTTTTTCGTCATGCCGTTTGCGTCGTCAATTTGAAGGAGGCCATCGCTTCCATCAGCTCGCGAGACTGCTCCTCCAGGGAACGTGTTGCCGCAGATGATTGCTGGACCAGCGCCGCATTTTGCTGCGCCGTTTCATCCATCTGATTGACAGCGATATTCACCTGCTCAATACCGCGGCTTTGCTCCTGAGAGGCCGTCGCAATTTCACGCATCAGTTTGGTCATACGCAGTACTTCGGTGGCGATCTCGTCCATCGTCTCACCGGCCTGCTGCGCCAGCTCGCTGCCCTCGTTCACGTGGGTTTGCGAATCGCTGATAAGCGAGCGGATCTCTTTCGCCGCATCAGCACTGCGGCTGGCGAGATTACGCACCTCACCCGCCACGACCGCAAAACCTCGCCCCTGCTCACCCGCACGCGCCGCTTCAACGGAGGCGTTCAGCGCCAGAATATTGGTCTGGAAGGCAATGCCGTCGATGACGCTCAGGATATCGGCGATGCGTGCCGAGCTGCCGGAGATGTCGCGCATCTTCTCAATGACATAGCAGACCATTTCGCTGCCGTGATCGGCGGTATCGGAGACCGACTTCGCCAGTTGGTGCGCCTGCTCGGCGTTATCGGCGTTAAGTTTCACCGTGGCGGTGATCTCTTCCATGCTGGCGGCCGTCTGCTCCAGCGAGGTGGCGGTGGATTCCGTGCGCTGAGCCAGGTTCATATTCCCGGCCGTCAGCTCGCGGCTGCCGGTATCAATCTGCGAGCTGGCGTCACGCACCCGCAGAACGGAGTCCATCAGCGACTGGCGCATCCCTTCGATCGCCGCGTTAAGGCGATTAAATTCCTGGCTCGCCGGCGCGTTCAGGGTATGGGTTAAATCCCCGGCCGCCACATGTTCCAGCTGGGCAATCGAGGCTGAAAGCGGCTCGAGCAGCATATGGCGCAGAACCAGCCAGGCCAGCACGATAATGCCAGCCGTCAGCAGCGCCGCGACGATAATCAGGATCAGCACGCGGGTTTTACTCGCCTGCACGGCGCTCACCTCCGCTTTGCCGCGCGCCTCGCTCCATGCCTGGAACGCCTGCATATCGTTATCAAACTGCTTCGCCACCGGGACCAGCTTGTTTTCCAGCAGATCGTAATAGCTGTCCGCGCTTTGCTCGTTCAGGGCTTTCAGCATCGGGCTGATACCCTGCTGGTTGTACACCGCCAGGCTCGCGGCGACGTTATCCAGCAGCTTTTGCCCCTGCTCATCCGCCACGCCGCTGCCGATCACGTCCTTCAGCGTTTTCTGTGCCAGCGCCACTTCCTGGTTAATGGTTTTGACCGCCCTGGCCGCATCGTCCAGCAGGCCGACCTCCATCATGCGGACGGCCTGCCCCGCTTCGTTACGCGCGCGCAGGATCAGCGTATAGCCGGCATTCAGCTGCACCATCTGTTCACCCTGAAGATGATTGATGCGCTGGAGAGAAGCGGAACTTTGTGTAAGGGCATAAATGCCGATGCCGCTGACAATCAGCAGCAGAAGGGTCATAACGGCCAGTAAAGAGAGCAAGCCGGTACGAATCGATAGCGTTTTAAGCATGATGTTATTTCCGGTAGCGAGATATTTCTGGGCATAAAAAAAGAGTATCGGCCGCTACCGGAAAATGTTTAGAGTTTAAGCAATTTCAGCATGTTATCGCTCTGTTAAAGATGTATTCACCCGGGTAACAGGCGAGCTCTGGCGGTTCTCCCACAGCACCGTCAGGCCGCGCTGGAGCGCGATAAAAATAAACAGCAGAATGCCGATGGCGATTTTGGTCCACCAGGAGCTGAGCGTGCCGTCGAAGTTGATATAGGTCTGAATCAGCCCCTGGATCGCCACGCCAAACAGCGTGCCGAGGACTGTCCCCACTCCGCCGCTGAGCAGCGTACCGCCAATCACCACCGAGGCAATGGCGTCCAGCTCAACGCCCACCCCCGCCAGGGCATAGCCTGCCTGGGTATAAACTGAGAATACAATCCCCGCGAGGGTGGCCAGCCCGGTCGAAAGCATGTAGATGCGGATAGTCGTGCTGCGCGTGGAAATTCCCATCAGGTTCGCGGACGTGGCGCTGCCGCCAATGGCATAAACCTGGTTACCAAACCGGGTACGGTGGGCGAGGAAGATCCCGATCACCACCACGCCCAGCATCAGCAGCCCCATTGCGCTCAGGCGCCCCCCGCCGGGGATTTTCCACGCCAGGCTGGAGAGCGTGTCGTAGATCGGGTGGTTAATGGGAATTGACTCCTCCGACACCAGATAGCTCACGCCGCGCAGGAAGAACATCCCGGCGAGGGTGATAATAAAGGCCGGGATTTTCAGCGCATCGATCAAAAGCCCCATAAAGGCGCCGAACGCGCAGCCCATGACCAGCACCAGCGGAAAAGCCAGCAGCGGCGAAATGCCCCAAAAGCCAATCGCCTTGGCAAGGAACACGCCAGTAAAGGCGATCACCGACCCAACGGAGAGATCGATCCCGCCGGAGAGGATCACAAACGTCATGCCGACGGCGATAATGCCTAAAAAGGCATTGTCGGTCAGGATGTTGCAAATCACCCGCGTGGAGGCGAAGCCCGGGAACTGGGTCAGGCAGTAAAGGTATCCCAGCACGAACACGCCCAGCGTGATCATTAACGGCAAATTACGTTTTATCATGACCGCGGAACCTCTTAATGAGAGTGATAAAGCGCGGCGACTGCACGATAAGCACGATAAGCACCACGACCGCTTTGACGACCTGATTCAGCTCCGGCTGGAACCCGGAGAGCAAAATACCGGTATTCATACCCTGAATAATCAACGCCCCCACTACCGAGAGCAGCAGATTAAAACGTCCGCCCATCAGCGATCCACCGCCGATAACCACCGCAAGGATTGCATCCAGCTCGAGCCAGAGTCCGGCGTTATTGGCATCAGCTCCGCGAATATCGGCGGCCACGATCACCCCGGCAATCGCAGCACAGACGCCGCTCAGCACGTAAGTCAGCATCACCATCAGCCGCGTATTTACCCCGGCGTTTTTCGCGGCCCGAATGTTAATCCCCACCGCTTCGATGAACATCCCGAGCGCCGTTTTGCGGGTGAAAAGCCAGAACACCACCAGCGTCACCAGCGCGACGATCACCGGCGTCGGGAAGAACAGAAAATTACCGCTGCCGATCCACGCCAGGCTCGGGGAGTTAAAGGTGACGATTTGACCGGAGGTAATAAGCTGCGCCACACCGCGCCCGGCCACCATCAAAATCAACGTCGCGACAAACGGCTGGATCTTGAGCACCGCGACCAGAATGCCGTTCCACAGCCCGGCTAGCACGCCGGAGCCCAGCGCGGCCAGCAGAACCACCGGCAGGCTGTGCCCGGCGACGGTCATCGAGGCGGCGGTGGCGCCCGCAATCGCCATTACCGCACCGACGGAGAGGTCGATCCCGCCGGTGGCAATGACCAGCGTCATACCAATCGCCAGCAGCGCCACGGGCGCGGCACGGTTTAAGATGTCGATCGGGCTACCAAACAGGCGGCCATCCTGCACGACGATCTGGAAAAAATGCGGAGCCACCAGGCTATCCACCAGCAGCACCAGCAGCAGCGCCACGATTTGCGGCGTGCCGGTCGGCCAGCTGAAGCGGCGCTTCGCTTCGCCAGTTTGCGAAAGAGAACGGGACATCACATTTGACTCCTTACGCCGCGATGGCATTCATGATCGCCGGAACCGACAGTTTATCCAGCGGGATCTCTGCCACCTGCCTGCGATCGCGCATGATGATGACGCGATCGGCATAGCCGACCAGCTCCTCCAGCTCAGACGAGATCACCAGCAGCGCCAGACCGTCGGCGCAGAGCGTTTCGATAAGCCGGATGATTTCGGCGTGCGCGCCCACGTCGATACCGCGCGTGGGCTCGTCGAGGATCAGGAATTGCGGCTTGGTGAGCAGCCAGCGCGAGAGCAACACCTTCTGCTGATTACCGCCCGAGAGGAACTCGATGGGCTGTTCCGCGCTCGGGGTACGTATACCGAGCTGGCGGATGAAGCGCTCGGCAATCGCGTTCTGCTCGCGCTTAGGGATCGGACGCAGCCAGCCGCGCTGGGCCTGTAGCGCCAGAATGATGTTTTCCCGCACCGAGGCGGCGGCAATAATACCGTCCGTTTTCCTGTCCTCCGGGCAGAAGCCCACGCCGAGGCACGACGCCTGATGCGGTGAACGTAGCGTTTGTGGTTTGCCTTTGATCAGCGCCGTTCCGCTGTCGGCAGGTTTGATCCCGAAGATGACTTCGGCGGTTTCGGTGCGCCCGGAGCCTAACAGACCCGCCAGTCCCACAATTTCACCGGGGCGTACCTCGAGGTTAAACGGCGCGATGGTCCCTTTTCTGCCGTAATCGTGAAACGCGGCGATCGGTTTTTCGCTCAGCAGCGTACGGCCCGCGCGCTGAAGCGCGTTGGTCTCCAGCTCGCGGCCCAGCATCATTTTGACCAGCTCTATCTGCGGCAGCTCGCGGGTTTCCCGGCAGCCGACAAAGCTGCCGTTGCGCAGCACCGTAATACGGTCGCTCACCTCGTAAACCTGATCGAGGAAATGCGTCACGAAAATCAGGCTAACGCCCTGATTACGCAGCTGGCGCATCAGGGTAAAAAGCATCTCCACTTCCTGGGTATCGAGGCTGGCGGTGGGTTCATCGAGGATCAGCACTTTCGCCGAGAGATCGATAGCGCGACAGATCGCCACGATCTGCTGCATCGCCACGGAGAAACGGTTCAGCGGTTCGCGCACGTCGAGAGAGAAGCCATACGATTCCATCAGCTTCGCGGCGCGCGCTTCCATCTCTTTGCGGCGCAGCAGGCCAAAACGTCTGGGCTCGCGGCCAATAAACAGGTTATCCGCTACCGACATGTTTGGCAGCAGGTTTACTTCCTGGTAGACCGTGCCGATCCCCAGTTGCTGGGCATGTGCGGTGTTTTTGGGCGAAATGGCGTTACCTTCCAGCCAGATAGCGCCGCGATCGGCGTGATAGACCCCGGTCAGGGTTTTAATCAGCGTCGACTTCCCCGCCCCGTTTTCGCCGAGCAACGCCATGATCTCCCCCCGCCGCAGGCTGAAATCAACGTTATCCAGCGCCTTAACGCCAGGGAAAAATTTACTCAGGCCTTCTGTGCGAAGGATTTCCTGGTGTTGTTCGGTGGTCATGGTTTCCCCCTCACCCTGACCCTCTCCCCGGAGGGGAGAGGGGACTATGTCGTGCCCATCTTTAATTTTCTGCCCAACCCGCCCTTTTCCCTCTCCCCTCCGGGGAGAGGGCTAGGGTGAGGGGGCGAGGGCTTAGTAGCCCATATTTTTCTTCTTCTCTAACTCTTCTTTCGCCGTGTCCGGCAGGTAGAGCGTGGATTTGGTGATGGTCAACTTCTCAGGCTGGGTGCCGTCTTTCTTGAATTTCTCCAGCGCATCGAATGCCGGGCCCGCCATATTTGGCGTCAGCTCCACGCTGGCGTTTGCTTCGCCGTCAATCATTGCTTTGTAGATGTCCGGTACGCCGTCGATCGAGCCGGTGAGGATATCTTTGCCCGGCTTCAGGCCCGCTTCTTTGATGGCCTGGATGGCGCCGATCACCATGTCGTCGTTGTGGGCGTAAACCATGCAAATATTTTTGCCGTTATTTTCTGCCTTGATGAAGCTTTCCATGACCTCTTTACCCTTGCTGCGGGTGAAGTCGCCGGACTGAGAACGGATGATTTTGATGTTTGGTGCTTTGGCGATGGCCTCCGCGAAACCTTTCTTACGGTCGATAGCCACGCTCGCTCCGACGGTGCCCTGCAACTCAACCACGTTACACGGCTTGCCATCCACCTGCTTCACCAGCCAGTCACCAATCAGTTTGCCTTCCAGCACGTTATCGGCGGTGACGGTGGTCATATAGAGAGATTTGTCTTTTACGTCGATGGAACGGTCGAGCAGGAAGACCGGAATTTCAGCATCTTTGGCTTCCTTCAGCACCGGCTCCCAGCCCGTAGCGACAACCGGGGCAATAAAGATGGCATCCACGCCCTGAGCGATAAACGAGCGCACCGCTTTAATCTGGTTCTCTTGCTTTTGCTGACCATCGGCGATTTTCAGCGTAATACCGCGCTTTTCGGCCTCACTTTTCGCCACATTCGTTTCAGCGGCGCGCCAGCCGGATTCAGATCCGACCTGCGAAAATCCCACGGTTAAAGGTGCGGCCATCGCCATAGACGACATGGCTGCCGAAACTGCTGTAACAAGAAGTAAGCGCTTCCACATATGAACGTCCTCGTAGGGTAGGTTATTGTTGGTTAAAAGATGTTCCGCGGATGAACTATAGCCAATGGAATATGTTACGGATTGCGTTACATCACACTTCAGAAAAGTGAATAAAACGTTAATCACAAGTTTGTAATCGCTTTCATTTCAACATTTAAAATGCGGCTGAGTTTATGGATTATCCTGTCATGGAAACGGTCTGAAAAGTGAAGGCGCGAGGGAGAGAAGTCGAAAACAGGCGGAGACTTTCAGCGCCAGTTGGCTATAATACCTGCCACTTGTTTACCATCCATTTTAAAGGACACCGACATGAGCTTACTCAACGTCCCTGCGGGTAAAGAACTGCCAGAAGACATCTACGTTGTGATCGAAATCCCGGCCAACGCAGATCCAATCAAATACGAAATCGACAAAGACACCGGTGCGCTGTTCGTTGACCGTTTCATGTCTACCGCCATGTTCTATCCGTGCAACTACGGCTACATCAACCACACTCTGTCTCTGGACGGTGACCCGGTTGACGTACTGGTCCCGACGCCATACCCATTGCAGCCAGGCTCCGTCATTCGCTGCCGTCCTGTTGGCGTGCTGAAAATGACTGACGAAGCGGGTGAAGATGCGAAACTGGTTGCCGTACCGCACACCAAGCTGAGCAAAGAGTACGATCACATTAAAGATGTGAACGACCTGCCAGAGCTGCTGAAAGCGCAGATCGCCCACTTCTTCGAGCACTACAAAGATCTCGAAAAAGGCAAATGGGTTAAAGTTGAAGGCTGGGATAACGCAGAAGCGGCGAAAGCAGAAATCATCGCCTCTTTCGAGCGTGCTGCTAAGAAGTAATTCTTACTGCTGATACTAAGCCCCGCGCGTCGGGGCTTTTTTGTGCCTTTCGATCCCGGTAACCCGTGCGAATGGGCGCAAAAAAACAACGCCACCTTACGGTGGCGTTGTCGTTTTTCAGAACTGGTCTCTGTCTAACCAGTTACCGCTTTCAATCAGCGTTAACCCGTCGACCGAACGTTGGTACACGTACATCCATGCACTGCCGTAAGGCGTCTGGATCAACTGGCGAGCGTATTCACCGCCCCTGGTGCGCAAGGCATCAAGTTCGGCCAGCGTGGCATTATCAATACGATAAACCTCACCCTGTACCGTTCCGTTCCCCGGAACTGCGCCTGGATAGTGGCCCAGACTGTACAACTGGTAGTTTTCGATTGTGTAATTTCCCAGCAACTGGGCGTTGGTCATCCAGTGGCTGTTGCCTTGCCTGGTTCGTAAACTGCCGTAAACAAATATTCGCATTGCTAAAACTCAAACTGATAGAGCAGATCAAGTGCCTGGTCTACGCCGGACACTGCTTCCAGATATAGCTTAGGCATCAGGCGATAACGTAACGTGAGTGTAGCCAGTGAGTCAAAGATCCCCACGCCATATTTTACCTGTAGACCCGGCAGTACATAGCCGCTGACCACTACCTGCGAAGAGTCACCCACGCCCTGAGTGTCCAGCGCCAGATTGCTTACGCCAAACGTCTCGCCGATTTTACCCACAACCTGACCACTTTGTGCAACCCCCAGACCGACTAACATTGATGTCATTGCCGCACCATCGCCCTGTTGGCTATCCAGACCCTGGCCGCGCAGCAGGTAAGAGAGCGCTTCCTGTTGCGACATGGCCGGGTCAGAGAAGATCTCTGCCTTAGGTTCATCGGCGGAGCCCGTCACGCGCACGCCCGCAATCACATCATCTTCGGTGGCTTCCGGGTTACGTATCGCTTCGATATTGAGTACCGGCTGATCCGGTGGACCGGAGAACAGCAGCTCGCCTTTACGCACAATCAAATCCTGACCGTAGGCATGGAAGCGCCCTTCAGGAATATTGATTTGTCCATTGAGGCCAAGCCCCTGTTGATCCTGCGCCACTTTCAGGTCACCCGTGAGTCTCGCCTTCAGCCCAAACGCGTCCAAACGCACGTTATTCCCCACGTGCACGATAAGATTACTATTGATCGGTATGCCAGCGCTCTTCTGTTCAACAGGTTTCAGATTTTCATTGAGCATAACTTCATCACTGGAGACGCCAACCGCGCTTTCCGGCACTTCGTGAACCACGATGCGCGCCCACGGTACGTCAACACGGCCGTCCAGGGTGAAGAGACTCGGCGTTGCCTCAAAGACCACGTCTGGCGACACGTCCAGGCGCACCATCGGCGGTACCGTGATACGCACCCTGCTGCCCTTGGCCGCAATACGGGCGCGCCAGTTGTCGAGCTGGCTCCAGTCTGCGTCACCGCTCAGGTTGATTTGTCCCTGCTGCGTCAGCACTGAGCCACTGAGGGTTGAGCTTTGGCCGTTAAAGTTCATCGTCAGCTGGCTTGGCTGCATATCGAACGGCATAAAGTTACCGTCAATGTCCACGCCGTTTAACCGCATCTGGCCAAACAGCTGCGGGCTTTGCGCATCCCCCGCCAGACGCAGGTTGGCGCTGAGCATCCCCGCCGCCTTTTCTCCCCGCGAGAAGATCGGATTCACCATCGCCAGGTTGAAGTTGCGAATATTGACGTTGCCGCCGAGATTGCGCCGCCCTTGCGGATCGGTAATTTGCACCTGTCCATCAAACTGACCGTTGTTGGTCAGGCGGATCAGCCATCCCAGTTCAGCACGATTGTTACGCAGGTCAGCGTTCACATTCAGGGTGTCGAACGCTACCGGCAGCGGCGCGTCATTGACCTCCTGCGTCACCTTCACGTTACGCCCGGAGAGCGTAACGCTGCCCTGCGGCAGCCCCTCTTTGGTGGTGTCCCACGCGACGTCCGCTTTACCGCTGAAGACCCCGCTGGCCTGGGTGGTTTCCGGCATAAACGGTTTCAGCATCGCCAGGTCGAAACGGTTGAGGTTGATCTGCGCGCGTCCTTCCGCGCCCGCATCAATGGTCTGCGGCACGCACAGCTCAGCATTCGGGTTGGTCCAGCAGTGTGGCCCAATGCTTAACTTTTGCTCCGCATTGCGGTAGTCCAGCGCGATGGATCGGGACAGCACCAGCGGGCCGACCGGCGTGCTGAAGCGGGTGTTATCCAGTACGCCCTTCCAGCGCGTTGCCTGGCGATCAAAACTGCCCGTCAGGTGCAGCTGCCCGGAGACCGGCTCGCCCTGCACGCGCAGCTGGAGATCGTGCTGCTTTTCGTTACCTTTTGCCGCCAGCGTGACCAGACTGATGTTCACGTCCGGCTGGGAGATACGCTCCACGCGCAGGTCCAGGTTTCCGCCGATCTGATCGGTGGATTTCACGTCCCCTTCGACGCGCACGCGGGCAATGGAAAGTTCCTGCCAGCGCAGGTTATTAGCGGTGATGTCCGCCAGCAGCTGCGGCGCCTCCACCGTACCGCGAACCTTCACTAACCCCTTCGCCGTGCCGCCAAGACCCGGCAGGGCGTTATCGAGATTTGGCGCGTCGATGGTGGCATCCAGATCGAGATCTTTCACCCCCAGCTCGCCTTTGATATCTGCCGTGTTGCGGCCCAGCGCCACGTGCAGGCCCGGGATCACCCACTGGAGATAGCTGTTGCCCTTAAGCGAGCCCTCTACGTTGACTTTGTTCTGCTTCACGTTGCCGGTGAGCTTGAGTTCCGGCACGTCCATCTGCCAGGTGCCACCGTACAGGCTACCGCGGGTTTTGATCAGGCCATCCAGTTTTGACGGCCAGTCCGGGACCTCTTTAGCGGTGTTGATCCCGGTCAGCTTCAGCTCGCCGCGCCAGCTGATCGCCTGCTGCCAGTCGAGCAGCGCGGTCAGCTCTGTTTTTCCTTCCAGCGCCGCCACGGTCAGCTTGTCGAGGTTAACCTGCAACTCGTTACCCTTCGCATCCAGGGTGATATCGGCGGGCGGTACCCCCTGCCCCTTCACTGCCGTGCGGAACGACAGCGTGTAGTCGGTCATTTTGCCACTCAGCTTCAGCTTCAGATCGTCAGCCTGGAACTGTTTTTCGCCGGTGAACGGCCAGTAAAGCTGCTTGCTGACAACCTCAAGGTTGAGCGGTAAACCGGCCTCTGCCAGCTGGGTTTGCCCGCGCAGCACCATATCCACCGGTCCGGAAAGGTTCACGCCGAACTCCAGCTTCTCACGCAGCGCGCCGCCGACCTTCACCTTCACCTTTTCGCCCTTCAGCGGATCGATGTTCAGGGCGCTGTTCAGCGTAATATCCACCGGCCAGTTGTCGCGCAGCAGCGCATTGCCTGAGGCGTTCACCGAGCCCTGACTGGAGTCGATATCCAGCGCGTCGAGCTTCATGTTGCCGTCGATGCTGCTGACTTTAAGCAGCATGTTGAAGACTGTCAGATCGGTATCACCCGTCAGACGCAGCTGCTCGCCCTTAAACTCTTCGATATTGAGGTTCAGCGGCAGATGCACGTCGGTCATCTCCGGCAGAACCGGTTTCGAGAAGAGATCTTTCAGCGTTTCGCCCAGCGGTTTTTCTTCCGGCTGCGGGTTCTGGATCTTCGGCTCGACGATCTCTTCCTGCGCCACGTCGGCCACCTTCGGCAGCGCAATCAGCAGCCCTTGCAGGGAGGTTGGGGTCAGGGTGAGGTTTTTCTCCTGCCAGCGCAGACCGGAGGTGAAATCCATCACGGATACCGTCGTATCGTCGATTTTGATATTGACGTTATCCAGCGCAACCCGGTAGAGCGCAATCGGGTACGGCGTGGAGAGATTCAGCGGGCCGCTGTCCTCTTCTTCGACAGGCTCAGACTTCGGCATTTTTTTGGAATCTATCGCCACGTTAACGTCTTTTAGCGACAGATCGTTTACGCACAGCTGGCTGTCACGCAGGCAGCCGAGCTTGACCGCCAGATGAAACTCGCCCGCGTTCACCGCCACGCCGGGCTGTTCGTAACGGATATTTTTCAGGCGCAGATCGCGCCAGCCGCCCGTCACCTGGCCGATTTCCAGCCCCGGCACCCAGCGGTTCGCGGCGTTAAACAGCAGATGCAGGCCCGTGGTGGTGCCCACCAGAAACGCCACCGTACCGAGCAGTAATACGATAAAAATCAGCACCCCGAGGCTTATCTTCTTCCATAAACTCATAATTCAGGCCCCAGACCGATGTAAAACTGTAAACCGTGTTCGTCTTTGTCGCCCACCGGAACGGCGAAATCGAGCTTGATTGGCCCGACCGGTGACTGCCAGCGCACGCCTACGCCCGCGCCGGTTTTGAAATCGCTGCGGCGGATATCGTTCACCGCTTCACCGCCGTCAACGAACATCGCCCCCCACCACTTGCCGCTGACGTTGTACTGGTACTCCAGCGAGCCGGTCGCCAGTTTTGACGCCCCGGTCAACTGGCCTTTGTCGTTTTCAGGTGAGATCGATTTGTACTTATACCCGCGAATGCTGCGGTCGCCCCCGGCGAAGAAGCGCAGATCCGGCGGGACGCGTTCGAAATCACCGGTTTCGATCCAGCCGAGATTACCGCGCATCACAAAGCGGTGTTTGTCGTACAGCGTGCGGATCCAGACGTTTTGCGCCTGAAAGACGGAGAAGTCTACGTCGGAGCCCCACGCAGTGTTGGAGTAATCGATGGAGTAGCGCTGAGAGTCGCCCCAGGTCGGCATCAGGCCACCGCGCGAGCGGGTACGGCTGATCATCACGCCCGGATAAAGCAGCATGGTGGTGTTGGTAACGTTTGCCTGGGTAAAGTGGTCGAGGCTCCAGCGCAGGTTAATGGCGCGCTGCCAGCCGCTGGAGAGATCCCAGAAGCGTGATACCGCAAGCGTCGTCGAGTCCTGCTCGGTATCGTTCAAATCGGTACGCTTAAAGCCGCCCTGCACGAGGTAGTATTGCTCAAGCGGATTTTTCAGCAGCGGCATTTTATAGCTGAAGTCCAGCTGCTGTTCAGGCGCAGACAGGCTCACGCTGGTGGTCAGGCTGTGGCCGTAGGAGTTCATCCACGGTTTTTTCCACGAGGCTTTCACGCGCGGGCCGACGTCCGTGGAGTAGCCGACACCGGTCTCAATGGTGTTTTCGGTGCGCGGAGAGACCACGCCATGCAGCGGTAACACTTTCGTTTTACGGGATTTTTCAAATTCCGGTGCTACCACCACGGAGTTAAACCAGCCCGTCGCGGACAAACGACGGTTCAGCTCGCCCAGATCGCTGGACTGGTAGTAGTCGCCCTTTTTAAACGGCACCAGGTTTTGCAGATACTCATCACGGATTTGCGATCCTTCGAAGGTCACATCGCCAAACCGGTAGCGCTCGCCGCTGTCGTAATCGATATCCCAGAATGCCTGACGTCGCTCAAGCGCAACGCCTAGCTGGCTTTTGTTGAACTGGCTGTCGAAGTAGCCTTTGCGCAGCGAAACGCTGGTTAATGATTTTTTAAAACGATCGTAATCCCCGTGATTGAGCACAGTGCCCACTTTCGGACGGGTGCTGAGCAGATCCAGGTAGTCACGATCCGTGCGCGCGCCGCCGCGCAGCACCACGTTCGTGCCGCCAATCAGGACGGGTTCGCCCGGCGAGACGCGGGCAATCAACACCTGACGTCCTTTTGCCGGCGGCGGGCGTAAATCGAAATCGATGGTGGGTTCGTAGTACCCCAACGCCTTTAAGCCTTCGCGAATGGCGTCATCCACGCGCGCGCGAAAACGCCGATCCGGCGTGACCTCATCGCTCTGGATAGTAGAAAGCTGCGCACGCACGTTTTTTTCCAGCGCCCCGGATAACCCCTCAACCTGCAAACGGACATTCGCCGCGCTGGCAATCCCGCTGGTCAGCAGTAAACTGACTAAACATAACTGGCGGATCTTTGTCACGTTTTCTCCTGAATATCCCTGTTTCCACCCTGGAAGCAAATGCAGTGCCGCTCCGCGGCAAAATACGGCCTGAAAGCCAAAAACCCAAATTACGGGTTGAAAAAGGGTGTAACACCCAAATATTTCTTATGATTAAATCTAGACTCATTCATCGCATTTATTGTGTTCAATTAAACGCTTCGTGACAACCTTAACCGAAACAACGCTACCCCGGAGGCCCCACCGTGAGTTTATTTGATAAAAAGCATCTGGTATCACAAGCCGATGCGTTACCGGGACGCAACACCCCTATGCCAGTGGCGACATTACACGCCGTAAACAACCATTCAATGACAAACGTTCCTGATGGAATGGAGATCGCCCTGTTTGCCATGGGCTGCTTCTGGGGCGTAGAACGCCTGTTCTGGCAACTGCCGGGCGTGTACAGCACCGCTGCGGGCTACACCGGAGGATATACGCCTAACCCAACCTACCGCGAAGTCTGTTCCGGTGAGACCGGTCATGCTGAAGCGGTGCGTGTGGTGTATGACCCGAGCGTCATTAGCTATGAACAGCTGCTCCAGGTGTTCTGGGAAAACCATGACCCGGCGCAGGGCATGCGTCAGGGTAACGATCACGGCACCCAATACCGTTCGGCCATCTACCCGCTCACCCCAGAGCAGGAGGCCGCGGCCCACGCCAGCCTGACGCGTTTCCAGGAAGCGATGCAGGCGGCCGGTGATAAACGTCAGGTCACGACGGAAATCGCTACCGCGAAACCGTTCTACTATGCCGAAGACGACCACCAGCAGTACCTGCATAAAAATCCGTACGGCTACTGCGGCATTGGCGGCATCGGCGTCTGTCTGCCTCCACAACAGGACTGATTACGGCTTCAGCGCCACGCGAGCCGCGTGGCGCACAGCCTCTCCCTCCGGCCACTTTTTGCCGAAAACGTGACCTCTGGCAGGTTTACACGTCTTTACGCTATACTACCGCTGAAATAATCGGCTCAACGCTACGAGCTGACTTCAATGTGTCTTCACACGAATGGTATCAACTCCCCTTCTGAGGATCTGGCGAGAAGCCGGATAAACTATGTTAAACAGTATTTTAGTAATACTTTGTCTTATTGCCGTCAGTGCATTTTTCTCGATATCGGAGATCTCGCTGGCTGCCTCCCGTAAAATCAAACTGAAGCTGCTTGCCGACGAGGGCAACATCAACGCATCACGCATTCTGAAAATGCAGGAAAATCCCGGCATGTTCTTTACCGTGGTGCAGATTGGCCTGAACGCGGTCGCCATTCTTGGCGGTATCGTGGGTGATGCAGCGTTTTCTCCGGCGTTTTATGGCCTCTTTGTTAAGTACATGTCCGTAGAGCTGGCCGAGCAGTTGAGCTTCATCCTCTCCTTCTCCCTGGTGACCGGCTTGTTCATTTTATTCGCGGACCTGACCCCGAAACGCATCGGTATGATTGCGCCAGAAGCTGTGGCTTTGCGTATCATCAACCCGATGCGCTTCTGCCTTTATGTCTTCCGTCCGCTGGTGTGGTTCTTTAACGGCCTGGCGAACGTCATTTTCCGCATCTTCAAGCTGCCGATGGTGCGTAAAGACGACATCACCTCCGATGATATTTATGCCGTGGTGGAAGCCGGGGCGCTGGCAGGCGTGCTGCGCAAGCAGGAGCACGAGCTGATTGAGAACGTTTTCGAACTGGAATCCCGTACCGTGCCGTCCTCCATGACCGGCCGTGAAAACATCATCTGGTTCGATCTGCATGAAGACGAGCAGAGCCTGAAGACCAAAGTGGCGCAGCATCCACATTCCAAGTTCCTGGTCTGTAACGAAGATATCGACCATATCATCGGCTATGTGGACTCCAAAGACCTGCTGAACCGCGTGCTGGCAAACCAGAGCCTGGCGCTGAACAGCGGCGTGCAGATCCGCAACACCCTGATTGTGCCGGACACCCTGACGCTCTCCGAAGCGCTGGAAAGTTTCAAAACCGCCGGGGAAGACTTCGCGGTGATCATGAACGAATACGCGCTGGTGGTGGGCATTATCACCCTCAACGACGTTATGACGACCCTGATGGGCGACCTGGTCGGCCAGGGGCTGGAAGAGCAGATTGTTCAGCGTGACGAAAATTCATGGCTCATCGATGGCGGTACGCCGATTGAAGACGTCATGCGCGTGCTCGACATCGACGAGTTCCCGCAGTCCGGCAACTACGAGACCATCGGCGGCTTTATGATGTTTATGCTGCGTAAAATCCCGAAACGTACCGACTCGGTGAAGTTCTCCGGCTTCAAGTTTGAAGTGGTGGATATTGATAACTACCGCATCGATCAGTTGCTGGTAACGCGTATTGATAGCAAACCGACCGTGCTGGTGCCGAAACTGCCGGATGCGGAAGAGAAGGTGTCGGCGTAATTTATGAAGGGCAGCGTTGAGCTGCCCTTTTTGTTTTAAAACGGAAGCTGCCGTTTATGTAATTTAAATAATTTTTTAAGTCCTTAGAAGGGGGACGAATTGAGATAAATAAAGGCAGAGCCTACGATATTATTAAATTTAAAAATATCCCCGCTTACTTTAAGAAAAATCGTTCTGTCTTCAATGCTAACTTTCACGCCAGGATCGGTGGTGACAAGGAAAGGTTCATAACCATTTTTAATGTCTTCTAAAAAAACTTCATCGGTCTTTTGTGCCGTGTAAAGATAATATTTATATACGAAAGAAGTCGTCGCACCCGCGCTGCTTTCCGTGATATACAACATAGACTTATCAGCTACGGCATGCCGATAAACTATAGTCTGTTCAAGGTAAAAAAAGTCACCAAGCATGCGCCAAATCCCATATCCTATGGTAGCTAACATAAATAACACAAATATATTCTTATTTTTAAAAACCAGATCTCGATGCATAATTATTCCATTTATTTTCCATGCGTAACGGCTTCCCTTCTCAGCCAACAGTTAAAGCTGACCTCTTTACAACTCGCTTATAAAAAGTATAGGGGTATTGTTTATGCCATGGATAATAAGTCCAATAGTGATCCAAGTTTTTAATGTTTTATATCAATATTTAGCACTGAAAAAGATTTTAAGAAAAACTTCATCAATTCATGGTTATACCCGTTAATACAAATAACGCCAAGTCAAAACTATCTGCTTCAGGGTATGTCTCTGGACTGGCCCTACAAACATCAACGGCTCCCATTGGGAGCCGTCTTTTTAACAACTACTGCATAGCACGTTGGTTAAGCCATCTCAGTTTGCAGACGCATAACCTGACGGTTGACTTCGGACATCACAGACAAGTGCTGTTTGTCCTTCACTTTCGGGATAAGGATTTTGCCCTTATCGAACTCAAAAGCGCCAACATCCTTGATGTACAACCGTCCACGGAACAGGATCTTCACGTACTTCGCCACCTGAAGCGGGTTGTAGCGTTGGAAAATTTTCATTCTTGTATCTCCTGCGAATCATACGCTCTTGCGGTGCCACAATCGGCCCGACTGTCCTGAGCGCAAATTTTGATGCCCAATGACTATAGACCAGAACCTCGTACTTACCCAGTGTGCATAAGTTTATTTACCGTTTGATTACAATTATTCAGAATAATCTTTGCAAAGCGTGATACAGCGCAGTATATGCCGTCGTTTTTGCATAGATATGTGCGTTCGCCCGCAAACTGGCATCGGGATTGCGGGAAAAGCCTATTGATCGCACTTATGATTAAAAGCGCATGACCAAGTGGTCGGATCACCTGCTAACAATAAGGAAACACCATGACCCTACGTAACCTCCTGGTAGCAGCTTGCCTGTTGCTGCCGCTGATGGCTTCCGCACATAACATTGAAAAAGGACAACGTGTCCCGCCGGTCGGCATTGCTGACCGGGGAGAATTGATTCTCGACAATGATAAGTTTAGCTATAAAGCCTGGAATAGCGCGCAGCTTGCGGGCAAAGTGAGAGTTGTACAACATATTGCCGGACGTACATCCGCTAAAGAGAAAAACGCTACCCTCGTGGAGGCGATCAAGGCCGCAAAACTCCCGCACGATCGCTACCAGACCACTACCATCGTGAACACCGACGACGCCATTCCCGGCTCCGGCATGTTTGTGCGCTCAAGCCTTGAGAGCAATAAGAAGCTCTATCCCTGGTCGCAGTTTATTGTCGACAGCAACGGCGTGACGCGTAAGGCGTGGCAGCTGGAAGAGGAGAGTTCAGCGATTGTCGTGCTGGACAAAAACGGTCGCGTAGAGTGGGTTAAAGACGGCGCGCTGACGCAGGATGAGGTGCAGCAGGTGGTTGCCCTGCTGCATAAGCTGCTGACTCAGTAAAGTGACACCCGGAAGCCCGGATTCAGGAATGACTCGCGCGGGGTGTAGTCCAGTGGCTTACCCTGCCAGTCATGCACATGCGCGCCAGCGGCCGCCGCCACCGCATGCCCTGCCGCCGTATCCCAGACGTTCGTCGGCCCGAAACGTGGGTACAGCTGCGCCTGCCCTTCCGCCACCAGACAGAACTTCAGCGACGAGCCAATCGACGTCGTCTGGTGTTCACCCAGCTGTTGCAGATACTCCTCCAGCTCGCTGTCACTGTGCGAGCGGCTGATCACCACCAGCGGAGGACGGGCATCACGCACCTGGATCTGCTTACGCACGCCGCACTCTTCCTTCCAGGCTTTACCTTCCGCCGCGCTGTACATCACCTTCATCACCGGGGCATAAACCACGCCCAGTACCGCTTTCCCGTTTTCAATCAGAGCGATGTTGACGGTGAATTCACCGTTACGCTTGATAAACTCTTTCGTGCCGTCCAGCGGGTCGACAAGCCAGTAACGCTGCCAGTGCTGACGTTCATCCCAGCTCTGGGGCGCTTCTTCAGAAAGGACCGGAATATCCGGCGTCAGGGCCTGCAAACCTTTCAGGATCACTGCATGCGCCGCGATATCCGCCGCCGTCACCGGGGAGTCATCCGCTTTGCTGACAACATCCATCGGTTTCGCACCGTCGTACACCTGCATAATGGCATCACCCGCATCCCGTGCGAGCTGACAAATTTTATCTAACATTCTCCACCTCTTCGTTAACGCAGTGGGCATAACTTATTGTTTTAGTTATATCGTAATGTGAACAATTCCGCTATCTGTGAAGCAATTCTGGTTTCAGCGCCCTTTTTTCTGGCAGCATTCACACTTCTGTAAGCAACAAATACTACATACATATTCTTTTGTGGCTTGGATCGAAAAAAGGACTCCTCAGATGATTAAGTTTAGCGCAACGCTCCTGGCAACGCTGATTGCGGCAAGCGTTCAGGCAGCGACGGTGGATCTCCGTATTCTGGAAACCACCGATCTGCACAGCAATATGATGGACTTCGATTACTACAAAGATACCCCTACGGAAAAATTCGGACTGGTACGCACGGCAAGTTTGATCAACGCCGCCCGCGGTGAAGTGAAAAACAGCCTGCTGGTCGATAACGGGGACTTAATTCAGGGCAGCCCGCTCGGCGACTACATGGCGGCGAAGGGGCTGAAAAAAGGCGAGATCCACCCTGTCTATAAAGCGATGAACACCCTGGATTATGCGGTTGGCAACCTGGGCAACCACGAATTTAACTACGGTCTGAAATACCTGCACGACGCGCTGGCAGGGGCAAAATTCCCGTACGTTAACGCCAATATCATCGACGTTAAGACGAAGAAGCCGCTCTTCACCCCTTATCTGATTAAAGAGACCGAGGTTGTCGACCAGGACGGTAAAAAACAGACGCTGAAAATCGGCTATATCGGTTTTGTACCGCCGCAGATCATGACGTGGGATAAAGCCAACCTCGACGGGAAAGTAACCGTCAACGACATTACCGAAACCGCGCGCAAATACGCGCCGGAGATGCGGGCGAAAGGGGCGGATGTGGTGGTCGTCGTGGCCCACTCCGGCCTCTCGGCCGACCCGTATCAGGTGATGGCTGAGAACTCCGTGTACTATCTCAGCCAGGTGCCGGGCGTGGATGCGATCCTGTTTGGTCACGCCCATGCCGTCTTCCCGGGCAAAGATTTCGCTGATATCAAAGGCGCGGACATCGAAAAAGGGACGCTCAACGGTGTGCCATCGGTGATGCCGGGCATGTGGGGTGACCACCTTGGCGTGGTGGATCTGGTGCTGAATAACGACAGCGGAAGCTGGAAAGTCACGCAGTCGAAAGCGGAAGCGCGTCCGATCTACGACGCAGCGGCCAAAAAATCTCTGGCAGGGGAAGATAAAAAGCTGGTCGACGTCCTGAAGCATGACCACGACGCGACGCGTGAATTTGTCAGCAAGCCGATCGGTAAATCGGCTGATAACATGTACAGCTTCCTCGCGCTGGTACAGGATGATCCGACCGTGCAGGTAGTCAACATGGCGCAGAAAGCCTATGCGGAGCACTATATTCAGGGCGATCCGGATCTGGCAAATCTGCCGGTACTGTCTGCCGCGGCGCCATTCAAAGTGGGCGGACGTAAGAACGATCCGGCCAGCTACGTTGAGGTGGAAAAAGGCCAGCTGACCTTCCGTAATGCCGCCGATCTCTACCTCTATCCCAACACACTCGTGGTGGTGAAAGCCACCGGGAAAGAGGTGAAGGAGTGGCTGGAGTGCTCTGCCGGACAGTTCAACCAGATCGATCCGCACAGCAGCAAACCGCAGTCGCTGATTAACTGGGACGGTTTCCGCACCTACAACTTCGACGTGATCGACGGCGTGGATTATCAGATTGACGTTACCCAGCCCGCGAAATATGACGGCGAATGTCAGGCCATTAATCCGCAGGCAGAACGCATCAAAAACCTGACCTTCAACGGCAAAGCGATTGATCCTAATGCCACTTTCCTGGTGGTGACCAACAACTACCGCGCCTATGGCGGTAAGTTTGCCGGTACGGGTGACAGCCATATCGCCTTTGCCTCACCGGATGAGAACCGTTCGGTGCTGGCGGCGTGGATCAGCGCGGTGTCGAAAAAGGCGGGTGAAATTCATCCGGCGGTGGATAACAACTGGCGACTTGCGCCGATCCACAGCGACACTAAGCTGGATATTCGCTTTGAGACATCTCCGTCCGATAAAGCAGCCGCGTTTATCAAGGATAAGGCGCAGTATCCGATGCAAAAGGTCGCGACGGATGATATTGGGTTCGCGATTTATCAGGTGGATTTGAGCAGGTAGCGATGATTGTGCCGGGTGGCGGCTTCGCCTTACCCGGCCTACCCGCAATCCTCGATCCCGTAGGCCGGGTAAGCGCAAGCGCCACCCGGCATTTCATGCCGCACGCTCGTCCCTATTCGCCATCACCTGCGGCGTATTGACCTCAATCCAGTCGGCCAGCGCGGCCACCTTCTCGCTTACCTCCCGCCCCAGCGGCGTCAGGCTATACTCCACATGCGGCGGCACGACCGGATACGACACGCGATCGACAAACCCGTCATGTTCCAGCGCCTGTAAAGACTGAGCCAGCATCTTCTCGCTGACGCCGCCCATCTTGCGGCGCAGATCGCTGAAGCGATGCGTCCCCTGACGTAACGCCACCAGGATCAGCACGCCCCAGCGGCTGGTTACGTGTTTGAGCACCTCCCGTGACGGGCACTGTTCCGCAAAGAGGTTGCCATCGCGCATTTGCTCGCTGAGCGTTGGTATTGTTGTTTTCATACTTACCTTTTTGTACGTACTTACTAAAAGTTAGTTATGGTGATAGTGTGCCACAACACCAGACAAACACGAAGGAGATTCATCATGATCGCGATTACCGGCGCAACCGGCCAGCTTGGCCAACACGTTATTGAAGAACTGCTGAAAACCGTTCCGGCCAGCCAGATCGTGGCTATTGTGCGTAACCTGGCGAAAGCCGAAGCGTTGCGTCAGCAAGGGGTCGTTGTGCGTCAGGCGGATTACACCGATGAAGCCGCATTTACCACCGCACTGAACGGCGTGGATAAACTACTGCTCATCTCCTCCAGCGAAGTGGGCCAGCGCGCCGTACAGCACCAGAACGTGATAAACGCCGCCAAAGCCGCCGGGGTGAAATTCATCGCCTATACCAGCCTGCTGCATGCTGACAAATCCCCGCTGGGTCTGCACGTTGAGCACGTCGAAACCGAAAATGCCCTGGCGGCCTCCGGCGTGCCTTACGCCCTGCTGCGCAACGGCTGGTACACCGAAAACTACCTGGCAAGCGCGCCGCCAGCGCTGGAACACGGCGTGTTTATGGGGGCCGCAGGCGAAGGCAAAATTGCCTCTGCGACCCGTGCGGATTACGCGGCGGCGGCAGCGAAAGTGATTTCTGAAGAGGGTCATGCCGGCAAGGTGTATGAACTGGCGGGTGATAATGCCTGGACGCTGAGCGAACTGGCTGCGGAACTGAGCAAGCAGAGCGGTAAGCCGGTAACGTATCAGAACCTCAGCGAAGCCGATTTCGCCGCTGCGCTGAAGGGCGTTGGTCTGCCTGCCGGGCTGGCGGAAATGCTGGCGGACTCCGACACCGGCGCGTCCAAAGGCGGCCTGTTCGACGACAGCCATACCCTGAGCAAGCTCATTGGCCGCCCAACCACACCGCTGGCGGAAAGCGTCAAAGCCATCCTGTAGTTGTTAAAAATTGGTTATTTTTTGTGGCGTCCCCTCGGGTCATCTCTGATAATGAAGCGATGACCCACAAGGAGGCTCACTGTGCAAGGCGTACCGGAACAGTTCACTGATGAGAGAGACAGCGCGCGCTTTCGCCATCTGGCGCAGCTGCCGGGCCTGGAGCTTTATCACGCCCATATCTCTGACTACGCCTTCGAGCCGCACACTCATGAAGCCTTCGGTATCGGCACCATCGAAACCGGTGCCGAACGCTTCCGCTATCGCGGTACCCAGCATCTTGCCGCGGAAAAATCCGTCGTGACCATGAACCCGGACGAGATCCACACCGGGGAATCCGCCACTGAAGGCGGCTGGCGCTACCGGATGGTCTACATCGAACCCGACCTGCTGGAAGAGGTCACTGGCCTGCGTCACTGGTGGTTTAGCGACGTCACGCGTCACGATCCGCTGCGCTCGCAACAGATAGGCCAGTTGATTTATGGCCTGTGGCACACGGACGATCCGCTGGCGCAGAAGGGGCTGCTACTGGATTTGATTCAGACTTTTCAGCCGCTGGCCCACCATGCGCCGGTGGTGCAGGAGGCCACGCACCGCTTCGAACGCGTTCGCGACTACCTGCACGACAACTATATGCGCTCGCTGACCCTGGACGAGCTGGCTAACGTTGTCTCGCTCAGCCCGTACCATTTTCAGCGCCAGTTCAAAGCCCATTTCCACGTTACGCCCCACCAGATGCTGATGGCCATCCGGCTGTGGCGCGCCAAAGCATTCCTCACCCATGGCATGCCTGCCGCCGAGGTGGCCGCCGCGACCGGGCTGACCGATCAGTCGCACCTGACCCGCGCCTTCACCCGTCGCTACGGCATCACGCCCGTGCGCTACCAGAAACAGGTTATGCCGCGCTAATGCGCAACCTCATACAATACGCGCCCGTTTTGCCCTCCTACACTGAGCGCAAAGTGAATCAAGATGGATGGAAAAATGATTAGCGGCGTGTTGTATGCCCTGCTTGCGGGTTTGATGTGGGGGCTGATTTTTGTCGGCCCGCTGATTGTGCCGGAGTACCCGGCAATATTGCAGTCGACCGGACGTTACCTGGCGCTGGGGCTGATTGCCGTGCCGCTGGCGTGGCTGGGGCGCACGCGTCTGCGTCAGCTGGGCCGCCAGGACTGGCTCACCGCGCTGGCGCTGACCATGATGGGTAATCTGATCTACTACGTCTGTCTGGCGAGCGCCATTCAGCGCACCGGTGCGCCGGTGTCGACCATGATTATCGGCACGCTGCCGGTGGTCATCCCGGTTTTCGCGAACCTGCTTTACAGCCAGCGTGACGGCAAACTGGCGTGGTCAAAAATGGCGCCGGCGCTGGTCTGCATTGCCGTGGGGCTGGTGTGCGTGAATATTGCCGAGCTTCGCCATGGTCTGGAAAATTTCAGCGTGTGGCGTTACGGTTCAGGGATCTTTCTGGCGTTTATTTCGGTTGTCTGTTGGGCCTGGTATGCCCTGCGCAACGCACGCTGGCTGCGGGAAAACCCGGATAAGCATCCGATGATGTGGGCCACGGCGCAGGCGCTGGTCACCCTCCCTGTCTCGTTGCTGGGCTATGTGGGCGCGTGTGTCTGGCTGGGTAGCCAGCAACCGGCATTTACCCTGCCCTTCGGACCGCGCCCGTGGGTATTCGTCGGGTTAATGGTCGCCATTGCCGTGCTCTGTTCGTGGGTGGGCGCGCTGTGCTGGAACATTGCCAGCCAGAAGCTGCCGACGGTGATACTGGGGCCGCTGATTGTCTTTGAGACACTGGCCGGGCTGCTCTATACCTTCCTGATGCGCCAGAGCGTGCCGCCGTTGCTAACGGCCTGCGGGATCGCGCTACTGGTCGTTGGGGTGGTGATTGCGGTGAGAGCGAAGCCGGAAAAACCGATGGTCGTTCCGGCGTCGGAGGGGTGATTTCTGCCGGGTGGCGCTGACGCTTACCCGGCCTACAAAATAACGCCTCGTAGGCCCGGTAAGGCGTAGCCGCCACCGGGCAAGCCTTTAGAACGTCTCCCAGTTCGCTTCAGACGCCGTTGCTACGGGCTGCGCCTTAGGCGCGTAAGCCTTCACGGGCGCGGCTTTCACCGCCTGGTTGCGGGTGATCTTAAACACCGCCACCGCGTCGTTCAGGCGTGCTGCCTGATCTTCCAGCGCCGCCGCTGCCGCCGCAGACTCTTCCACCAGCGAGGCGTTCTGCTGGGTGACGCGATCCATCTCCGCCACCGCCTGACCCACCTGGTCGATACCGCGGCTCTGTTCGTCGGAGGCCGACGCAATCTCACCCATGATGTCCGTTACGCGCGTAACCGCATTGACGATCTCCGCCATCGTCGCGCCCGCTTCATTTACCAGCTGAGAACCCGCGTTGACGCGTTCGCCGGAATCATCGATCAGCGCTTTGATCTCTTTCGCCGCCTGCGCACTGCGCTGGGCAAGGGTACGCACCTCGCCCGCGACAACCGCGAAGCCACGTCCCTGCTCGCCCGCGCGCGCCGCTTCTACCGCCGCGTTCAGCGCCAGAATATTGGTCTGGAAAGCAATGCCGTCGATCACGTTAGTAATTTGCGCGATTTTGCTGGAACTGGTGGCGATTTCGTCCATCGTCCGCACCACGCCTTCCACCACGTTACCGCCCTTCTTCGCGGTGGAGGAGGCGTCCAGCGCCAGGCGTGACGCCTGACGCGCGTTATCGGCGTTTTGCTTCACGGTAGCGGTTAACTGTTCCATGCTGGCTGCCGTCTCTTCCAGAGAAGCGGCCTGCTGTTCGGTACGGGAGGAGAGATCGTTGCTGCCCGCCGAGATTTCACCCGCGCCGGTGTAGATGGTATCTGCGCCTTCACGCACCACGCCCACCGTGTTGGCCAGCGCAGTCTGCATCTCCTGAACGTTGCGCGCCAGGATCGCCATTTCATTTTTACCCTCAGCCTGAATCGGCTGGGTTAAATCCCCTGCGGCAATGGCGCGGATATGGTTGATCACCTCTTCCAGCGGCAGCAGCAGCACGCGGCGCATCGCAATCCAGCTGGAAATAATCACCGCGATCACCAGCAGCATCACCGCAGAAAGGATCCACAGAATGCGTTTGTAGTCGCTTTCATTGTCCTGGATACCTTTGGCGGTCAGCGCGGCCTGCGCCTCACGCCACTCGCGATAAACCTTTTGCATCGCGGTCTGCTTCTGTTCGGCATTTTGTTTGAACATATCTTCCAGATTGCCCTGCCCCAGCAGAACGTTCATTTGCGTCAGCGTGGCGGAGTAGACGCGGTACTGCTCTTCCAGGCGATCGGCCAGGTGCTCGTCCATACCCGGCGTTTCCGGCAGCGCATAGTATTTATCGTAATGGGTCTGGGCATCGGCCAGCAGGTTTTTCGCGGTATTGACCAGCTCGTTCAACTGCCCGCCGTTAATCTGCGACGCCATGCTGCTTTGCAGGCGCAGCATGCCGCGGTTGAGGGTGACGCGCGCCTGGTTCAGGCTGATCCAGGCGTCGGTAAACTCCGCAACGTTCTGGCTGGAAAGCTGAGAAACGGTGAAGTTCTCTTTATCGTTATTGAGTGCATTAATGAAAATGCCAGCGGAGATCAGCTGCATGATGCCGAGCACAAGCAGCACCGAAATCAAAAGAGTAATGACTTTTATACGTTTAAACATGCGTTGCCTTATTTATATACAGGTATTGTCTGACCTGTATCTATCGGCACGCGCGGCAGGTTGTTTACTGTTTCTCCACCTTTAAAAACTTTCGAAAGCCCTTTTCTGCATTCAATCAGCAAGTTGAAAGCATGCTTTTTTTGTGATCCCTTTCTCGTTTTCACCCTTGCCTCTAAAGGGTTATAGTATCCACTTAAAGATGCATTTAAAATGCATCTTATATTTCTGATGATGAGGTAACTGCTATGGCCTTCCGCGACCAACCCTTAGGCGAGCTGGCGCTCTCCATCCCTCGCGCTTCTGCGCTGTTCCGTAAATATGATATGGATTACTGCTGCGGCGGTAAGCAAACGCTGGCGCGCGCAGCGTCGCGTAAAGAGCTGGATGTAGAGGCTATCGAAGCGGAGCTGGCTCAGCTGGCTGAACAGCCCGTCGACAAAGACTGGCGCACTGCGCCGCTGGCTGAAATCATCGACCATATCATTGTGCGTTACCACGATCGTCACCGCGAGCAGCTGCCGGAGCTGATTTTACAGGCGACCAAAGTTGAACGCGTTCATGCCGATAAACCTTCCATACCGCGCGGCCTGGCGAAATACCTGACCATGCTGCACGAAGAACTTTCCAGCCACATGATGAAAGAGGAGCAGATCCTCTTCCCGATGATCAAACAGGGCATGGGCAGCCAGGCCATGGGGCCCATCAGCGTGATGGAAAGCGAACATGATGACGCCGGCGAACTGCTGGAAGTGATTAAACACACCACCGACAACGTCACACCGCCGCCAGAGGCGTGCACCACCTGGAAAGCCATGTACAACGGCATTAACGAGATGATCGACGATCTGATGGAACACATCAGTCTTGAGAATAACGTTCTGTTCCCGCGTGCATTAGCGGGGGAATAAAAAAGCCCGGCGGCGCTAGCGCTTACCGGGCCTACAACGTCCGCGAACGTAGGCCGGGTAAGCGTCAGCGCCACCCGGCAACATGCTTAACGCATGCTCGCCATACGTTTCTTACCGATAAACAGCCAGCCCAGCCCCAGCGCAATAAACCACAGCGGCGTGACGATCAGCGCCTGGCGGGTATCTTCTTCCAGCGTCAGCAGCACCAGCACGAAGACGAAGAACGCCATGCACACCCAGCACATCAGCTTGCCCAGCGGCATCTTGTAGATCGACTTCTCATGCAGGTGTGGACGCTGTTTGCGGTACACCAGGTATGAGCAGAGGATAATGGTCCAGACGAACATGAACAGGATCGCCGACACCGTAGTGATCATGGTGAACGCGCCGATTACGCTCGGGTTGACGTAGAGCATCACCACACCGCCCAGCAGACAGATGCAGGAGAAGGTCAGCCCTTTCGCCGGTACCGCGCGTTTAGACAGTTTGGCAAACGCGCTCGGAGCAACGCCCTCCTGCGCCAGACCGAACAGCATACGGCTGGTGGAGAAGACGCCGCTGTTCGCGGAAGAGGCCGCAGAGGTCAGCACCACGAAGTTAATCAGGCTCGCGGCAGCAGGCAGTCCCACCAGCACGAACAGCTCGACGAACGGGCTCTTGGTTGGCACCACCGAACTCCATGGCGTCACGGACATAATGACGATCAGCGCGAACACGTAGAACATGATGATACGCAGCGGAATGGAGTTGATCGCGCGCGGCAGGGATTTCTCCGGATCTTTGGTTTCCGCCGCCGTGGTACCGACCAGCTCAATCCCGACAAACGCGAACACCGCAATCTGGAAGCCGGCAAAGAAGCCGCTGATCCCTTTCGGGAACCAGCCGCCGTCATTCCACAGATGGGCAAACGACGCCTGTACGCCGGTTGGCGACTGGAAGTGCGTCAGCACCATCACCAGCCCGACGACAATCAGCGCGATGATGGCGACGATTTTGATCATCGCGAACCAGAACTCCATCTCACCGAACATTTTAACGGTGGCGAGGTTCAGGCTCAGCAGCAGGACAATCACCGCCAGCGAAGCCACCCAGTCCGATAGCCCTGGGAACCAGAATTGCGCGTACGCCGTGATGGCCACAACGTCAGCCATGCCGGTGACCACCCAGCAGAACCAGTAGGTCCAGCCGGTAAAATAGCCCGCCCACGGGCCGAGCAGGTCTGACGCGAAGTCGCTGAAGGATTTGTATTCAAGATTCGAGAGCAGCAATTCACCCATTGCACGCATCACGAAAAAGAGCATAAAACCGATGATCATATAAACGAAGATGATCGACGGGCCGGCAAGACTGATGGTTTTGCCCGAGCCCATAAACAGCCCTGTGCCGATGGCTCCGCCAATGGCAATAAGCTGAATGTGACGGTTCGTGAGATTTCGCCGTAGCGACTGTTCAGACGTCGCCTCTTCTGCGGCGGCGACTTTGACCTGATCTACCATGTGATATTTTCCTGTTTATGCCTGTCTGTGTTGTTAAGGCTCTTCTGGCCTTTATTTACGCCAAATAAATGACGGCCCCTGTGTAAGGACTAATCGATAGTAGGTAAGAATCGGCGGGATGAATACTATGATTTGAATATTATGTTAATAATATGTTGAAAGTGAGTGTCATATCACTCATACAGCGCGAAACAGCTCACAAAAATACACGTAACAGTTTCGTTTGCAATACAAAATGTTGATTCCGTCGTAACTCCGGGTTTTATCGCTATTTTCCTCTCCCCGATCGGAGAGAGGGAAATAAGAAAAACCGATTACAGGATTTCCAGCAGCTCGACTTCAAACACCAGGGTGCTGAATGGCGGAATGGACGCGCCAGCGCCACGCTCGCCGTAAGCCAGGTTGTGCGGGATAGTCAGTTCCCATTTGGAACCTACTGGCATCAGGGTCAGGGCTTCGATCCAGCCTGCGATAACGCCGTTGACCGGGAACTCAGCCGGTTCGCCACGCGCGACGGAGCTGTCGAACACGGTACCGTCGATCAGCTTACCGGTGTAGTGTACGCGAACGTGGTCGGTACGCGCCGGGATTGCGCCATCACCCTGATTGATTACGCGGAACTGCAAGCCGGACTCGGTGCTGTTCACGCCTTCACGCTCACGGTTCTCTTCCAGATATTTCACGCCTTCTGCCGCCATCTCTTCGAAACGCGCGCGACGTACGGCGTCAGCACGTTCGTGGATTTCACGCAGCGCACGGTGCACAACGTCAACCGGCACAGCGGGCTGCTTGCCTTCCAGCGCGTCAGCGATACCCGCCACCAGCGCTTCCGGTAACAGACCTTCCAGGCCGGATTCGCTCAGCTGCTGTCCTACCTGCAAGCCGATGCCGTAGCTTGCCTGCGCTTCGATAGTGTCAAAAGTCGGGGTGGTCATGGGTTTTCCTTCCATCACATTTAAAGTAGCGGGCAGCATATCAGCCATGCCCTTATGGGTAAAACTTTGTCTTAAGTAAAGGTGACAAACTCCGACGAAACGGAAACAATAGTAGCCGTCAGGATTTTCCCTAATATATGTCACGAAAGCTGGCTTTGTTACGCCCATCAGGCAGTTAGCAAACTACACTTCTCAGGACAGGATAAAAAGACGCGGAGCAGGAGGAGAGCCATGCCCGGGCGATTTGAACTGAAACCTACCCTGGCGAAAATCTGGCATGCGCCGGATAACTTTCGCATCATGGACCCGCTGCCGCCTTTGCATCGCAGAGGCATTATCATCGGCGCGTTGCTGATCGTCATCGGCTTCCTGCTTCCTTCCGGCAGTGACAACGTTGATACCGCGCCGGTCAGCCGGAATGCTGAGCTGGATATCCAGTCGCAAAGCCAGCCGCAGCCTGGTTCACAGCCGATGCAGACGCAGCTGGTTACACCGTCTAACGATCCGGGCCAGGTTGCGCCGGTTGAACCTGAACCGGTTCAGGAAGATCAGGAGCAGGCCGCCACCCCTTCAGAGCCACAGGCGCAACAGCCCACCGGCATTGAGCAGCAGTGGCGTTCGTATCGCGTAGAGCCTGGGAAAACTCTTGCCCAGCTGTTCCGCGACCACAATTTGCCAGCAACGGATGTGTATGCCATGGCGCAAGTCGAGGGGGCAGGCAAGCCGCTCAGCAACCTGCAAAATGGTCAGATGGTGCAGATCCGTCAGAACGCCAGCGGCGTGGTGACCGGGTTAACGATCGATACCGGCAACGGGCAGCAGGTACTGTTTACCCGCCAGCCGGACGGCAGTTTCATCAGAGCACGTTAATGGCCCAGGCCGGGTAAGGCGATGCCGCCACCCGGCACTTTTGTTCTCAGGCACGCCGTTTATTCACCCACCAGATCCCCGAGCAGACCAGCACCAGCGCAATCGCGTATTTAATGTCCATAATGTTTTCGCCGAGGAAGATGGCGGAGAGCACCGTCCCTGCTACAGGTATGACAAAGTTGAACGGGGCAATCATACTCACGCGGTTTACTTTCAGCAGCGCGCTCCACAGGGCGAACGCCACGGATGAGAGCAGCGTCAGATACCCCAGCACGGCGACGGCTTTCATGCTGTGCACCTCCAGCGTCCCGCCCGTGGCATAGCCTCCCGCAACCAGTGCCGCCCCGCCTATCCCCAGCTGCCATCCCGTCATCACCGTCGGGTCAACGGTCTGGGAAATGCGTTTCCCGTAAAGCGTGGCCGCAGAGAGAATAAAGGCGGCCAGCACCACAAATCCGTCACCTTTCCACACAAACTGGAACTCACTTAACCCGCTGTGGAAGTTCACCAGCATCACCCCGGCAAAGCCCAGAACACACCCCAGCGTTTTGTTATAGCTGAGTTTGTCGTTGTGGTAGATAAAGTGCGCCAGCAGCACGCTGAAGAAGGTCCCGGTGGCATTCATGATAGAGCCGTTCACCCCGGTCGTGTAGGCCAGGCCGATATAAAAGAAGGTGTACTGGAGGGAGGTCTGGGTCAGTCCGAGGATCGTGAGCTGGCCAAACTGCGTGGGCGTGAGCCTGCCAATCGGTTTTCGCTGGGCCAGGGCAAAAAGCAGCAGCAACGCGCCGGCAAACAGAAAACGGTATCCGGCAAAGACGACTTTGGAGGGGATATCATCGGTCGCGATCTGAAAGAGTTCGTAGCCACTTTTAATGGCCGGGTACGAGCTTCCCCAAAGCAGACAGCAGAGCGTGGCGCAGGCATAGGCCACATTTCGACGGGCAAAGACGGGCGTGGGCAGAGCAGTATCCATGACAAATCTCATAAATAAAATTGCGTTTCAATTTATTATCAGAGAATGCGTCAGGAATAGCGACCTTACAAGAGCAAAAGATGACGCAGGGTCACGCTAAAAAGCAAAACGCCGGCACAAGGCCGGCGCTTCGACGCGAGCAGAGTAAAAAATTACTCAGCTACTACGTTAACAACCAGTTTAGCGAACACTTCGCTGTGAACCTGGAAGTCAACTTCGTGCTCACCAGTGGTACGCAGAACGCCGTTCGGCAGACGAACTTCGCTCTTAGCCACTTTAACGCCTGCCGCAGTAACTGCATCAGCGATATCGCGCGTACCGATGGAACCGAACAGTTTACCTTCGTCGCCAGCTTTGGACGCGATGGTAACGGTGCCCAGTGCGTTGATTGCTTCAGCGCGAGCGTTAGCAGCCGCCAGAACGTCAGCCAGTTTGGCTTCCAGTTCAGCACGACGTGCTTCGAAAAACTCTACGTTTTTCTTAGTAGCTGGAACAGCTTTACCCTGTGGAACCAGGAAGTTACGAGCGTAACCCGCTTTAACGTTTACCTGATCACCCAGGCTGCCCAGGTTTGCTACTTTATCAAGCAGAATAACTTGCATTACCTTATCCTCTTAAAGTCGTATTAATGGACCGTGCCCGATTACTGATGACGATCAGTGTACGGCAGCAGAGACAGGTAGCGAGCGCGTTTGATAGCGCGAGCCAGCTGACGCTGATATTTTGCACGAGTACCGGTGATACGGCTTGGGACAATCTTACCGCTTTCGGTGATGTAGTTTTTCAGCGTTGCGATATCTTTATAGTCGATCTCTTGAACGCCTTCCGCGGTGAAACGGCAGAACTTGCGACGACGGAAATAACGTGCCATATGGCTAGTCTCCAGAATCTATCAAATCAATCTGCTCGGCATGCAGAACCATTTTGCTCAGGCCGTTCTTTGCCTTGTGGCAAGAAATGAACCCCTGAACGATTACTGCGCTACCGACCGTTAAACTGTGAGTAA
Source organism: Enterobacter cloacae complex sp. IR5401 (assembly GCF_049238425.1). NCBI lineage: Bacteria > Pseudomonadati > Pseudomonadota > Gammaproteobacteria > Enterobacterales > Enterobacteriaceae > Enterobacter > Enterobacter cloacae complex sp. IR5401. The sequence goes on along the minus strand of NZ_JBMKHN010000011.1, from coordinate 66,660 downwards.
TGGCCTGGTTTTCGTGTCCGCTAATAATTACGGGCATTTGGCACCACGCCTGCCGGTGAAACCCGGCTTCCTCTTGCACAGAACGATGCTCAAGCACGAACTGGCAATGCGGAATTCCTGATGGGCTGACCTTTCGAAGGGGGGTCCTGCACACGGTGCCGGACAACACCAGACGGTTGGTCATCAGAAATTACTCTTCAGAATCCCCAGCATCAGAATCATCTGCGGTTTCGTTTGCGAAATCATCGCGACGCTCACGGCGCTCGTCTTTCGCTTTAACCATCGGAGATGCTTCGGTCACTGCGTGTTTGGTACGCATAACCATGCTGCGGATAACGGCATCGTTGAAGCGGAAGGTAGTTTCCAGCTCATCGATCACTTCCTGCGGAGCTTCAACGTTCATCAGAACGTAGTGTGCTTTGTGCAGTTTGTTGATCGGGTAAGCCAGCTGACGGCGGCCCCAGTCTTCCAGACGGTGGATCGTGCCTTCTGCACCAGTGATGGCAGCAGAGTAACGCTCGATCATGCCCGGAACCTGTTCGCTCTGGTCAGGGTGGACCATAAAAACGATTTCGTAATGACGCATCGAATTGCTCCTTACGGATTATTCAGCCTCCTGTCTGGGTCAGCCGAGGCCCGGGGAGGCAAGGAACGTGTTAAAGGTCGGCTGAAAAATTGACGCGTCATAATACTTGCGCCCCCCAGGAAACTCAAGCTGATTGCACAAATAATTCGCACAAAGGGTAAAGCTGTTCTAAGTGGGTGATTTAAAATCGCACTCATCAGAAGCGCTGTTTTTTTGAACAACATCATCAGAAATGGTCACCCATCCCAACCCGGGTAGCGATTACACTTTAATCAGAAACCCTGAACAGAGAAGGAGAGCATTCCCCCGTATCACAGCACGCAGTCGTGGAGCGCATATCATGAAAAGAATCGCAATCGCCATTTTGGCTGCGCTTTTGCTCAGTGCAAACGCGATGGCAGCCATCAGAATAGACAGCCAACAGGCCAGAAACATGGATGATGTGCAGAGCTTAGGCGTTATTTACATCAATCATAACTTCGCCACTGAAAGTGAAGCAGATCAGGCGCTTAATGAAGAAACCGATGCGCAGGGCGCAAAATGCTATCACGTCATGCTGACACGTGAGCCCGGCAGCAACGGTAATATGCACGCCAGTGCAGATATTTACCAGTAACGCTTTATCGCTAGCACCAAGAAAGCCAAAGAAAATCAAAGCCATATATAATTTGCCCCCTGCCCGGGGGCTTTTTTATGAATGGCTCCGGAATACCACCGGTTACAACTGTTTCGGTATTCCAGAGCACTTATTCACTTCTGCCCGTAATAAGCATTCGGGCCGTGCTTACGCATGAAATGCTTGTTCATCAGATAATCATCAATGCCCTGAAGCTGTGGGTTAATGCCGCGCGCAATCCACGCCATTCTGGCCACCTCTTCCATCACCACCGCGTTATGCACGGCGTCATGCGCATCTTTACCCCAGGAGAATGGACCATGCTGGTACACCACAATACCCGGCGTATGCAGTGGTTCCGTCTCACCCAGCGTTTCGATAATGACCCTGCCGGTGTTAAGTTCGTACTCGCCTTCGACCTCAGTCTGCGTTAACGCCCGCGTGCAGGGAATATCACCGAAGAAGTAGTCCGCGTGCGTTGTACCCAAAGCAGGGATCGCCAGCCCGGCCTGTGCCCAGGCGGTGGCGTGCGTGGAATGGGTATGTACAATCCCCCCCAAGGACGGGTAACGCTGGTACAGCGCCAGATGGGTTGCCGTATCAGAAGAAGGACGCCATTTGCCTTCAACGACCAGTCCTTCCAGGTCAACCACCACCATATCGTCCGCTTTCATGGCGTCATAGGCCACGCCGCTCGGCTTAATCACCACCAGCCCCTGCTCGCGATCGATGGCGCTTACGTTGCCCCACGTAAACGTCACCAGTCCATAGCGCGGGAGATCCATATTGGCTTCAAAGACCTGCTGTTTCAGCTTAAGCATGTTCCGCCTCCATCAGTCCTGCCCGCGCCATGCGCTCGCACACCCAGTCCCGGGCTTTCGCCACTTCTGCCGCCGGATCGTCCGCGGTTTCGCTCCACATCTCAATCAGGTAAGGCCCGCAATAACCTGTCTGTTTGAGCGTCTGGAAGCACCGTTCGAAATCCACCACCCCGGTGCCGAACGGTACGTTTTTAAACACGCCGGGACGGGTATCTTTAACGTGCACCGCCACGATATGCCCGATGCCCGCCTGAAGCTCCATCTGTACGTCGTTATCCCATGCCGACAGGTTGCCGATATCCGGATAAAGCTGGAACCACGGGTTATTCAGATAGTGCGCGTAGCCCAGCGCCTTGCTGATGGAGTTCATCAACGGATAATCCATGATCTCCATCGCCAGCGTCACCTGCGCACGGCTTGCCATCTCAACGCTCTCTTTCAGGCCGTCACGGAAACGACGACGCGTTTCATCATTGGCTTCCTGATAGTAAACATCATAACCCGCCAGTTGGATCACGCGGATGCCGACATCCTGTGCGAAGCGAATAGCTTTACGCATGATCTCCAGCCCTTCGGCGCGTACGGCATCATCTTCGCTGCCAAGCGGAAAACGACGATGAGCGCTCAGGCACATGGATGGCACGCGCACGCCGGTTTCGGCAATGGCGCTCACCAGCGCCAGACGCTGGTCGCGGCTCCAGTCCAGGCGAGCAAGACGCTCGTCCGTCTCATCCAGCGACATTTCGACAAAATCGAAACCCAGCTGCTTCGCCAGCTGTAACCGCTCCAGCCAGCACTCCCCCGCAGGGAGTGCCTTTTCATAGATGCCAAGCGGGACCTGTTTTGACAACATACCCGCTCCTTAACCCCAAAGCTGAGCGATTGAGCGTTTAAACTGACGCGCCGCTTCCACCGGAGATTCCGCATCGCGAATGCTACGACCGGCAATAAAGACGTGAATTGGAATCCCCTTGAACAGCGGCAGATCTTCCAGCGCCAGGCCACCGGTTACGGTCACTTTGAAGCCCATATCGGCCAGACGTTTGATCGCGCTGATATCGGCTTCACCCCACGCCACGCCTGCGGCCTGCGCATCACGGCTGCGGTGATAAACCACCTGCTGGATACCTGCTTCGCGCCACTCCTGCGCCTGCTCCCAGGTCCAGAAACCGGTCAGTTCAATCTGCACGTCGCCATTGAACTCCTTCGCCACGTCCAGCGCGCCTTTCGCAGTGTTGATATCCGCACAGCAGATCACGGTGACCCAGTCGGCGTTGGCTTCAAAGCACATGCGAGAGAGAATTTTGCCCGCATCGGCGATTTTGGCATCCGCCAGCACGATTTTATGCGGATAGAGCGCCTTCAGGTCACGAACCGCACGAACGCCTTCGCCCACGCACAGAATGGTGCCGACTTCGATGATGTCCACTTCTTCCGCAATCAGACGGGTGGTTTCGTAAGCGTGAGACAGAGTCTGGTTATCCAGCGCGACCTGCAACATTGGTAATGACATTTTAAATTCCTCTTAAACGGCCGCCGCAGTGGCGTTATCAATTAAATCCAGCACGTCCTGCGCGGTACGGCAGGCGCGTAAACGGTCAAAATTAGCTTCATCATCAAACAGATTGACGATCTGCATGATGCCCACCTCCTGGTGGGTATTGGCATCGACAGCCGCCATAGTGATAAGGATGTCGACCGGGTCGTTATCTTCGTGGTTAAACACCAGCGGCGTTTTCAACGTCACCAGCGCGAAGCCGGTTTTCTTGACGCCCTCTTCCGGGCGGCCATGCGGCATCGCCAGGCCTGGCGCAATCACAAAGTAAGGGCCATGCTGCGCCACGCCATCCAGAATCGCCTGGTAGTAACGCGGCTCGACAACGTCAGCCTTAACCAGCAGATCCACGCTCAGCTTCACCGCTTCCTGCCAGGTGCTGGCTTCGGCCTGTAAAAGGATGGAGTTATTCTCTGCCAGCGAATCACGTAGTTTCATGTGGCATCCTTACTTCACGTCTTGTGGGAAGTGTTCTTTGATCACTTCCAGCAGCTTTGGTCCGAAATCCGCAGGCGACAGCATGTTGCGTACGCCTACCACGTATTTGTTGCCCGACACGCTAATCTCGCCGGCAATGTGCGTTGAGGCGATGATGATGTCCGCGCCGTTCAGTTCACTTTTGTATTCACCCACTGCGCAGCTGTTCACCGTGTGGTCAATGTTTGACTGGGTTAAAAACTGGTCCACTTTCATCTTCATGATCATGGAGCTACCTTGCCCATTGCCACACACAGCCAGGATACGTACGGTCATAATCGAAACTCCTTAATGAGCAGACACTTCTGCTGTTTGTTTTTCCGCATCTTCTTCAGCCCGCAGCGAACGGCCAGCGAAGAACATATAAGCCAGGGCAATCAGGATGATGACGGCCATAAAGACCAGCCCGACGGACGCAAAGCCCTGCATCATCGGCGGCGCCAGAATTGACCAGTCCGCCATGCCCATCCAGGCGCTCATGCCGGTGAGCTTGACCGCCCACACGCACCCGAAGATTTCAACCATGCCCATCACCAGGCAGATCTTGAGCGCTGCGCGCCATCCGCCGAAGTGGTTAGCAAACACGCCGATAGTGGCGTTGGAGAAGAACATCGGGATAAAGCCAGGAATAATCAGGATTGAGGAGCCACAGCCCACCAGAATGCCGACCGCAATCAGCTGGCCGATGGTGCCCCACATAAAGCCCCAGACAACGGCGTTTGGCGCAAAGCTATAGATAGCCGCACAGTCAATCGCCAGCACCGCGCCAGGGATCAGGCGCTGGGAGATGCCGTTAAACGCTTCCGACAGTTCGGCGACGAACATACGCACGCCCTGGGTGATGATGAAAATAGCAACAGCGAAGGAGAAACCGGTTTGCAGGATATAGACCGTCCAGTGGGTTTTACCCGCCATCGCCTGCACCACGTCAATGCCAAAGGAGAGCAGGATGGCGCCGAAGAAGATGGTCATCACAATTGCCGTGGAGACGATGTTGTCGTGGAAGATATTCAGCCAGCCAGGCAATTTGAGATCTTCAACACTCTCCTCTTTTTTGCCCAGGTACGGCGCGACTTTGTAAGCAATCCAGGAGGCGAACTGCTGCTGGTGACCGATGGAGAAACCGCAGCCGTCCGTAACGTCCTGCGTTGGCTTATACATCATGTTGGAGGTGATGCCCCAGTAAAGTGAGACCAGCACTGCCGTGCAGATGACCGTGGTCCACATTGGGTAGCCGAAGATATAGAGAGAAACGGCAATCAGACCCGCCTGCTGGAACATGATGTGCCCGGTGAGCATGATGGTGCGAATACCGGTGATACGGCGCAGGAGCACGTAAATGATGTTCAGCGCCAGCGCGAGCAGTACCGCATACCCAACCCAGCTGTATGCATCTCCCATGCGATCGATGGTGGCCATCATGGACGCGTAAGTGTCAGAGATGGCGCCGTTAATGCCGTACACCTCTGACATTTTGGCAACAACCGGCTTAAACGTGCTGGTCAGAATGCCAGACCCCGCCTGCAACAGCATAAAACCAATGATGGTTTTGATGGTGCCTTTGATAATCACGCTGACGCTTTTGCGCAGCAGGATGTACCCCAGGCACGTCACGATACCCAGCAACAGCGGGGCGTTGGTCATTACCTGATTAAAGAAAACGGTAAAGACGTTGTAGAGGATCTCCATAACTCTCTCCAGAAAATGAGAACACGAGGGGCAATCCCTGTGTGGTTGGTGTCATCACTCTATTAATCACAAATAATCATCACAAGATTGCATTTGATTATTTGTGACGAATCACGCAATTTATTTCCATGGCGTTAGTAATGATTTTCACTACCGAACCAATCCAATAAATAAATTCTTAATTTTCAGTATATTAATCATTTGTAGCGGTTATCTTATCAACGTCATGATGTTTTTTCTGTGATGTGGCGAGGGGAATTTTCCGTAAATAAGCCATTGCAAATCGATTTAAACAGTGCCAGCATTAATCACAACAAGTCACAGTGTGATTACTTTTGATTAAAACCAGGAGTCAAACGATGAGTAAAGTGAAAACCATCACCCGTGAATCATGGATTCTGAGTACCTTTCCGGAGTGGGGTAGCTGGCTGAACGAAGAGATCGAGCAGGAACAGGTTGCTCCTGGCACATTTGCGATGTGGTGGCTGGGCTGCACCGGGATCTGGCTGAAATCAGAAGGCGGCGCCAACATTTGTGTTGATTTCTGGTGCGGCACCGGCAAACAGAGCCACGGCAATCCACTGATGAAAAAAGGCCACCAGATGCAGCGTATGGCCGGCGTTGAAAAGCTCCAGCCGAACCTGCGCACCACGCCTTTTGTGCTTGATCCTTTTGCCATTCGCCAGATCGACGCCGTTCTCTCTACCCACGATCACAACGATCATATCGACGTGAACGTGGCGGCAGCGGTAATGCAAAACTGCGCGGACGACGTACCGTTTATCGGGCCGCAGACCTGCGTGGATTTGTGGATTGGCTGGGGCGTGCCAAAAGAGCGCTGCATCGTGATGAAGCCGGGCGACGTGGTGAAAATCAAAGACATTGAGATTCACGCGCTGGATGCCTTTGACCGCACCGCGCTGATCACCCTGCCTGCCGATCAGAAAGCCGCAGGCGTACTGCCAGACGGGATGGATGAGCGCGCGGTGAACTATCTGTTCAAAACGCCTGGCGGTTCCCTGTATCACAGCGGTGACTCCCACTACTCCAACTACTACGCGAAGCACGGTAACGAGCACCAGATTGACGTGGCGCTTGGCTCTTACGGTGAAAACCCGCGCGGGATCACCGACAAAATGACCAGCGCGGATATGCTGCGTATGGCCGAAGCGCTGAAAACCAAAGTGGTGATCCCGTTCCACCATGATATCTGGTCAAACTTCCAGGCCGATCCGCAAGAGATCCGCGTCCTGTGGGAGATGAAAAAAGACCGCCTCAAGTATGGCTTCAAGCCGTTCATCTGGCAGGTTGGCGGCAAGTTCACCTGGCCGCTGGATAAAGACAATCTTGAGTATCACTACCCGCGTGGTTTCGATGATTGCTTTACGATTGAACCCGATCTGCCGTTCAAGTCCTTCCTCTGATACCGAGGCCCAATCGCCAGACCCTGCGTCTGGCGATGTCATTTTTATTTTAGTAATTTCACGCTATTTCAAATATCATCTTTTCAAATCAATTCTTATCGGAATAGCTCATGACGGAAGCGCAACGGCATCAAATTTTACTGGAACTCCTGGCGCAAACAGGGTTTATCACCGTCGAGAAAGTGATCGAACGTTTAGGGATCTCCCCCGCTACCGCGCGACGGGATATCAACAAGCTGGATGAGAGCGGCAAGCTGAAAAAAGTCCGCAATGGCGCAGAGGCCATCAGCCAGCAGCGTCCACGCTGGACGCCGATGAACATCCACCAGGCGCAGAATCACGATGAAAAGGTGCGGATTGCCAGAGCGGCGTCACAGCTGGTGAATCCCGGGGAGAGCGTGGTGATCAACTGCGGTTCGACGGCGTTTCTGCTGGGCCGTGAAATGTGCGGCAAGCCGGTGCAAATCATTACCAACTATCTGCCGCTGGCCAATTATCTCATTGACCAGGAACATGAAAGCGTGGTGATCATGGGCGGCCAGTATAACAAGAGCCAGTCCATCACCCTGAGCCCGCAGGACAGTGAAAACAGCCTCTACGCCGGGCACTGGATGTTTACCAGCGGCAAAGGCCTGACGGCGGATGGACTGTATAAAACCGATATGCTCACCGCAATGGCAGAGCAGAACATGCTTAACGTGGTGGGCAAGCTGGTGGTGCTGGTCGACAGCAGCAAGGTCGGTGAACGCGCCGGCATGCTTTTCAGCCGCGCCGAGCAAATCAGCATGGTGATCACCGGCAAAAACGCCAACCCCGAGATCCTCAGCAAGCTGGAGGATCAGGGTGTCACGGTGCTGCGCGTTTAAAGGTGCTGGCGGAAGAATTCTACGGTTGCTTCCAGCGCGGCCGGGGTAATACGGTGCCGGACACCCGCTCCCCACAGGCAGGTCAGATTACTGTCCAGCCCTTCGCGCTGTAGCGCCTGTTGCAGGCGGAACGTTTCACCGGGCGGTACGACGTCGTCGGCATCCCCATGCCACAGCAGCAGCGGACGATCGGCCAGCTGCGAAAGCGCATGGCTGACGTCCCATTCAGACAACAGGGTCTCAATCTCCTGAGGGGCCTGCGGCGGGAATAGCGTCTTTGCCAGCGACGTAAAGTAGCCCGATCCCATCAGGCAAGCCACGGACGTCACCTCCGGATGCCTGGCCATGATCCCCAGCGCCGTCATTCCGCCCATTGATGCGCCTGCGACCGCCAGCCGTTTCCCCTCCACCAGCCCGGCCTGCAAGAGCGCGTCACGCAGCCCGGCGAACTCGGTCAGATTGCCGTGCAGCGTTTGCCAGAACAGCCCCAGCCGCGCCTGCTCATCGCCCGTAAAGCGTGCCCCATGATTCGGCGCATCAGGCATGACCACCCGGAAACCGGCCTGCGCCAGCGCGACGGCAAAATAGCTGTAGACCAGCTTCGAGGAGAGAAAGCCATGATAGAAAACTACCGTCGGCAGCGGCTGTTCACCTTTACCAGCCGGAAAAGCATGGATGATTTCATGCTCACTCAGCTGGCGAGTTTCAATTTCAATCATTGTCGATCCTGTGCTGATGAATGATTCATAATGTTGAGAGCTGGATTACGGTTTCACGATATTTTCATTCGAAATCTACGTCCCAGATAACACTTCGGGAACATTCCCCCAAAACTAAATTCGCAGACAACTACACTATGGCTATCAGGAAAAGAGACAGGTTTATGCGCAGGCTTACCGCTTTATTGCTGGTCTCGCTGCTCAGCGGATGTTCCGTATTGCAGGGTACGCCAGAACCGGCGCCGCCGGTTACCGATCATCCTCAGGAAATTCGTCGTAATCAGACGGAAGGATTACAACGCCTGGGTACCGTATCCGCGATGGTTCGTGGTTCCCCGGATGATGCAGAAGACGCAATTGAAGCGCAGGCCGTTGCCGCAAAAGCAGATTATTACGTCATCACGATGATTGATGAAACCATTAGTACGGGACAGTGGTACGCCCAGGGCATTTTGTACCGTAAGTAAGCATCATCATTTGAACGACTTTTACACTGCTTTGCGTCCGTAGACATTTTCCTGTCCACAATAAACTCCATGCCAGCAACAATGGAAATGAGTTTATTCGCGAAGGATTGCCCGGCGGATACCGGAGACACGTGAAAAGGAGCTGACGATGAAACGAACCCTTGCTTTAACGACGCTATTGCTTTCAGCGGGCCTGCTGAGCACCACGGCGCAGTCGGCCGAATTTGCCAGCGCGGATTGCGTCACGGGCCTGAACGAGATTGGTCAGATCTCCGTCAATAATATCACGGGGAGTCCGCAAGACGTTGAACGTGTCGTCGCTCTGAAGGCCGATGAACAGGGCGCATCCTGGTATCGCATCGTCCAGATGCAGGAAGATCACCATGTTAATCACTGGCGCGTGCAGGCCATTCTTTATGCCTAATCCCTTCCGATAAAAGCCACTTAATTTTAGTGGCTTTTCACTTTTGCAAATTTTTTATCTTTCCCAAAACCTAACGAAAACAAACATGTAACATTAGGTTACATTAAAAAGGTAAACGTTATCTCTGCTCTGCCGTTGAACAGCCATCACTTTTCAATAATGAGCAATTTATGATCACCTTTTTCCGCCGGGCAGGTCTGGGCACGAAGCTATCGCTGCTAACAGGTGCCAGTGTCGCCACGCTTTTTTTGCTGTTCACTTTTCTGTTGAGCCACAACACCAGCCAGCAGCTTGAAGATCTTGCGGTTGAAGACCTGCATAACCAGTCTACCGGCATGGTGGATATGGTAGAGATGTTCAACACCAGCCTGAGCGAAGAGGTCGAGAGCTATACCCGCCTGTTCACCACCTTTTTGCCACAGCCATTGAACAGCGACAGCAGCCAGAGCCGCACCATTAACGGCCTTACCGTTCCTCTGCTGAAGGGCGGTGAAACGGAGTTGCATGAAAACAATACGCTTTCTGATGACTTCCTGAGCCGAACGGGGGCCATCTCGACGCTGTTTGTCCGCAGTGGTAACGATTTTATCCGCGTGGCCACGTCGCTGCGCAAAGAGAATGGCGACCGCGCCATCGGAACCGTTCTTGATACCACCAGCCCGGCATTTGCGGCTGTCACCAAAGGGGAGGTCTATCGCGGCCTCGCGCTGCTGTTCGGCAAGCGCTATATCACGCAGTACCAGCCTGTTAAAAATGCGGAAGGCCAGGTTATCGGGATTATCTTTGTTGGCGTCGACATCACCCATTCCTGGAACGTCATGCGCGAGAAAATCCTTAACCGTCGTCTGGGCAAGAGCGGTCACTTCTTTGTACTGGATCGCAGCAGCGGTAAAACGCGCGGACAGTATCTGTTCCATGCCAGCGAAGAGGGCAAACTGCCCAACTGGGACACGGCGACACAGCAGCAGCTTCTGAGTGATAAAGCCGGCACGCTGGAACGCGTGAGCGCGGATGGCCGTACGCTCAAAGTCGCCTACACGCCGCTGCCGGGCTGGAACTGGACCATCGTGGGTGAAGTGGATAAAGCCGTACTGCTTTCAAGCGTCACCACGCTGCGCGATCGCTTCCTGATGGCGGGCGTGGTGCTATCCGCGCTCTTCGCGGGCCTGTTCGTTATCCTCATTCGCCGGATGCTAACCCGCCCACTGCGCGCAGTGATCGCGCTTGCCCGGCAGTATGCCGCAGGCGATCTGCGCGCCAGCCTGCCGGTAACCCGCCAGGATGAGGTCGGCCAGCTGATTGATGCCATCAACGGGATCGGGGGCGGCCTGCAAAAAATTGTGTTGCAGGTCCGCGAGGCCGCAAGCGAAATCCATCTGGGGACTAACGCGCTGGCTTCAGATACCGGCGAGATCTCTGAACAGATCAACAAACAGGCCAGCAGCGTTGAGGAGACCTCCGCCAGCATGGAGCAATTAGCCGCCACCGTGCAGCAAAATGCCGCCAACATGGAGCAAACTCAGCAGCTAGTGGGTGAAACCTCGCGCGCGGTGCATCAGGGTGGAGAGACGGTGACCCACGCAGTTTCCACCATGGATGATATTCGTGATGCATCGAAACGCATTGAAGACATCACCCGCGTGATTGAGTCCATCGCTTTCCAGACCAATATCCTGGCGCTCAATGCGGCGGTTGAAGCGGCGCGGGCGGGCGAGCACGGGAAAGGTTTCGCAGTGGTGGCGCAAGAGGTGCGCGCCCTGGCCGCACGCAGCGCCAACGCGGTAAAAGAGATTGAGCAGCTGATTGGCGACACGCTGAACAAGGTGAGCGAAGGCCATGCGCTTTCTGAGCAGACGCGTCTGGCGATGGATGCCATCATTGTTCATATCGATAACATCAGCCAGCTTGTTACCGAGATCAACCACGCCTCCCGCGAGCAGTCTGCGGGGATTGGTCAGGTGAATCTGGCGATGACGCACATCGGTGAGGCATCGCACATCAATGCCGATCGTATCTCACGCAGCGAGCAGACGGCGCAGACGCTGCGCGAGAAGGGTTCACATCTCACCCGGCTGGTGAGCCTGTTCCAGCTTAAAGCTTAACCGACCCGGCCCGTGGCGCGCAGCAGCAGGTCGTTTTGCACCTGTTCGCTCATCAGCGTGCCGCCCCGGGTATCCAGCATCATGCGGCACCACGCCTGCGCCACGGGCGGCGTTGCGTGCCGCAGCATCTGGCTTCCGGCCCCGATTAAAAAGAGCTGCCGCGCGATCTCCCTGCCCTGCGCTTCCTGCGGTTTACGCAGCTTCTGCTGTAGCTGCCGCCAGCTGCGATCGAAGTGCCTGTCCTGGCCTTTTACCTGCGCGAAATCATCGGCGAGCAGGTCGACAATGCCCGACTGCTTCGCCAGCACGCGCAGGACATCCAGGCACATAATATTGCCAGAGCCTTCCCAGATGCTGTTAACGGGCATTTCACGGTACAACCGCGGAAGCTCACTCTCTTCGCAATAGCCTGCGCCACCCAGCACCTCCATTGCCTCTGCCACAAACGGTATGCCCGCTTTGCAGACGCTGTATTTTGCCGCCGGCGTGAAAAGCCGCGCCCATGCGGCTTCCTGCGGGTCGGTGCGGTTATCCCACGCCCGGGCGAGTCGGAACAGCAGTGCCGTGTGTCCCTCCAGCACCAGCGCCATACGGCTTAGCACGTCGCGCATTAACGGCTGGTCGATCAGATTTTTGCCGAAGGTCTGCCGCTGATGGGCATGATAAAGCGCCACCGAGAGCGCACGGCGCATCAGTCCGTGGCTGCCAAGCGCGCAGTCAAAGCGCGTCAGCCCACCCATCTTAAGAATTTGCCGGACACCTTCACCCTCTTCGCCCAGCAGCCAGCCGTAAGCATCAAGGAACTCAGCCTCACTGCTGGCATTTGAACGGTTACCGAGCTTGTCCTTCAGACGCTCAAGGCGCACGGCATTGCGTTGCCCGTCGGGTAAGAAACGCGGAACAAAAAAGCAGGAAAGCCCGCCCTTCGCCTGCGCCAGCACCAGATGCGCATCGCTCTGCGGCACGGAGAAAAACCATTTGTGCCCCACCAGCCGGTAACTGCCATCACTGCATTTCTCTGCTTTGGTGGTATTACTGAGTACGTCCGAACCGCCCTGCTTTTCCGTCATCCCCATGCCGATCAGCAGGCCGCGCTTTTGCGCCCCCGGTGCGAGATGGGGATCGTAGCGATCGCTCATCAGCGGCGTTAACCAGTCGTGAAACGGTTTGGGCAGCGACTGTAGCAACAGCGGCGTGGCCGCAAAGGTCATGGTCACCGGGCATAGCGTTCCCGCCTCCACCTGAGCATGCAGCACAAAACGCGCGGCCCTGGCGACGAACGATCCTTTCCGCGCCTCCTCCTCCCACGCCAGGTTGTGCACCCGGTTGGCGCAAAGCCCCTGCATCAGAAGATGCCATGCCGGATGAAAGCGGACGTCGTCCAGCCGCACTCCCGTGGCGTCATAACGCAGCAGCTCCGGCGGATTAACGTTCGCCAGCCTGCCCAGCTCCAGCGACTCCGCCGTACCCAACTGCTGTCCGATGCTGGCAAGAAGATCCACATCCCACTCAGCCCCTTCGCGCGCTACCGCATCGCGCAGGGCGCAATCAGAGAGAAAAAGGTTGCTGTTCGATAGCGGTGCAGGTTGATTAAAAACGGTATGTGTCTGCCAGTGCATGCTGTCTCCCTCCTTTCATTGGCAATAAAGGTAAGTATGGACAGAGGGCATGCACGCTGCATGGGAGGGGGGTCACACGATGACGATCGTGTTGATATCATTCGTGAAATAGCTCACAGAACATAAGAATAAACTATTTCATTACTTCACTAATGCTGAATAATTTATTCTTACCCCGTTTTTGTGAGGATCGTTATGCAACAGGATGCGCACAAGCGTGCATTAATTGCAGGCTCCATCGGTAATTTCATCGAGTGGTATGAATTTGCGGTCTACGGTTTTCTGGCAACGGTGATTGCCAGAAACTTCTTCCAGCTTGAGGGGGAAGCGGAGCTCACCAGCCTGATCCTTACCTGGGCCTCGTTCGCCATCGCTTTCTTCTTCCGTCCGCTGGGTGCGGTGGTCTTTGGCCGCATTGGCGACAGGATTGGCCGCAAACCGACGCTGATTATCGTGCTGGTATTGATGACGCTCGCCACCGCTGCCATCGGTATTGTGCCGGTCTACGCCAGTATCGGGATTGCCGCGCCGCTGATCGTTACGCTCCTGCGTATTCTGCAAGGACTGTTCGCGGGCGGTGAGTATGGCGGTGCGGTCTCATTGATGACGGAGTTCGCCCCGCGCGGCAAGCGCGGTCTTTACGGGGCATGGCAGTCCTTCACCGTGGCGCTCGGACTGTTAGCGGGCGCAGGTATTGTCGCGTTGCTCTCTGCCCTGCTCTCCCCTGAAGCCTTGCACGACTGGGGCTGGCGCATTCCGTTCTTCCTGGCGTTGCCGATGGGTGCGGTCGCGCTATGGCTGCGGGTGAGCATGGAAGAGACGCCGAGCTTTGTGCAGCAACGGGAAAAACCGGTTGTTACTCAGGCCACCACCGCCGCCACGTTCAAAACCATCCTGATGGGCATTGGCCGCGTGATGGTCTGGTCTGCGGCGGGCTATACCTATCTGGTGATTATGCCGACCTATCTGCAATCTGCGCTGCACACCGGTTTTAACCAGGCGCTGCTGATTGCGGTGATTTCTAACATTGGGTTTGCGCTCACGATCATTCCGTCGGGCATGCTGAGCGACAGGATCGGGCGGCGGACGGTGATGATTATCTCCACCGTGCTCCTGCTGATCCTCGCCCTGCCGCTGCTGAAAATTTTGCAGGCGGAAACCAGTACGCTGGCGGTCAAAGCGATTGTGGTGCTGATTGCGGGAGGTCTGGTTGGGATGCTGGCAGGGCCGGGGCCGGCAATGCTGTCTGAGATGTTCCCGACGCGCGTGCGTTATACCGGGCTGGGGCTGGCCTATTCTCTGTCGAATGCGATCTTCTCGGGCTGTGCGGGGCTGATCATTACCGGGCTGATTAAAGAGACGGGCAATCTGGATATTCCGGCGTACTACGTGATGGCAACGGCGGTGGTGAGTATTTTCGCGCTGATGACGCTGAGGAAGGATGACCATTTACGGTCGTTAGAGGAGTGAGATTGTTGCCCGGTGGCGCTGCGCTTAGCGGGCCTACGTTACCATGCTTTTGTAGGCCGGGTAAGGCGAAGCCGCCACCCGGCACAACAGGCTACCCGCGCTGACGCACCGCTTCGAACAGGCAGATACCCGTCGCAACAGAAACGTTCAGGGACGACACGCTGCCTGCCATCGGGATGCTGATCAGCTCGTCGCAGTGCTCGCGCGTCAGACGACGCATGCCTTCACCTTCTGCCCCCATCACCAGCGCCATGCGGCCGGTCATTTTGCTCTGATACAGGGTGTGATCCGCTTCACCGGTCGTGCCAACGATCCAGATATTCTCTTCCTGCAACAGACGCATGGTGCGCGCCAGGTTAGTCACGCGGATCAGCGGAACGTTTTCCGCCGCGCCGCAGGCAACTTTTTTAGCGGTAGCGTTAAGCTGCGCGGAACGATCTCTTGGCACAATCACCGCATGCACGCCTGCTGCATCGGCGCTACGCAGGCACGCGCCCAGGTTATGCGGGTCGGTTACGCCATCAAGGATCAGGAAGAACGGGTTATCCAGCTCAGCGATCAGATCCGGCAGATCGTTCTCCTGATACTGACGGCCTGGCTTCACGCGCGCGATAATGCCCTGGTGTACAGCTCCTTCGCTTTTCTCATCCAGATACTGGCGGTTCGCCAGTTGGATCACTACGCCCTGCGCTTCCAGCGCGTGGATCAGCGGCATCAGACGTTTATCTTCTCGCCCTTTCAGAATAAAAACTTCCTGAAAACGCTCCGGCGCGCGCTCCAGCAGGGCCTGCACCGCGTGGATGCCGTAAATCATTTCACTCATTGATGGTTCTCGTAATAAATATTTCCCCTCTCCCGTTGGGGAGAGGGTCAGGGTGAGGGGAAATTACTCCGCCTGCTGTTTCTTCGCCGCGCGCTTCGCTTTGGTCGCGGCCGCTATTTTTTGGGTCTTGGTCGACGGTTTTTTCGCTTTACGAGCGTCTTTTTTCGCCGCCTTGGGCTTCTGTTTCTTCTCGCCACGGAAAGCGCTGTCTGGCTCAAAGTTTACTCTTTTACCTGCCTGACGTCGCTTGCCGCCCGCTTTACCGTTGCCACCTTTTTTCGCTTTCTCACGCTCGGTTTTCCCGACGTTACGCGGCGCGCGCTCGCTGGAGATCAGGCTGAAGTCGATTTTACGGTCGTCCATATTCACGGCTTCAACCTTCACTTCCACCCGATCTCCCAGACGGTAGGTCTGGCCGCCGGATTCGCCGATCAGACGTTGTCCGACCTGGTCGAAGCGGTAGTAATCGTTATCGAGGCTGGAAACGTGCACCAGACCGTCGATAAACAGCTCATCCAGACGCACGAAGAAGCCAAAGCCGGTGACGCTGGCAATCACGCCTTTAAAGATATTACCCACCTGATCCAGCATAAAGTCACACTTCAGCCAGTCCGCCACGTCGCGCGTTGCTTCATCCGCACGACGCTCGGTCATGGAACAGTGCTGGCCCAGCTGCAGCATCTCTTCCATGGAGTAGTGATACCCTCCGGTTTCGGTCGTATTGCCTTTATGACCCTGCTCGTGCGCCAGCAGATACTTGATCGCACGGTGCAGGGACAGATCCGGATAACGGCGGATCGGCGAGGTAAAGTGCGCGTACGACTGTAAGGCCAGACCAAAGTGGCCCCGGTTTTCCGGATCGTAAATCGCCTGCTTCATGGAGCGCAGCAGCATGGTTTGCAGCATTTCCGCGTCAGGACGATCGCTGATGGATTCCAGCAGCTCGGCGTAATCGCGTGGCTCAGGCTTATTACCGCCAGGCAGCTCCAGACCGAGTTCAGCCAGCACGGAGCGGAACGAGGTTACGGCTTCCGTGGTTGGCTTGTCGTGAATACGGAACAGCGCAGGCTCTTTGGCTTTCTCAACGAAACGTGCCGCCGAGATGTTCGCCAGGATCATACACTCTTCAATCAGCTTGTGCGCATCGTTACGCTGGGTCTGCTCGATACGCTCGATACGGCGCTCGGCGTTAAAGATAAACTTCGCCTCTTCACTCTCAAACGAGATCCCACCGCGCTCTTCGCGCGCCTGATCCAGCGTTTTGTAGAGGTTGTGCAGCTCTTCGATGTGTTTGACCAGCGGCGCGTACTGTTCGCGCAGATCCTGATCGCCCTGCAACATATGCCAGACCTTGGTATAGGTCAGGCGCGCATGAGAACTCATCACTGCTTCGTAGAACTTATAGCCCGTCAGACGTCCCTTGCTGGAGATGGTCATTTCGCAGACCATACACAGGCGGTCCACCTGCGGGTTGAGGGAACACAGGCCGTTGGAGAGCACTTCTGGCAGCATCGGTACAACCTGAGACGGGAAGTAGACCGACGTACCGCGGCTGCGCGCTTCGTTATCCAGCGGCGTGTGTGGACGTACGTAATAACTCACATCCGCGATGGCCACCCACAGACGCCAGCCACCACCACGTTTTTTCTCACAATATACGGCATCATCGAAGTCACGGGCGTCTTCACCATCAATGGTGACCAGCGGCAGATCGCGCAGATCCACGCGGCCTGCTTTGGACTCTTCCGGCACTTCTTCACGCAGGTTTTCGATCTGGTCTTCAACCGCTTTCGGCCAGACGTACGGAATTTCATGGGTGCGCAGCGCCATATCAACGGCCATGCCGGTGCCCATGTTATCGCCCAGCACTTCGACGATTTTACCTACCGCTTTGGTACGGCGGGTCGGGCGCTGGGTGAGTTCAACCACCACCACAAAGCCCATACGCGCGCCCATCACCTCTTCAGGCGGGATGAGAATGTCGAAGCTCAGACGGCTGTCGTCCGGCACCACAAAACCTACGCCCGCATCGGTAAAGTAACGGCCAACGATCTGGCTGGTTTTCGGCACCAGCACGCGGACCACGCGCGCTTCGCGGCGGCCTTTACGGTCTGCACCCAGCGGCTGCGCCAGGATCTGGTCGCCGTGAATACACATCTTCATCTGTTCAGATGAGAGGTACAGGTCGTCTTTACGGCCTTCCACGCGCAGGAAGCCAAAGCCATCGCGGTGACCAATAACGGTGCCTTTCAGCAGGTCGAGGCGTTCTGGCAGCGCGTAGCACTGGCGACGAGTAAAGACCAGCTGCCCGTCACGCTCCATGGCGCGCAGGCGGCGGCGAAGGGCTTCAATTTGCTCTTCACCTTCAATGTTTAATTCAACGGCAAGTTCTTCACGATTGGCGGGTTTTTCGCGTTTTGTTAAGTGTTCAATGATGAACTCGCGGCTGGGGATAGGATTCGCGTATTTTTCGGCTTCGCGTTCCTGGAAAGGATCTTGTGACATGTCGGTTCCTCCGTTGTCAGCTCCGGTGGAAATTTTCTTCATTCCACCAGCAATAATTTATAAAGCGGTTGATTCTCTTCAACCAAATCGGCCAGCGTGTAGTTATCCAGTTCCTTGAGAAAACTTTGCACGGCCTTTGAAAGCGCCTGCTTCAGGCGGCAAGCGGGCGTAATGTGGCAGAACGCGCTGCTACAGTTCACCAGAGAGAGCGGCTCCAGTTCACGTACCACATCGCCAATACGGATACTCTGTGCCGGTTTACCGAGACGGATCCCTCCATTCTTCCCGCGGACGGCAGCAACGTATCCGGCACGACTAAGTTGATTGATTATTTTGACCATATGATTACGGGACACACCGTACACCTCTGTGACTTCAGAGATGCTGGTCATCTTCCCATCGGGTAACGACGCCATGTAAATCAGCGCGCGTAAGCCGTAATCGGTGAAACTTGTTAACTGCACATCAACCTCAGGAAAAAGGGAAAACGCGGTTAAACCGCAGAGATATTCATTAATGATGATAAACCAGCCAGATAGTTAGCGGCTAATTTATTTGACAGACGGGGCGAAAAAGCGGAGATCCAGGAGCGGTCGCCGGATGGCGC
The DNA here is from genome assembly GCF_049238425.1 of Enterobacter cloacae complex sp. IR5401. Lineage (NCBI taxonomy): Bacteria > Pseudomonadati > Pseudomonadota > Gammaproteobacteria > Enterobacterales > Enterobacteriaceae > Enterobacter > Enterobacter cloacae complex sp. IR5401. The sequence continues at coordinate 47,890 of NZ_JBMKHN010000011.1, read as the reverse complement.
TGCGCTTATCCGGCCTACGGGTTTCCCCGCAGGCCAGCAGTCACGAAGATTATGCGTCGAACGGGTCGCGCAGGATCATCGTTTCAGTACGATCCGGGCCGGTAGAAATAATATCGATCGGCACTTCGGTCAGTTCTTCAATGCGCTTGATGTAGTCCAGCGCGGCTTTTGGCAGGCCACTACGCTCTTTCACACCGAAGGTGGTCTCAGACCAGCCCGGCATGGTTTCGTAGATTGGCTCAATGCCTTCCCAGTCGTCAGCAGCCAGCGGAGTGGTGGTCACTTCGCGGCCATCTGGCATGCGGTAGCCAACGCAGATTTTCACTTCTTTCAGGCCGTCCAGTACGTCCAGCTTGGTCAGGCAGAAGCCAGACAGGGAGTTGATCTGCACTGCGCGACGTACGGCAACGGCGTCCAGCCAGCCGGTACGACGACGACGACCGGTGGTCGCGCCAAACTCGTTACCCTGCTTGCAGAGGAACTCGCCGGTTTCATCAAACAGTTCGGTCGGGAATGGACCTGCACCCACGCGAGTGGAGTACGCTTTGATGATGCCCAGAACGTAATCCACATAACGTGGACCCAGGCCAGAGCCGGTCGCCACGCCACCCGCGGTGGTGTTAGAGGACGTAACGTACGGATAGGTTCCGTGGTCGATGTCCAGCAGGGTACCCTGCGCACCTTCGAACATGACGAAATCGCCACGCTTGCGCGCCTGGTCCAGCAGATCGGACACATCAACAACCATACCGGTCAGAATGTCTGCAATCGCCATGACGTCATCCAGCACTTTCTGGTAGTCAACGGCTTCGGCTTTATAGAAGTTCACCAGCTGGAAGTTGTGATATTCCATCACTTCTTTCAGTTTTTCAGCGAAGGTTGCTTTGTCGAAGAGGTCACCGACGCGCAGACCGCGACGAGCCACTTTATCTTCGTATGCCGGGCCGATGCCACGACCGGTAGTGCCGATCGCTTTCGCGCCACGCGCTTTTTCACGCGCCACGTCCAGCGCCACGTGATAGTCCAGGATCAGCGGGCAGGCTTCGGAGAGCAGCAGACGCTCACGAACAGGGATACCACGGTCTTCCAGACCTTTCATCTCTTTCATCAGCGCAGCAGGAGACAGCACAACGCCGTTACCGATGATGCTGGTGACGTTTTCGCGAAGAATGCCTGATGGAATAAGATGGAGGACGGTTTTTTCACCGTTGATTACGAGAGTATGGCCTGCGTTGTGACCGCCCTGGTAGCGTACAACATATTTAGCCCGTTCAGTCAGAAGATCAACAATCTTCCCTTTACCTTCGTCACCCCATTGGGTGCCCAGTACGACGACGTTGTTACCCATTTTTTTCAAAATCACCGTTTGCTTAAAAATGGATTCTACCATCGCTTTTTCAGATATACAGCACTTTTTGACCCTAAAATATGCCAATTGCGGTTAGTTTTTGATCAGCCAATCGTTTTCCTCAACATGTAGTAGATAACGATACCAGCAACCACAAGACCACCGCCAAAACGACGCAAAATATTATCCGGCAGTTGGCTCATGGTGGCGATCATCCGGCGCCATGCGCGCGGATAAAGCATCGGGCCGAGGCCTTCCAGCACCAAAACCAGGGCCAGCGCGAGCCAGATCGTTGAATTCATTTTTCATCCTTATAAAAGAAAACCACCGCTCCGTGAAGAGCGGTGGTTTGAATATTCAAACGAGCCTGAGTTTATCGCGTTGCGTTGGTCGGCGTCTTCATATAACGGAAGAAATCGCTGTCCGGGCTGAGCACCATCACATCCTGGTTGCTCTTGAAGCTATTCTCGTAAGCGCGCAGGCTACGAATGAAGGCATAGAAGTCCGGATCCTGGCTGAATGCATCAGCAAACAGTTTCGCGGCTTCCGCATCACCTTCACCGCGCAGGATACGACCCTGGCGCTCAGATTCCGCCAGCGTCTTGGTGACTTCATAGTCCGCTGCCGCGCGCAGTTTTTCCGCTTCTTCCTGACCCTGTGAACGGTGACGACGGGCTACCGCTTCACGCTCGGCGCGCATACGGTTGTAGATCGCCTCGGACACTTCCGCTGGCAGGTTGATCTGCTTGATGCGCACATCAACCACTTCGATGCCCAGCGCCGCCATACTGTTCGGGTTGATCACCGGCACTTTACCGTTGGTTTCAGCCTGAACACGTTCAGCCGCTTTGGCAATCGCATCGTCTGCCGCCGGGGTTTCAACTTCATCCTCGGTGCCCGCAGAGCCGGAGTTCAGCGCATCACGCACTTCCAGCGTCAGACGACCACGGGAGTCGGTCACAATGTCTTTCACATCCAGACGACCAATTTCAGAACGCAGACGGTCAGAGAACTTACGTTTCAGCAGCACTTCTGCCTGAGAAACGTCGCCCCCCCCGGTTGCCAGGAAGTAGCGGCTGAAATCGCTGATGCGCCATTTGATATAGGAATCAACGATCAGGTCTTTCTTCTCTTTGGTCACGAAACGATCGGCCTGGTTATCCATGGTCTGGATACGCGCATCGAGCGTTTTCACTGACTGAATGAACGGGATCTTAAAGTGCAGACCCGGCTCATAAATCACCGGACGCTTGTCGCCGTCACGCACGACGCTGCTGAACTGGAACTTGATCCCACGCTCGCCCTCTTTCACCACAAAGATGGAGGTGTAGAGCACGACCAGTACAATGATGATGATCGCAATAACTGACTTACGCATCCTTATTCCCCCTGACGCTGGTAGTCGTTACGCTGCGCGTTGGCACGGCGTTGGTCCATAATGTCACCATCGTTCGAAGAAGGCGTTGTGTTCGCACTGGCGCTGCCAGACGAGGCCGGTGGCAGACGCAGCAGGTTGTTCGCACCGCTGTTGTCTTTTGCTGCCGGTGCAGAACCGCCTTTCAGCATCTGATCCAGCGGCAGGACCATCAGGTTTCCGCCTTTGTTGTCGTTAACCAGCACTTTACGCGTATGGCTCAGCACTTTTTCCATGGTCTCGATATAGAGACGCTCACGGGTAATTTCCGGCGCGGCTTTATATTCCGGCAGGATCTTCGCGAAGCGAGCCACTTCACCCTGTGCTTCCAGGATGGTCTGGGTCTTATACGCACGCGCTTCTTCCAGAATACGCTGCGCCTGACCGTTTGCACGCGGCTGAACTTCGTTGGTGTACGCTTCCGCTTCACGGATGTACTGCTGTTCGTTTTCACGCGCGGCAATCGCATCGTCAAAGGCGGCTTTCACCTCTTCCGGCGGACGTGCAGCCTGGAAGTTGACGTCCAGCAGGGTGATACCCATGTTGTACGGACGGATGGTCTCTTCCAGCTCACGCTGGGTATCGCTACGAATAACGGTACGACCTTCGGTCAGGATACGGTCCATGGTGTATTTACCGATCACGCCACGCAGGGCGCTGTCGGTCGCCTGACGCAGGCTGTCATCGGCGCTGGTCACGCTAAACAGATAACGTTCCGGATCGGTCACGCGGTACTGTACGTTCATCTCAACGCGCACCACGTTCTCGTCAGAGGTCAGCATCACGCCAGAGGCGGCCAGTTCACGGACGGACTCCACGTTAACCGCGGTCACGTCATCAATGAAGGTCGGCTTCCAGTTCAGGCCCGGTTCAACCAGATGGCTGAACTTACCGAAACGGGTGACCACGCCGCGTTCTGCTTCTTTAATGGTGTAGAACCCGCTGGCTGCCCAGATGATTACTACCGCAGCGGCGACAATGCCCACCACGCGGCCACCCATTGGCGGGCGCGGACTCTGAGTGGAATTGCCACCCGAGCCAGAACCTTTTCCTCCGCCAAGGCCACCAAGCTTTTTGCTCAGTTTGCGGAAGATATCATCCAGATCCGGCGGCCCCTGCTCGCGACCACCTTTGTTGCCATTTCCCCCAGAGTTGCCGCCTTGATTATTGCTGCTTCCCCACGGGTCGCGGTCTTGTCCGTTATTACCGGGCTGATTCCACGCCATGTATATGCTCCATATTTGTTATGCAAGGGCGAATTTTTCAGGCTTCCCCTTTCTGATCAGACGATATAGTCCGCCAGCGCAGGTTCTTGTTTACAGAGGCGACGCCAGTCAACGATCGGCATACGCACCTGCATCCCCACGCTGCCGTCATCCTCCATCCACTCTTTTTCTATCGCCTGAAGCTGATAAAACCGGCTGCGCAGCCTGCCTTCCTGTGGCGGCAGTCGCAGCGTGTGCTGAGCTACCTCACCGGAAAGACGTTCTGTCAAAGCCTGGAAAAGCAGTGGCACACCAATCCCGGCCTGAGCAGACAGCCAGACCCGAATCGGTTTGTTCTCTTCGTCTCGGTCAATACGCGGTTCAAAATCGTCCAGCATATCGATCTTGTTCATCACCAACAGGGTAGGAATTTCGTGGGCGTCGATCTCTTCGAGCACCACGTTCACCGCGTCGATGTTCTCCTGCACGCGTACGTCAGCCGCATCAATCACATGCAGTAGCAGGGTCGCCTGACGCGTCTCCTGCAACGTCGCTTTAAACGCCGCGACCAGATCGTGCGGCAGATGGCGAATAAACCCTACGGTATCCGCCAGCACCGTTTCACCCACGTCTGCGACGTCAATACGGCGCAGGGTTGGGTCCAGGGTCGCAAACAGCTGGTCTGCGGCATACACCTGGGCCTCGGTTATCTGGTTAAACAGAGTGGATTTACCGGCGTTGGTATAGCCCACCAGCGACACCGTTGGGATGTCAGCTTTCGTTCGCGCCCGACGCCCCTGCTCGCGCTGTTTCTCTACACGTTCCAGACGTGAAAGGATCTGGGTAATACGCCCACGCAGTAAACGGCGGTCGGTTTCGAGCTGGGTTTCACCCGGGCCGCGCAAACCAATCCCGCCTTTTTGTCTTTCAAGGTGTGTCCAGCCACGCACCAGACGCGTCGCCAGATGGCGCAACTGCGCCAGCTCAACCTGCAACTTACCCTCGTGGGTACGCGCACGCTGAGCAAAAATATCTAAGATCAACCCCGTGCGATCGATAACACGGCATTCGCAGAGAGCTTCCAGGTTACGTTCCTGAGCCGGAGACAGCGCATGATCAAACAGCACAACAGATGCGCCGGTTGCTTTTACGGCATCCGCAATTTCTACTGCTTTACCTTCACCTACAAAATACTTCGGGTGCGGCGCTTTACGGCTACCGGTAATCACCTGCATTGCTTCGACACCGGCGGAAGAGACCAGAGATTCAAACTCCTGGAGGTCTTCCATATCTTTGTCTTGCGAAAAATAGATGTGTACCAGCACCGCCTGCTCACCGGCGTCATAACGGTCAAACAAGCGTAAACCTCTCTAAAAAGATCAGCGGGGAACGCAGGATCCCTGGCTCCCCGTGTGGATAACAGCCCAAAACCTTATTCGGTTTCTTCGCTGTCCTGCGCTGGTGTTGAAGAACCCTGCGCGTTGCTGCCGTGATGGTAGTTACTGCCAGTGCCGCCGCCAGCGTTATTGCTGTGATGAGATACCGGACGGGACGGAACAACAGTAGAAATCGCGTGCTTATAGACCATCTGGCTGACCGTGTTTTTCAACAGGATCACGAACTGATCGAAAGACTCAATCTGACCTTGCAGCTTAATACCATTCACCAAATAAATAGAAACTGGAACACGCTCCCGACGCAATGCGTTCAGGAACGGATCTTGTAAAGATTGCCCCTTAGCCATTCTATCTTTTCCTTATATGCTTGTTTTGTACTTAGAACCTTGCGATTCTGAAAAATTGCGCACGATACGGCTTAATTGTACACATTCAGTCAGCGATATCACCAATAACCTCAATCACTTCGTTTAACGCCTGTTGTGGTTTTTCACTGTCTAACCAGTGAACCCCCTTCCAACCGCGTAACCAGGTGATCTGGCGCTTCGCTAACTGTCTCGTGGCGCAAACACCTCGATAAACCATTTCATCGTATGAAATCTCGCCTTCAAGATACGACCACATCTGGCGGTACCCCACACAACGAATGGAAGGCATGTCCGTATGCAAATCTCCACGGGCAAAAAGCGCCCGCACTTCTGCTTCAAAATCTGAAGCCAACATCTGATGAAAACGCTGCTCAATTCGTTGATGGAGCAGTTCACGGCTCGCCGGGGCGATGGCGAACTGATGCACCTGATACGGCAGAGCGTCTCCTGACGTTTGCGTCAGTTCCGTTAAAGTTTTACCCGAAATGAAAAAAACTTCCAGTGCCCGGGAAAGCCTTTGCGGATCGTTTGGGTGGATCCGCGCTGCGGCAACCGGGTCAATCTCTTCCAGTTGCCTGTGCAAAACGTCCCACCCCTGCTCTGCCGCCTGCCGCTCAATCTTCGCTCTCACTTCCGGATCGGCCGATGGCAGAGGCGATAACCCCTCCAGCAGCGCCTTAAAGTAGAGCATCGTGCCGCCAACTAACAGCGGTATGCGTCCCGCGGCGGTAATCTCGGCCATCTCGGCTAAGGCGTCGCGGCGAAAATCTGCCGCGGAGTAAGCCTGTGCCGGGTCGAGAATATCCAGTAAACGGTGCGGTGCCGCACGCAGTTCGTCTGCGTTGGGCTTCGCCGTGCCGATGTCCATCCCTCGGTAGATGAGGGCTGAATCAACGCTAATCAACTCTACTGGCAAAACTTTACGTAACTCAATGGCTAACGCCGTTTTGCCGGAGGCCGTTGGCCCCATTAGAAAAATCGCCTTTGGCAGGCTCGCCTTACTTACATCAGTCATGTTTCAGGGCGGTCATCGCCGTTTGTAAATCAACAGGTTGTAACAAGCCACCTGGAGGTGCTTTCACCAGCTGTGGACAGAGGCGCTCCACCTCCGCCAGAACGGTAATCGCCTGCGCCATACTCCACGGCGAATGTTCGCTGGCCAGATGGCGGGCGATCCACTGCGCGGTATCGGCGGCATCAAACGTCGTTTGCTGCGCCAGGTAGCCTATCAGTTCAGGAATCAAGTTTTGTAAATTTTGTTGGCGTAAGGGTAAAGGCACTGCGCGAATTGTCACATGCTGCGCGTCCAGTACGATTTCAATCCCCATTTCGGCCAGTTGCGTCTGCACGCGCCGCAAAACCCCTGTTTCTTCAGGGGTTATTTTCAGGCGAACAGGAATCAACAGCGGCTGCGCGCAGGCGGCATTCACCCCCGGAGTTAACTGCGCCTGTTTGAGCCAGCGCTCCGCCACGGAAAGCGCCAGCAACAGGAGTTTACCTTCGCGTTCAAGCAACGCCATGTCGGGGGCAATAATGGTTAATACCCGACCAAAACTCTGGCTATGTCCATCCAGAGAGGGGGGTGAAACCGTGATGTGCTCTTTATGCTCAACGGACGGGGTATCCAGCAGCTTGCGGTACAGCGCCCCCTGCTGTTTATGATAGCCCGGCTGAGCGTTGGGATAGTTGGCACCGGTTGGTCGCGGCGCGTTGCCCGCCGAGGATAAACGTGGGGCAGCCGGCTCGCGCGCTACCGCCGGTTCAGCAAAATGGTTACGCCCGGCCGCCACGCGGTTTTCCGGCAGTGGGCGCGGCGCGGGCGCTTCTTTTGCCAGCGGCAACTCTGGCTCTGCCTGCTGCTGCAATACAGCGGCAACGCCCTGGTAGATGAAATCATGCACCAGGCGCGACTGGTGGAAACGCACCTCGTGCTTGGCGGGGTGCACGTTAACGTCAACCTGGTGCGGGTCGATCTCCAGATAAAGCACAAAGGCGGGCTGTTGATCGGCGCCGAGCTTATCTTCGCAGGCCTGTCGAATAGCGTGGTTAATCAGGCGGTCGCGCATCATGCGGCCGTTGACGTAGCAATACTGAATTTCAGCAAAAGCGGCGCTGCTGGCGTTCGGATCGGCAACCCAGCCACGCAAGGTCAGATCGCCATGCTGCCACTCAATGGCCAGCGCTTTTTCCAGGAACGGTGTGCCGCAGATAGCGCCCAGCCGACGCTCTTTTTGCCCGCCTTCCGCCACTGCGCGATACTGGCGCATCACTTTGCCGTTATGGCTAAGGTTGATCGTGACATCAAAGCGCGCCAGCGCGATGCGGCGGATGATCTCGTCGATATGTCCGAATTCGGTCTTCTCGGTTCGCATAAACTTGCGCCGGGCGGGCGTGTTATAGAAGAGATCCAGCACTTCAAGCGTGGTGCCTACCGGGTGCGCCGCAGGTTTAACCGTGACGTCCATATCACGCCCTTCGGCGTAGGCCTGCCAGGCTTCCTGCTGGTCGGCCGTGCGGGAGGTCAACGTTAAGCGGGAAACGGAGCTGATACTGGCCAGCGCTTCGCCGCGAAAACCCAGGCTTATAATCGCTTCCAGATCGTCAAGTGAGGCAATTTTACTGGTGGCATGACGCGCCAGCGCCAGCGCCAGTTCGTCCTTTTTGATGCCACAGCCGTTATCACGAATGCGGATAAGCTTTGCGCCCCCGCGTTCGATATCGATATCAATGCGGGTCGCCCCTGCATCGAGGCTGTTTTCCACCAGTTCCTTCACCACCGACGCAGGGCGTTCCACCACCTCACCGGCGGCGATTTGGTTCGCGAGCTGCGGCGGTAGAACCTGAATCGGCATGAACTCTCCTTAATTAGTCGCGGTCATTTCACCCGGCAGCGCGGCGCTTGCCGTCTGGGCTGCCCCGCCCTGCGGCGCAGACTGAAGCGGATGCGCGTCAAAGTATTTACGCAGACCGTTATAAATCGCTTCGGCAATTTGCTGCTGATAGCTGTCGCTTCCCAGTAAACGCTCTTCACCATGGTTACTGATAAAGCCCGTCTCTACCAGAATCGACGGGATATCCGGCGAACGCAGGACACCAAGGCTTGCATGCTCCGGGCGACGCTTATGCAGCGATCCAATGCTTTGCAGCTGGCTCAGTACGTTAGTGGCGACATCATACCCGACGCGCTGAGAATGACCGAACTGTAAATCCAGTACCGCCTGGCTGAGATACGGATCGGCCTGGCTGTTTGCCAGCACATCGCCTGCCCCACCTAACAGTTCAGATTGCTTCTCGTGCTCTTCAAGCCAGTTCGCCATTTCACTGTTGGCTCGACGGTTCGACAGCACCCATACCGACGCGCCGGTGGCGTTACGGTTCGGCGCAGCATCCGCGTGAATCGACACCAGGAAGTTGGCGTTTTGCTTACGCGCCACATCCGAGCGTCCCATCACTGAAATAAAGTAATCTCCGTCGCGGGTCATGACCCCTTTAAACATCGGATCGTCATTCAGAAGCGCACGCAGCTTACGGGCAATGGCGATAGTGACGTTTTTCTCCCGCGTGCCGCCCGGGCCAATCGCGCCAGGATCTTGCCCGCCGTGTCCGGCGTCGATGGCGATAATCACTTTGTCGCCACTGACCGGTGTTCGCCGCGCGCTGACCGCCGGACGCGTCACCGTGTTGCTGCTGGTCACGGCGGTAAGTCGGTCATTTTGTGATTTAAACGGATTACGGGCTGGCTCAGACGGCCTTGGGGTATAAACCGGCGCTTCCACGCGTTTTGCTACAACAGGTGCAGGCGGTGGCGGCGGCGGCGGAACATCAGCATTAATGGTAAAGACCACCGTATAATTGGCGCCGTTTTGCTGCTTAACCGCCTTCGTTTTGCCCTTTTCGGTGAGATCGACCACCAGACGCAGAGACTGCGTATCCTTCGGCGTTCCCGAACGGATGCTTTTCACCAGATTGTTGCCGCTGAACTGGAGCGGCAGCCCCTGGATCACCCCGGTCTGTTTAATATCGAGCGCCACGCTGCGGCTGTCGATTTGTGAGAAAGCATATTCAGGATCGCCCATAAAGCTGAACGTAATGCGGGCCTGGCTATCGCCATTCGACACCTGAATATCCGAGAGGCTGGCCGCCCCGACCTGCGCGCACAGCAGGACCGTGGCAGCCAGCACCCAACCTTTAACGCGATTAATCATCCCGTTATCCCTACGCTCAACCGGCTAAACGCGCCAGTAAGGAACAGCCTGATGAGGAAACCGCACTGATGCGTGCCTCACGCCCTTGTGCCTGGTAATCTAAGTGAATTTCGACATCCGGGTCAGGCAGCACACCCGCACCTTGTTGCGGCCACTCCACCAGGCAGATGGCGTCGTTGGCAAAGTAATCGCGGATCCCCATAAATTCCAGCTCCTCCGGGTCCGCAAGACGATATAAATCAAAGTGGTACACCATGATATTTTCAAGCGTGTACGGTTCCACCAGCGTGTAGGTCGGGCTTTTTACGTTCCCGTTATGGCCTAACGCCTGCAAAAAGCCACGGCTGAAGGTTGTTTTACCCGCGCCTAAATCACCATACAGATAAATGACGGTCGCCCCCTGACAGGCCTGCGCCACGCGCTTGCCGAGATCTAAAGTGGCTTGTTCATCAGGTAAAGGAATCGCTCGATTAGTCATTTTCTACGTCAATCACATCCGGGTTAACAACACGCCGCAGCGTGCAAAAAAGATCGGTGGCCAGCATACCGCGCGTTCCGTAACGAGCAGCCAGCCTGTCAGCCGCCGTACCGTGGGCCACGCAGCCCGCACAGGCTGCATCATAAAGGGGAAGTTTCTGTCCGAGCAATGCGCCAATGATGCCAGAGAGCACATCGCCCATGCCGCCGCTCGCCATGCCTGCATTACCGGCATCAACGATGCCCATCGCATCATCGCTGGCGATAACGGTTCCCGCCCCTTTCAAAACGGCAACACCTCCGTAACGTTTTACCAGACGTTGGGCTGAAAGTAAGCGATCGCTTTCAATTTCTGCCACGCTACAGTTAAGCAGCCGTGCGGCTTCGCCGGGGTGCGGCGTCAGAATGCGATTGTGACGCTTATCCGGGTTTATTGCCAGAAGGTTAAGCGCGTCGGCATCCCAGAGCATCGGTTTACGAAAATTCTCGGCCTTTTGCAGGGCCTGTTTACCCCACTCCTGCTGACCCAGGCCCGGACCAATGACCACCACGTCCGCCCACTCAAGACCCTTTTCAATCGCCTGCGGGGTAAGCTCGTGGACCATCAGCTCCGGCCGCGCGGTAATAATGGGCGGAATGTTTTCGCTGCGGGTCAGCACGCGTATTAATCCGCCGCCGCTGCGCAACGCGGCCTCTCCGGTCATTCGAATCGCACCTGCCGTGCCATGATCGCCACCAATAATCAGCAGTCGGCCATGGTCACCCTTATGGGAGGTGGGACGACGCGGCGGTAGCCACTGTGCAAGCTGGGAGGCATCAAAGCGGGTGATGTGGGTATCCTGTCCGATCAGCCAGTTTTCCAGCCCCAGGGCGTTGTGGTGTAACGTGCCCACGACATCCCGCGCTTTCCCGGTAAGCAGCCCCGGCTTCAGGGCGATAAAGGTCACGGTGTGCGCCGCCTCAATCGACACGCCCGGCGTCGCGCCGGTTTGCGCCATCAGGCCGGAGGGAATATCCAGCGCTACCACCGGGGCGGGGTGCGCATTAGCGCGCGTAATCAGCGCGGCGACGTCATCGCGAGGCGCGCGCATCAGTCCCGTCCCCAGCAGACCATCAACAATCACGTCGACATCCTCGGGCCAGATAATATCAGGCGCATGAATAATGCCCCCCGCATTCAGCCAGGCCTCTCTCGCCATGCCAGCCTCTTCCGGTAGCGGCTTGTCGCTCTCCAGCGCCATCAGGGTGACGCGCAGCCCCGCCGCCACCGCAAGACGAGCCACCACATAGCCATCGCCACCGTTATTGCCGTGCCCGCACAGGATCAGATAGTGCGAGGCATCCGGATAAGCCGTGCGCGCCACGTTAAACGCCGCCTCGCCCGCGCGCTGCATCAGTTCGTAAAGGGTAATGCCGAGGCTATCTGCGGCCTCTTTCTCGGCCCGACGGAGGTCATCCGCATGCCAGATGGAATGTGGTATACTTGCGAGGTTTTTCTTCACAGTATGGTCCGTCATGTCACAGCCCCTCGATCTCAATGAATTAGCGCAAAAAATAAAACAGTGGGGTGCTGAACTGGGCTTCCAGAAGGTCGGTATTACTGACACCGACCTCTCTGCCAGTGAGCCTAAGCTCCAGGCATGGCTGGATAAACAATACCACGGCGAGATGGAGTGGATGGCGCGTCACGGTATGATGCGTGCCCGCCCCCACGAGCTGTTGCCGGGTACGCTGCGCGTTATTAGCGTACGCATGAACTATCTGCCTGCTAACGCGGCCTTTGCGCGCACGCTAAAAAATCCTTCGCTGGGTTACGTCAGCCGATACGCGCTGGGGCGTGATTACCATAAACTTCTACGCAACCGTCTAAAAAAGCTCGGGGAAACCATTCAGCAGCACTGTGTTTCGCTGAATTTTAGACCCTTTGTCGATTCTGCGCCTATTCTTGAGCGCCCGATCGCCGAAAAAGCCGGGCTCGGCTGGACAGGTAAGCACTCACTTATCTTAAGCCGCGACGCGGGCTCATTCTTTTTCCTGGGTGAACTACTGATTGATTTACCTCTGCCGGTAGACAGTCCGGTGGAAGAAGGTTGTGGTCGCTGTGTGGCCTGTATGACCATCTGCCCGACGGGCGCGATTGTCGAACCGTATACCGTTGATGCGCGCCGCTGTATCTCTTATCTCACTATCGAGCTGGAAGGCGCTATTCCAGAGGAGTTTCGTCCGCTTATTGGCAACCGCATCTACGGCTGTGATGACTGTCAGCTGATTTGTCCGTGGAACCGTTATTCACAGTTGACGGACGAAGAAGACTTCAGTCCGCGCAAGGCGTTACATGCCCCGCAGTTGATCGAACTGTTCGCCTGGAGCGAAGCCTGGTTCCTGAAGGTGACGGAGGGTTCCGCCATACGTCGTATCGGCCACCTGCGCTGGCTGCGTAATGTGGCCGTTGCGCTGGGGAATGCCCCGTGGGATGAGGCAAATCTTCAGGCGCTCGAAAGCCGTAGAGGTGAGCACCCACTTCTTGATGAGCACATAGAATGGGCGATTGCGCAGCAAATTGAGAAGCGAAATGCCGGCGTGGTTGAAGTGCAGTTACCGAAGAAACAGCGCCTGGTCAGGGTGATTGAAAAAGGGCTGCCGCGGGATGTGTGATATATTCACAGGCTGTGAATAAAAATAAGAATTCAGGCGCCATCAGCTCTGGCAAACAGGTCAAGTGATCTCAATAACATTTTGAAATCAAATTTTCTTCATAAATTACAGGTAATTACGAAGATATTATTCACCCTGCTAACATTTCGTAGAGACTGGTTTTATCACGGTTTCTGTGGATAACTCTGTTCACAAGAGTATTTCAGACATAATAGAAAACGTCCCCAACGAAGCACTTCGCTGTGGATAATCTGGAGATGAAGAAGAATTTGGAGCGGGAAACGAGACTCGAACTCGCGACCCCGACCTTGGCAAGGTCGTGCTCTACCAACTGAGCTATTCCCGCAAATCTGTACTGCTTTTGTTGCTGTCGTAACGTGTAATTCTCTGTCGTTACGGGAGGCGCATTATACGAGAAATCCGTTTAGCTGCAACCCCCCTCAAAGCGATTTTTTTGAAATTCAGTTCAAGTGCTTATTTAATCGGCAAGCTGAACAATTTAGCGACAAAAACCCGGCCACGCAAGGCGCCGGATCGCAAAATCAGAGCTTAATAAATTTTTCGCGATAGTACGCCAGCTCCGCAACAGACTCACGGATGTCATCCATCGCCTGGTGCGTCCCCTGCTTTGTGAAGCCGTCGAGAATTTCCGGTTTCCAGCGGCGGGCCAGCTCTTTCAGGGTGCTCACATCCAGATAGCGGTAGTGGAAGTAGGACTCCAGCTCCGGCATGTACTTAAACAGGAAACGACGATCCTGACCAATGCTGTTGCCACAGATAGGCGATTTTCCTGCCGGCACCCACTGCTTCAGAAATTCAAGCGTCGCCAGCTCCGCTTCGCGGTCGCCCAGGGTGCTGGCCTTCACGCGTTCCACCAGCCCGCTGCCGGTATGGGTACGCACGTTCCACTCATCCATCAGCGCAAGCTGGTCATCGGACTGGTGCACGGCAATCGTTGGGCCTTCCGCCAGAATATTGAGGTTGGCATCGGTGACCAGTGTGGCGATCTCAATAATGCGATCGCGCTCGGGATCAAGGCCGGTCATCTCAAGATCGATCCAAATCAGGTTGTTTTCGTCCGCGCTCATGTTATTTTCCACCCTTCTCGCATAACCGGCAGTAGCAGGTTAACTAGTATTAATTAGAGTGTATCATAGAGGTTTTGCCCGCTACGGGCGACCAGGAGCCAGCGCGATTGAGTAAAAATAAACTCTCCAAAGGGCAGCAGCGCCGCGTGAATGCAAATCACCAGCGCCGTCTTAAAACCACTACGGAGAAGCCCGATTACGACGACAACCTGTTTGGCGAAGCGACAGAAGGCGTTGTGATTAGCCGCTTCGGCATGCACGCCGATGTCGAATCTGCCGACGGGGATATCCACCGTTGCAATATCCGTCGCACCATCCGTTCCCTGGTGACCGGTGACCGCGTGGTCTGGCGTCCGGGCAAGGAGGCGGCGGAAGGGGTAACGGTTAAAGGCATCGTTGAAGCCGTGCATGAACGCACGTCGGTTCTGACCCGTCCGGATTTCTACGACGGCGTGAAGCCCATTGCAGCCAACATTAACCAGATCGTGATCGTTTCGGCGATTTTGCCTGAGCTTTCACTCAACATTATTGACCGTTATCTGGTGGCCTGCGAAACGCTACAGGTTGAGCCGCTTATCGTGCTGAATAAAATCGATCTGCTGGATGACGAGGCCATGGCCTTTGTCAATGAGCAGATGGATATTTACCGCAACATTGGCTATCGCGTGTTGATGGTTTCCAGCCGCACCAAAGACGGCCTGAAGCCGCTGGAAGATGCGCTAACCAACCGCATCAGCATCTTTGCAGGGCAGTCCGGCGTGGGTAAATCCAGCCTGCTTAACAATCTGCTCGGCCTTCAGCAGGAGATCCTGACCAACGATGTGTCGGACGTCTCCGGGCTGGGCCAGCACACCACCACCGCCTCACGTCTCTATCACTTCCCGCACGGCGGCGATGTGATTGACTCCCCGGGCGTGCGTGAATTTGGTCTCTGGCATCTCGAGCCGGAACAAATCTTTAACGGATTTGTCGAATTCCATGACTATTTAGGCGCTTGCAAATACCGCGACTGTAAACATGACAACGATCCGGGCTGCGCCATCCGCGAAGCGGTAGAGAACGGAGAAATTGCGGAAACCCGTTTCGAAAATTACCACCGTATTCTCGAAAGCATGGACCAGGTAAAAACGCGTAAAAACTTTTCTGATTCTGATAACTGACAACTAAGCTAAGCGTCGCTAAAATCGTCCCCTTTTTTCAGGTTCCGGCAGCGTAATGCCGGATCAGGAACGACAAAACAATGGCCTGGAGGCTACCTTGTTAAACTCATTTAAACTTTCGCTTCAATACATTCTGCCGAAACTGTGGCTCACTCGCCTGGCGGGCTGGGGCGCGAGCAAACGAGCGGGCTGGCTGACCAAACTGGTCATCGACCTGTTCGTGAAATACTACAAGGTCGACATGAAAGAAGCGCAGAAGCCGGATACGGCAAGCTATCGTACCTTCAACGAATTTTTTGTGCGTCCGCTGCGCGACGAAGTGCGTCCGCTGAATACCGACCCGAACGTGCTGGTGATGCCAGCGGACGGCGTGATCAGCCAGCTGGGTAAAATTGAAAACGACAAAATTTTGCAGGCGAAAGGCCATAACTACAGCCTGGAAGCGCTGCTGGCCGGTAACTACATAATGGCCGATCTGTTCCGTAACGGGACTTTCGCGACCACCTATCTCTCCCCGCGCGATTACCACCGCGTGCATATGCCGTGTAACGGTATTCTGCGCGAGATGATCTACGTGCCGGGGGATCTGTTCTCCGTCAATCACCTGACGGCGCAAAACGTTCCTAACCTGTTTGCCCGTAACGAGCGCGTCATCTGCCTGTTTGATACTGAATTTGGCCCAATGGCGCAGATTCTGGTGGGTGCTACCATTGTAGGCAGCATCGAAACCGTCTGGGCGGGCACCATTACTCCGCCACGCGAAGGCGTGATCAAGCGCTGGACCTGGCCTGCCGGCGAAGAAGAAGGTTCTGTGGCCCTGCTGAAAGGTCAGGAAATGGGCCGCTTCAAGCTGGGCTCAACGGTCATCAACCTGTTCGCTCCGGGCAAAGTTAACCTGGTCGACGAGCTGGAAAGCCTGTCCGTGACCAAACTCGGCCAGCCTCTGGCAGTATCGACGGAGGTCTTTGCAACACCAGACGTTGCGCCAGCCCCGTTGCCGGAAGATGAGATCAAAGCCGAGCACGACGCCAGCCCGCTGGTTGACGACAAAAAAGACGAAGGCTAACAACAGAAGGATCGCTGACGTGCGCCCGATTATCGTATTACTGATGGCCTGGTGCCTCAGCATGGGGGCGTACGCAGCGACGGCCCCCGACGCCAAACAGATAACCCAGGAGCTGGAGCAGGCAAAAGCGGCAAAACCCGCTCAGCCGGAGACCGTTGAGTCGCTCCAGTCTGCACTGAACGCGCTTGAGGAACGAAAGGGTTCCCTTGAGCGCGCGCAGCAGTATCAACAGGTTATCGACAATTTCCCCAAACTCTCTCAGACCCTGCGCTCGCAGCTAAACAACCTGCGCGATGAACCACGCCAGATCCCCGCGGGGATGACGTCCGAGGCGCTGAATCAGGAGATCCTGCAAGTCAGCAGCCAGCTGCTGGAAAAAAGCCGTCTGGCGCAGCAGGAGCAGGAACGGGCGCGTGAAATTGCCGATTCCCTCAGTCAGCTTCCACAGCAGCAAACCGATGCCCGCCGTCAGTTAAATGAGGTGGAACGCCGCATCGGGACGCAGACGGGCAGCACACCGCAGAATCAGGCGCAAAATCTTGGGTTGCAGGCGGAATCCGCCAGACTAAAAGCCCTGGTTGATGAACTGGAGCTGGCGCAGCTTTCCGCTAACAACCGCCAGGAGCTGTCGCGGATGCGTTCCGAGCTGGCGCAGAAGCAGAGCCAGCAGCTGGATGCGTATCTCCAGGCGCTGAGAAATCAACTCAACAGCCAGCGTCAGCGTGAAGCTGAACGTGCTCTGGAAAGCACAGAGTTACTGGCCGAAAACAGCGCTAACCTGCCCGACAGCATCGTCGCCCAGTTTAAGGTTAACCGCGAGCTTTCTGCTGCGCTGAATCAGCAGGCGCAGCGCATGGATTTGGTGGCCTCGCAGCAGCGTCAGGCTACCAATCAAACCCTTCAGGTTCGTCAGGCACTCAACACGCTGCGTGAACAGTCCCAGTGGCTTGGCTCGTCTAACCTGTTGGGCGAAGCGTTACGCGCGCAGGTGGCCCGTCTGCCAGAGATGCCAAAACCACAGCAGCTTGATACGGAGATGGCGCAGCTGCGTGTTCAGCGTCTTCATTATGAAGATCTCCTCAACAAGCAGCCGCAAATCCGCCAGATCCGTCAGGCTGACGGACAGCCGCTCACCGGCGAGCAAAGTCGTATTCTGGAAGCGCAGCTGCGCACCCAACGCGAACTGCTCAATTCCCTGTTGCAGGGGGGCGATACGCTGATCCTTGAGCTGACCAAGCTGAAAGTCTCGAATAGCCAGCTGGAGGATGCGCTGAAAGAGGTCAACGAAGCCACGCACCGTTACCTTTTCTGGACGTCCGACGTGCGGCCGATGACCTTCGCCTGGCCGATTGAGATCGTGCAGGATCTGCGCCGCCTCATTTCGCTGGACACCTTTAGCCAGCTGGGCCTCGCCAGCGTAATGATGATAACCAGCAAGGAGACTATCTTCCCGTTGCTGGGGGCGCTGATTCTGGTGGGCTTCAGTATTTATTCCCGTCGTCACTTTACCCGTTTCCTTGAGCGCTCCAGCGCCCGAGTGGGAAAAGTAACCCAGGATCACTTCTGGTTGACGTTGCGTACGGTGTTCTGGTCAATTCTGGTCGCGTCTCCGCTGCCGGTGCTGTGGATGACGCTCGGATACGGACTGCGTGAAGCCTGGCCCTACCCGCTTGCCGTCGCGATTGGCGATGGCGTGACCGCCACCGTTCCGCTGCTGTGGGTGGTGATGATTTGCGCCACGTTTGCGCGGCCAAATGGTCTGTTCATCGCTCACTTTGGCTGGCCGCGTAATCGCGTGGCGCGGGCGATGCGCTATTACCTGATGAGCATCGGGCTGATTGTGCCGCTGATTATGGCGCTGATCATGTTCGATAATCTCAATGACCGGGAGTTCTCCGGCTCGCTGGGACGGCTGTGCTTTATGCTGATCTGCGGGGCGTTAGCGGTAGTGACGCTCAGCCTGAAACGCGCCGGGATCCCGCTCTATCTCGACAAGACCGGCAGCGGCGATAACATGTTAAACCGTCTGCTGTGGAACCTGCTGCTCAGCGCGCCGCTGGCGGCGATGCTGGCGGCAGCGGTCGGTTATCTCGCCACGTCGCAGGCGCTGCTCGCCCGACTGGAAACGTCGGTGGCCATCTGGTTCCTGCTGCTGGTGGTCTACCATGTTATCCGCCGCGGCATGCTGATCCAGCGTCGTCGTCTGGCGTTTGACCGTGCTAAACATCGTCGCGCAGAAATTCTGGCCCAGCGCGCGCGGGGTGAGGAAGAGCCAAACCACGTCAACAGCACCGAAGGGACTACAGACGCTGATGACGTCGAACTGGATCTGGATGCGATAAGTACCCAGTCCCTGCGGCTGGTACGCTCAATTCTGATGCTGGTTGCCCTGCTGTCGGTGATCTACCTGTGGTCAGAAATCCACTCCGCGTTTGGCTTCCTGGAGAACATCTCTTTATGGGATGTGACATCCACGGTGCAGGGAGTCGAAAGCCTGGAGCCCATCACCTTAGGGGCCGTGCTGATTGCGATTCTGGTGCTGATCATCACCACCCAGCTGATCCGTAACTTCCCTGCCTTGCTGGAGCTGGCGCTGTTGCAGCATCTGGATTTAACCCCAGGCACAGGCTATGCCATCACCACCATCACCAAGTATTTAATCATGCTGTTTGGTGGGCTGGTCGGCTTCTCGATGATTGGTATCGAATGGTCAAAACTGCAATGGCTGGTTGCCGCCCTGACCGTAGGCCTGGGCTTTGGTTTACAGGAGATTTTTGCCAACTTCGTTTCTGGTCTGATCATTCTGTTTGAAAAGCCGATTCGAATTGGTGATACGGTGACCATCCGCGATCTCACCGGCAGCGTCACCAGGATCAACACCCGTGCCACCACCATCAGCGACTGGGACCGTAAAGAGATCATCGTCCCGAACAAGGCATTTATCACCGAGCAGTTTATCAACTGGTCGCTGTCCGACTCCGTCACGCGTGTGGTGCTGACCGTACCCGCTCCGTCGGATGCCAACAGCGAAGAGGTGACGCAGATCCTGTATACGGCTGCTGAACGCTGTTCGCTGGTAATCGACAACCCACCGCCGGAAGTCTTCCTGGTTGATTTGCAGCAGGGGATCCAGATTTTCGAGCTGCGTATCTACGCCGCCGAGATGGGACACCGTATGCCGCTGCGCCATGAGATCCACCAGCTGATTCTGGCTGGCTTCCGCGAGCACGGAATTGATATGCCGTTCCCACCGTTCCAGATGCGTCTGGAAACGCTGGACGGACGTAAGACGGGAAGAACGTTGACGTCAGCGGCGCGTACGCGCCCGGCGGGAAGTTTGTAATCCTTTCCCCCTCCCCATCGGGAGGGGGTCAATCCTTTATGCCACTTCTGCTACACAGGCCGTCGAGCGACGACGGTAATGCTCATAAATCCCCATTGCCAGCAGCGAGAAGAAGATCGGTCCGCCAACCATCCACAGCGTGCTGTTCCAGTCATTTGCCTCAACAACGGGCTGAATGACGGTAAAAATGTTGGCGAACGCGACGACCAGCACCACAACAGTGGTCGCCAGCAGCGTCGCCGCACGGGTTTTGAAGATCACAAACGGTCGTTCCAGATCCTGCTTCGCCTTAAAGAACGGGAACGCCAGGGTCAGGAACAGATACGGAAGCGTCATCGATACGTTTGCCATCAGGGTCAGCTTGTTATAGAACGCCGACGCGGTATCACCGCCGAAGGACACCAGCAGAATGAACACGCACACCAGCATGCACTGCATCCACATCGCGTTGGCAGGCATACCGGCAGCGTTCAGCTGAGTCATACGTGCAGGCCACAGCGTCTTTGGCGTCCCCTGAATAATCGCTTTCAGCGGCGAGTAGATCAACGTGAAGAACGCGCCAGTATAGGCGAGGAACATCGACAAACCGGTAATCCGCGCAAACCAGATCCCCAGGGTGGCCGACGTTTCCGGCGCGAGATCCATGGCGTTGCCCAGCGTCACCCCCAGGCTTTTCATCAACACGTAGGTAATGTTGCCGAGGTTGGTAGTGTTATTGCTCAGTACCTGCTGCCAGTTGGTGCTGACGCCCCAGAGGAAAATCGCCAGTGAGTAGCCAATGGATATGACGATGGCGGCAAAGATAATGCCTTTGGCGAAGTTCTTTTCCGGATTTTCGGTTTTGTCGACCAGGCCGCCCACGGCTTCAATTCCACCGTAAGCAAAGATGGCAAACACCACGAAGGAGAGCATGGCCAGTCCGGACTGGTAACCCGGATTAGGCGATGAAACGAAGTTGACTTCCTGTGCGAAATGCCCGCCGTTCAGGCACAGAATGGCGATGCTGACCAGCAGCAGCACCAGGTTCAGGCACATCACGGAAATACCGCCAACGGCAGTGATACGGGCAATTTTGTTGATGCCTTTCGAGGCCACCAGCGTGACCACCACCATCCAGCACACCGCCAGAATACCGACCACCTGTGTGGAACTCAGCCCCGCCAGAGACCAGACCTGCGTTTTATCCGCACCGAAGAGAAACGTTGAGAACGGCACCCAGACCTTGGCCGCCGTGCTGACCATCCAGACGACGTAGGATGAAAACCACATGAACGTACCGATAAACGCATAACGCGGACCGACGCTGTTGTTCATCCACGAATAGATGCCACCCTCTTCTTTCCGGTACGCCGAGCCCATCTCCGCCATCATCAGCGCAAACGGGATAAAGAAGAACAGAGCGGAAACGATATAAAACGGCGTCGCGCTGTAGCCCATCAGATAAAACGCGGACGGGCTATTGGCAAAGCCAAAGACTGACGTAAAAATCATCAGAATGAGCCCGGTAAGGGTCATTTTTTTGAGTGAGTGAGACATATAACCATCCGAAACGGAATTAAACTGCGCGGATGGTAGCAGATGACCAGACAAATATTGTGGCTATCCGAGTCAATTTAAGAAAAAGACCCGTGCATAGCGAAAAGAGCAGTTTTTAATGTGGCAGAGTTAAATGACCGAGTAGGCCGGGTAAGCGACAGCGCCACCCGGCATTTTTTCAGGCGCGATCGACCGTAAAGGCAATCACATCGCCCAGCTGCTCGGCACCCAGCGCCAGCATGACCAGACGATCCACACCCAGCGCCACGCCGGAGCAGTCCGGCAAACCGGCCTTAAGCGCTTCCAGCAGGTTGGTGTCAATCGGCTGCTGCGGCAGACCGCGCGCGTTGCGCTTGCGGTTATCCTGCTCGAAACGCTGCTGCTGTTCGCGCGCGTCGGTCAGCTCGTGGAAACCGTTCGCCAGCTCAATGCCTTTGAAGTACACCTCAAACCGTTCCGCCACGCGGTGATCTTCGGTGCTGATCTGCGCCAGCGAGGCCTGGCTGGCCGGGAAGTGATAGACAAACGTCGGGCGATCTTTACCAATTTGCGGTTCAACGCCAAAGGTGAACAGCAGTTGCAACAGCGTGTCGCGGTCCTCTTCGTTATCCGCCACGTTGCTCAGATCCAGTTTTGCCGCCACTTCACGCAGCTGTGTTTTATCAGCCGACAGCGGATCGATTTCCAGATGGCGCTGGAAGGCCTGCTGATAGGAGAGCGTTTCAGCTTCCGCGCAATCCAGCACCTGTTGCAGCAGATCGTCGACTTCGTTCATCAGACGATACATGTCGTAGTGCGGGCGGTACCACTCCAGCATGGTGAATTCCGGATTATGGTGTCGGCCCATCTCTTCATTACGGAAGCTACGGCACAGCTGATAGACCGGACCACACCCGGCCGCCAGCAGACGCTTCATATGGTATTCCGGGCTGGTCATCAGATACAGATTCATGCCCTGAGAGTGGCCTGGGCCAACAAAACGGGTTTCAAACGGGACCAGATGAATATCCGTGACCGTCGCCTGACTCATGCACGGCGTTTCCACCTCCAGGACGCCGCGGTCGGCAAAGAAACGGCGGATCTCCGCCATAATTGCTGCGCGCTTTAGCAGGTTTGGAATGGATGCGCTCGGCTGCCAGGTGGCCGTTTCGCTCATGAGTTATTTCTCCGTTTTCAGACAAGGGCACGAAGTCTACTCGTAAGCCGGGGCAGAGACAAATTTTGCACAGTAAAAGTCCCTTTTCATTGCACAGAGAAATACTGTGACGCCATTCATTAATCACGATGATAAATCACCGCACAGAACAGCAAAAAAATCGAACACGTCAAATTTCCCTCACTTCTACGCGGTTATACTGTTTTACCCATAAAGGAGCAGTGGAATCGCTTCCGCAATCGCCCGTTCGGGCAGGTGAACGTCCTTTAGCTCATCGCGTTGCGGGAAAACAAAAATCTGGAGGAATGTCGTGCAAACTTTTCAAGCCGATCTTGCCGTAATAGGCGCTGGCGGGGCTGGATTACGCGCTGCAATTGCTGCGGCACAAGCCAATCCGAACGCTAAAATCGCATTGATTTCAAAAGTCTATCCGATGCGCAGCCACACGGTAGCCGCAGAAGGAGGATCCGCTGCCGTCGCGCAGGATCATGACAGCTTCGAATACCATTTCCACGACACAGTTGCAGGGGGCGACTGGCTTTGCGAACAGGATGTCGTTGATTACTTCGTGCACCATTGCCCAACGGAGATGACCCAGCTGGAACAGTGGGGATGCCCGTGGAGCCGCCGTCCGGACGGGAGCGTCAACGTCCGCCGCTTCGGTGGCATGAAGATCGAACGCACCTGGTTTGCCGCCGATAAGACCGGCTTCCACATGCTGCACACCCTGTTCCAGACCTCCCTCCAGTTCCCACAAATCCAGCGCTTTGACGAACATTTCGTTCTCGACATTCTGGTCGACGACGGTCATGCGCGCGGACTGGTGGCGATGAACATGATGGAAGGCACGCTTGTCCAGATCCGCGCTAATGCGGTGGTGATGGCAACGGGCGGCGCGGGCCGCGTATACCGCTACAACACCAACGGCGGCATCGTCACCGGTGACGGTATGGGCATGGCGCTCAGCCACGGCGTCCCGCTGCGTGATATGGAGTTCGTCCAGTATCACCCAACCGGCCTGCCGGGCTCCGGCATACTGATGACGGAAGGCTGCCGCGGCGAAGGCGGAATTCTGGTCAACAAAAACGGCTATCGCTATTTGCAGGATTACGGCATGGGTCCGGAAACCCCACTTGGCGAGCCGAAAAACAAATACATGGAACTCGGCCCTCGCGACAAAGTCTCTCAGGCTTTCTGGCACGAGTGGCGCAAAGGCAACACCATCTCAACGCCGCGCGGCGACGTGGTGCATCTCGACCTGCGTCATCTCGGCGAGAAGAAACTGCTGGAGCGTCTGCCGTTTATCTGCGAGCTGGCGAAAGCGTATGTGGGCGTCGATCCGGTGAAAGAACCGATCCCGGTGCGTCCAACCGCGCACTACACCATGGGCGGCATCGAAACCGATCAGCAGTGCGAAACCCGCATCAAAGGGCTGTTTGCGGTGGGCGAGTGTTCCTCCGTCGGTCTGCACGGCGCAAACCGTCTGGGCTCGAACTCGCTGGCTGAGCTGGTGGTCTTTGGTCGCATGGCGGGCGAACGTGCGGTGGAGCGTGCCGCAACGGCAGGTGAAGCTAACAGCGCGGCGCTGGATGCGCAGGTTGCAGACGTCGAAAAACGCCTGAAAGACCTGGTGAACCAGGAAGGTAACGAAAACTGGTCGAAGATCCGCGACGAAATGGGGCTGTCGATGGAAGAAGGCTGCGGGATCTACCGTACGCCAGAGCTGATGCAGAAAACCGTCGATAAGCTGGCGGAGTTGCAGGAGCGCTTCAAGCGCGTGCGTATCACCGACACTTCCAGCGTCTTCAATACCGATCTGCTTTATACCATTGAACTGGGCCACGGCCTGAACGTCGCAGAATGTATGGCCCATTCCGCCCTGGCGCGTAAAGAGTCCCGCGGCGCGCACCAGCGTCTGGATGAGGGCTGCACTGAACGTGACGACGTCAATTTCCTTAAACACACTCTCGCCTGGCGCGATGCGGATGGCACCACCCGTCTGGACTACAGCGACGTGAAAATCACCACGCTGCCACCGGCGAAACGCGTGTACGGTGCAGAAGCAGAAGCCGCCGATAAGAAGGAGAAGGCGAATGGCTGAGATGCAAAAACTGAAAGTTGAAGTGGTGCGCTACAATCCGGAAGTGGACGCCGCGCCGCATAGCGCTTTCTATGAAGTCCCTTACGACGAGCAAACCTCCCTGCTGGATGCGCTCGGCTATATCAAAGATAACCTGGCCCCAGACCTGAGCTACCGCTGGTCCTGCCGCATGGCAATTTGCGGCTCCTGCGGCATGATGGTCAACAAGGTGCCAAAGCTGGCGTGTAAAACCTTCCTGCGTGATTACACCAAAGGCATCAAGGTTGAAGCGCTGGGCAATTTCCCGATTGAGCGCGATCTGGTGGTCGACATGACCCACTTTATCGAAAGCCTCGAAGCGATTAAGCCGTACATCATCGGCAACCCGCGCACACCGGATCAGGGGCCAAACACCCAGACGCCCGCGCAGATGGCGAAATACCATCAGTTCTCCGGCTGCATCAACTGCGGCCTGTGCTACGCCGCCTGTCCACAGTTTGGCCTGAACCCTGAGTTTATCGGCCCGGCCGCCATTACCCTGGCGCACCGCTATAACGAAGACAGCCGCGACCACGGCAAAAAAGAACGTATGGCCCAGTTGAACAGCCAGAACGGGGTCTGGACCTGCACGTTTGTCGGTTACTGCTCCGAAGTCTGTCCGAAGCATGTCGACCCGGCCGCCGCCATTCAGCAGGGTAAGGTGGAAAGCTCGAAAGACTTTCTTATCGCTACCCTGAAACCACGCTAAGGAGTGCATGATGACGACTAAACGCAAAGCCTACGTGCGACCAATGCCGTCCACCTGGTGGAAAAAACTGCCGTTTTATCGCTTCTATATGCTGCGTGAAGGCACGGCAGTTCCCGCGGTCTGGTTCAGCCTCGAACTGCTGTACGGGGTGTATGCCCTCAAGCACGGCCCGGAAGCCTGGGCCAGTTTTGTGGGCTTCCTGCAAAACCCAATCATCGTAGTACTGAACCTGATTGTGCTCGCCGCCGCGCTGCTTCATACCAAAACCTGGTTTGAACTGGCACCAAAAGCAGCGAACATCATTGTAAAAGGCGAAAAAATGGGGCCAGAACCGGTCATTAAAGGGCTCTGGGCAGTGACAGCAGTTGTCTCTGTGGTCATTCTGTTTGTCGCACTGTTCTGGTAAGGAGACTACTGTGATCAATCCAAATCCAAAACGTTCAGACGAGCCGGTTTTCTGGGGGCTGTTTGGCGCAGGCGGCATGTGGAGCGCCATTATTGCCCCGGTCATTATCCTGCTGGTCGGGATCATGCTGCCGCTGGGGTTGTTCCCGGGCGATGCGCTGAGCTATGAGCGCGTACTGGCCTTTGCGAGCAGCTTTATTGGCCGCGTGTTCATCTTCCTGATGATCGTCCTGCCGCTGTGGTGTGGTCTGCACCGTATCCACCATGCGATGCACGATCTGAAAATCCATGTGCCAAGCGGTAAATGGGTCTTCTACGGTCTGGCGACCATTCTGACGGTCGTCACGTTGATTGCCGTGGTCACCATCTGACTGAACAGGCCCGCCATCCGGCGGGCTTTTTACTTTTTCATCTTCTCCACCAGCCACCGGGAAAATTCGCGCATGGCTGGCGTTTCTGCCCGGGACTGCAATCGGGTCAGCCAGTAGCTGCCGAGCTCAATCTGCGTCGCAAAGGGCTGCACAATGCGCTCGCTGGCTAACAGATGGGTAAACATATCGACAGGCGCAATGGCAATGCCCACCCCTGCCTGAGCGGCCTCCAGCATGGTCACGGACGAATCAAATACCATCACGCGGTGCGTTGGCGAAGGGGGATGCTCGCCGGCCGCCTGCATCCACGCGGTCCATTCATCGCGTCGGTAAGAGCGCAGCAGCGTAAACCTGAGGATGTCGGCCGGACTGTGCAGACTGGCGGCGATATCGGGCGTACACAGCGGCGCGAGCGGCGCATGACAAAGGAATTCAGCCTCGGTGCCGTGCCACGCCCCGCCACCGTATCGGATCGTATAGTCAAGCCCTTCGGCAGCCGGATCAACGCGGTTGTTATGGGTGGAAAGCTGAAGATCGATGTGCGGATAGCCACGGCGAAAATCCTCCAGCTGCGAGAATAAAACCCCGGTGGCAAATGTACCCACCACGCCGATTTTCAGCTTCTCCTGCGCACGATGGTTAGCGAAGCGATCCAGCATTCCGGCTATACGATCGAAAGAATCATTCAGCACCGGCAGTAAATTTTCACCCTCGGTAGTCAACATCAGCCCGCGCGACACGCGAACGAACAGCTGACAGTTCAGGTGCTGCTCCAGCGTTTTCACATGCTGGCTAATGGCTGAATGGGTCACGTTCAGCTCAATGGCCGCATGCGTAAAGCTGAGATGTCTCGCGGCGGCTTCAAAAGCCCGAAGCGAATTGAGGGGGAGATAGCTTCGCGTCATGGTCTCTTCCGTTAGAAAAATTAACAGCTAATGCTAAATTTAACCGTTTGTCAGGCACAGTCAAATCCAACAGACTACGCCTGTCTGACGGGCCCGGACATCCCCTTGACTCGCTATTACGGAAGATTACTGATGATGAAAAAATCCCTTTGCTGCGCCCTGCTGCTGGGCCTCTCTTGCTCTGCTCTCGCCGCGCCAGTATCAGAAAAACAGCTGGCGGAGGTGGTCGCGAATACGGTTACCCCGCTGATGAAAGCCCAGTCTGTTCCAGGCATGGCGGTGGCCGTTATTTATCAGGGAAAATCGCACTATTACACGTTTGGCAAGGCCGATATCGCGGCGAATAAACCCGTTACGCCTCAGACCCTGTTCGAGCTGGGTTCTATAAGTAAAACCTTCACCGGCGTTTTAGGTGGGGATGCCATTGCTCGCGGTGAAATTTCGCTGGACGATCCGGTGACCAGATACTGGCCACAGCTGACGGGCAAGCAGTGGCAGGGTATTCGTATGCTGGATCTCGCCACCTACACCGCTGGCGGCCTGCCGCTACAGGTACCGGATGAGGTCACGGATAACGCCTCCCTGCTGCGCTTTTATCAAAACTGGCAGCCGCAGTGGAAGCCTGGCACAACGCGTCTTTACGCCAACGCCAGCATCGGTCTTTTTGGTGCGCTGGCGGTCAAACCTTCTGGCATGCCCTATGAGCAGGCCATGACGACGCGGGTCCTTAAGCCGCTCAAGCTGGACCATACCTGGATTAACGTTCCGAAAGCGGAAGAGGCGCATTACGCCTGGGGCTATCGTGACGGTAAAGCGGTGCGCGTTTCGCCGGGAATGCTGGATGCACAAGCCTATGGCGTGAAAACCAACGTGCAGGATATGGCGAACTGGGTCATGGCAAACATGGCGCCGGAGAAGGTTGCCGATGCCTCACTTAAGCAGGGCATCGCGCTGGCGCAGTCGCGCTACTGGCGTATCGGGTCAATGTATCAGGGTCTGGGCTGGGAGATGCTCAACTGGCCCGTGGAGGCCAACACGGTGGTCGAAGGCAGCGACAGTAAGGTAGCGCTGGCGCCGTTACCCGTGGCTGAAGTGAATCCACCGGCTCCCCCGGTCAAAGCGTCCTGGGTCCATAAAACGGGTTCTACTGGCGGATTTGGCAGCTACGTGGCCTTTATTCCTGAAAAGCAGATCGGTATTGTGATGCTCGCGAATAAAAGCTATCCGAACCCGGCACGCGTTGAGGCGGCATACCATATCCTCGAGGCGCTACAGTAAAACATTGCCGGGTGGCGGCTTCGCCTTACCCGGCAAAACCCCCTACACAATCTCCCGCATTTTCCCTGCTGTCATCTACACTTAACAAAAAACAGTAAGGAAACTCCTATGCGCATTCTGCCTGTTATTGCCGCAGTAACAGCCGCGTTTTTAGTGGTTGCTTGCAGTTCCCCTACTCCTCCGCCTGGCGTCACGGTAGTAAGTAATTTCGACGCACAGCGCTTCCTCGGCACCTGGTATGAAATCGCCCGAATGGACCATCAGTTCGAACGGGGCTTAGAAAAAGTCACGGTCAACTACAGCGCGATGGATGACGGCGGGATCCGGGTCATTAACCGCGGCTATAACCCGGATCGCCAGATGTGGCAGCAGTCAGTTGGTCAGGCCTATTTCACCGGCGCGTCTAACCGCGCGGCCATGAAAGTCTCTTTCATCGGCCCATTCTACGGCGGGTATAACGTCATTGCGCTGGACAGAGAGTACCGCCATGCGCTGGTGTGTGGGCCGGATCGCAACTATCTGTGGATCCTCTCCCGCACGCCAACGATCCCGGCGGAAATGAAACAGCAGATGCTGGACATAGCGACCCGGCAAGGGTTTGACGTGACGAAATTACTCTGGGTAAAACAGCCGCATTAGTGGGTACTGAGTTTTAACCCGATGATACCCGCGACGATTAACGCGAGGCTGGCGATGCGCGCCAGGCTCGCAGACTCCCCCAGCAGCAGAATACCGGTAATGGCAGCCCCTACCGCGCCAATTCCCGTCCAGACAGCGTAAGCCGTTCCGACTGGCAAGCTTCGCATCGCCCATGACAACATGACGATACTGACAATCATTGCGGCGATAGTGATGACGCTGGGCGTCAGGCGGGTAAAACCATGGGTATATTTCAGGCCAATTGCCCATACCACTTCGAGCAAACCGGCAATAACAAGAACGATCCAGGACATATCAGGCTCCTTAACTTAACGACAAGTTGGGGCCGTCCCCGATGAATGAAGCGCTTACGGGTCGTCCCGCAAGGCTGAGGTTGCGCCTTATATTTTGGTTAGCATGGAATTTTTTTTCAAACTTTTTCTGCTGAACATGTTAAGGCAAGAAATAGCCTCAGTAAGACACGGAGTTCAGGCATTTATGACTCATCCGACTTCTCTATGATGATAGGCTTTCTGATGGCAGGAAGCCAAACCACTAGCCGACTGCGAAAATTTTATGTTTAAAATTCTTTTGATTGACCGTTGTCACTTCACCCGCACGGGATTTGAAGCCTGGGTCAATCATTCAGACCTGTTTTCGGGTCATTTCGTCGTAACCGGGGTAAATAATCTTTTCCTCGCCAGAGAGCATATCCTGCAATGGAAACCTGCGCTGGTCATCGCTGATTTATCTGGCTTCCGGCAGGATTTACACCATTTTCAGCAGCTATCCTCCCTGCTGATTGCCAGCGAAACATTGCCTTTTATTATGCTGCAATCAGGCCAGGAGCAAGAGATGACAGATTATCTGGCGCAGTTCCCGATATGGTCTTCTCTTTCCAAAAATACCGATCTGGAAAAACTAGCGGCGGTGATAAATGACGCGCTAACGTCATGCGCAAGCGCGGAGCTTCCGGAGATGGCGGCACCGTTACTGACGCGTCAGGAAGAGAGAGTTCTTAGCCTGTGGATGGATGGCGCGAGCAACCAGAAAATTGCCAGCAATCTGCGCATTAACGGAAAAACGGTGTACACGTACAAACGCAATATCCGCATGAAGCTACATATGGATACGCGCTACTCCCCGTTTTTATCGCTACAGGAAGTGGAGAATTGACGGTACGGTGAAATGACCTGCCGTACCGTCGCTTTCATTAGTTCTGAGCTTTGGTTGCTGCGCCAGAAATCGCGTTACCACCGTCGGAGATATCTTCCCCTACGCCACGGGTGGTGTTACATGCAGTCAGTACCGAAGAAAGCACCAGAACAGAAAAGATCGCTGCAATTGTTTTCTTAACCATAATATCTTCCTTTTATAGCCAAAGTTATTTTGTGTATAGCAACTTAAGAATAGACAAGATCTTGTCGTTTGACGGAAAAGGAAGAATTTTTAGGAAAATTAGACGGAATTAGCTGGCCGCATGGGAAATGATATGGCCGAGATCCTGGATATCTTCACCCATGCCACGCGCGGTGTTGCAACCGGAGAGAATTGCGCTGGAGAGCGCTAACAGAAGCAGAATTTTAACGGTACGTTTCATCTTCCCTGCCTGCAAAATCAGGCGCAGCGGGCGCTGCGCCTTACATCATGACGTAAATTACTTCACGCGGGATACGTATTCGCCGGAGCGGGTATCCACTTTGATCACTTCACCGATCTGTACGAACAGTGGCACTTTCACCACAGCGCCGGTAGACAGAGTGGCAGGCTTGCCGCCAGTACCTGCGGTATCACCTTTCAGACCTGGATCGGTTTCAACGATTTCCAGCTCAACGAAGTTCGGAGGCGTAACCGCGATAGGCTGACCGTTCCACAGGGTCACGATGCACTCAGCCTGATCCAGCAGCCACTTGGCGTTGTCACCAATCGCTTTTGCGTCCGCAGACAGCTGCTCGAAGGTTTCGTTGTTCATGAAGTGCCAGAACTCACCGTCGTTGTACAGGTAAGTCAGGTTCATATCGACAACATCAGCGCCTTCAGCGGAGTCAGTAGATTTGAAGGTTTTCTCAACACGGGTACCGGTCAGCAGGCGACGCAGCTTTACGCGTGCGAATGCCTGGCCTTTACCTGGTTTAACGAATTCGCTGGCTTCAACCGCGTACGGTTCGCCGTCCATCATGATTTTAAGACCAGCACGAAAATCGTTGCTATAGTACGTTGCCATAAGGCCCTCTAAATTTGTTAACTGGTAGCTAAGCCACAAAATGGCGCATATTGTAACCCTAAACACCCCGTCCAGAGAAGATTGGTTATCGCAACTTGCCGATGTAATCACCAGTCCTGATGAATTGCTGCGTCTTTTAGACCTCGAACAGCACGAAGCGTTGCGTGCAGGTCGTGAGGCGAAACGCCTTTTCGCCCTGCGCGTTCCCCGCGCGTTTGTTGCCCGAATGGAAAAGGGCAATCCTGATGATCCGTTATTAAAACAAACGCTTACCTCTCAGGATGAGTTTATTACCGCCCCCGGCTACAGCACCGATCCTCTGCAAGAGCAGAACAGTGTCGTACCGGGTTTGCTGCATAAATACCGCAATCGTGCCCTGCTGCTGGTTAAGGGCGGTTGCGCGGTAAATTGCCGCTATTGCTTCCGTCGCCACTTCCCGTACGCCGAAAACCAGGGCAATAAGCGCAACTGGCAGGTGGCGCTGGACTACATCACGGCGCACCCGGAACTGGATGAAATCATCTTTTCCGGCGGCGACCCGCTGATGGCAAAAGATCATGAGCTGGACTGGCTGCTGACTCAGCTTGAGACCATCCCGCACATTAAGCGTCTGCGCATTCACAGCCGTTTACCGATCGTCATCCCGGCGCGTATCACCGACGCCCTGGTCACGCGCCTGGAGCAGTCCCGTTTGCAGGTGCTGCTGGTAAACCATATCAACCACGCGAATGAAATTGACGCGGACTTTCGTGAGGCAATGGCGCGTATGCGAAAGGCAGGCGTGACGCTGCTCAACCAGAGCGTATTACTGCGCGGCGTGAACGACAGCGCCCGCGTGCTGGCCGATCTCAGCAATGCCTTATTTGATGCGGGCGTTATGCCCTATTACCTGCATGTTCTGGATCGCGTCCAGGGCGCGGCGCACTTCATGGTGACAGATGAAGAGGCCCGGAAGATTATGCGCGAGCTGTTAACGCTGGTTTCAGGTTATATGGTGCCGAAGCTGGCACGTGAGATTGGCGGAGAGCCGAGTAAGACGCCGCTGGATTTGCAGCTGCGTCAGCAGTAAAAAGGCAGGTGGCGCTACGCTTACCTGCCCTGGAGATAAAGCGGCAGCGCCATCAAACGGTTATATCAGTTCGGGCACTTATAGACCTGGCCGTTCATCTGGCTGGCGGTTGGCACAAAGCTGGACAGCATCCCCTGCGTCGGGCTGCTCACCCCGTAAATCACGTTGCCGCCCATTGCCGCAGCCTGATTACGCAGGGCATTGGCCGCACCGCGCATAGAGCCGCCCTCTTCGCCGTGCTGCCCCGACATCCAGTTGCTTTGCTCGCCAGTGGCGGTGCCTAACAGCTGGCATTCGCTGCCCGGCTTATCTTCCACAAAGCGAACGCTCTGGCCCGCTGCCGTCAGCTCATTGCTGGTGCTACAACCCGCCAGCAGCAATGCTGCACCTACAATCCCTGCACAGACTTTTATGCGCATGTTATTCCTCGTTTTCAATAAGCTGGACAGTAGTTGTCCGCGTGTAAACCTTATACTAAAAAGATGACCAAAAGAAAAATGCTGAGCATTTCTGCGAGCCAGATTCCGCTGGCACTCCTCCGACATCTTAAATGAATTCTGATAATAACCTTTGGGATATCGTGTTTTAGCCCCCGATCGTTTTTAGTGATGCGACGTACAACTTTTGTACGCGACTCAAAAAAGGGGGTTTCATGAGTGCATCATCCTCAGGAGAGGAAAAAGTAACCTGGGTGGGCTATCTGGCGTTCGTGCTCACCATCGTATTTTTCTCAGGTTTTTTCGCCAAAAGTACCGAATGGTGGCGCGTGCTGGATTTTACCGTCCTGAACGGCAGCTTTGGACCGGTGAACGGTGCGCTGACGTTTCGCGGCGAGGGCGGCACGGGAGCGAAAGATGGTTTTTTGTTTGCCCTTGAACTGGCGCCCTCGGTCATTTTATCGCTCGGGATCATTGCCGTTACCGAGGGGCTGGGCGGGCTGCGCGCCGCACAACAGCTTATGACGCCCATTCTGCGCCCGCTGCTCGGCGTGCCGGGCATTTGCTCTCTGGCGCTTATCGCCAACCTGCAAAATACTGATGCTGCCGCAGGGATGACCAAAGAGTTGACCAACGAAGGGGCAATTACTGACCATGAGCGCGCCATTTTCGCCACCTTCCAGACCAGCGGTAGCGCCATTATTACCAACTATTTTTCTTCCGGCGCCGCACTCTTTACCTTTATTACCGTCCCCGTAATCACGCCGCTTGCCGTCATTCTGGTGTTCAAATTTGTTGGCGCGAACTTTCTGCGACTGTGGATCGCCCACATGGAAGTTCGCTGCGCTCAGGAGGAAAAATGATCGCCCGGTCGCGTAAAAATATCATGGACTTGTTTATCGATGGCGCCCGCCGCGGCTTTACCATCGCCACCACCAGCCTGCTGCCGAACGTGGTCATGGCGTTTGTTATCATTCAGGCGCTCAAGGTAACCGGCCTGCTGGATATTGTCGGCAGGGTATGCGAGCCCATCATGGCTCTGTGGGGACTTCCGGGTGCGGCGGCAACGGTTCTTCTGGCCTCGGTGATGAGCATGGGGGGCGGTGTGGGGGTCTGCGCCAGTCTGGTCGCTGCCGGCACGCTCAACGGTCACGATGCCACCATCCTGCTGCCCGCCATCTATCTGATGGGTAATCCGGTGCAAAACACGGGTCGTTGCCTTGGCACCGCAGGCGTCAACCCGAAGTATTATCCGCACATCATCGCTGTCTGCGTCATTAACGCCCTGCTCTCAATGTGGGTGATGCAACTACTCTTCTGAGGAGATAAAAATGGATTTTTCAGTGCTGGAACCGCACCTTTTCCGCAATGCGCAGCTTTACGCTCCCGAGGCTCTTGGGCATTGCGATCTGCTGATTGCCGGAGGAAAAATCGTCGCAGTCGAAAAAGCGGGCCACGCCACAATGAGGCCAGACTGTCCTGAAAGCGATCTCGCCGGAGCGGTGGTTTGCCCGGGGTTTATCGATCAGCATGTACACCTGATTGGCGGCGGCGGTGAAGCCGGTCCCCACACCCGGACGCCAGAGGTACGATTGTCTGCGCTGGTGGCGGCTGGCATCACCTCCGTTGTAGGCCTGCTGGGCACCGACGGCGTGACCCGCCATCCCGAGTCGCTGCTGGCGAAAACGCGGGCACTTGAGCATGAAGGGATCAGCGCATGGATGCTGACAGGCGCGTATGGCCTGCCTTCTCCGACGATCACTGGCAGTATCGAAAAGGATGTGGCGCTAATTGATAAAATCATTGGCGTGAAATGCGCGATTTCTGACCATCGCTCTTCCGCACCGGCAGATGACCAGCTCGCGAATATGGCCGCCCAGTCGCGCGTCGGCGGGCTGCTGGGCGCCAAAGCGGGGATATCCGTATTTCACCTCGGCAACAGCCCTAAACTGCTGGAGCCACTGCTTAACATCCTGAATAACGCCGACGTGCCTCGCACGAAGCTGCTGCCAACCCACGTCAACCGCGCCCAGGCACTGTTCCACGCCGCACTGGACTATGCCCGCGAAGGGGGGTACATCGACATCACCACCAGCATCAGTGAGCCCATTGATGCCGCTACCGCCATCGCGACGGCCCGTGACGCGCAGGTGCCGTTTAACCGGCTCACGCTCAGCTCGGATGGCAACGGCAGCCAGCCGAATTTTGACGCAAACGGTAATCTTGTTGGCATTGGCGTGGCGGGTTTTGAGTCCCTGCTTGATACGCTACAGCAGCTGGTCGGCCGGTATCACCTGCCTCTGGAGGAGGCACTTCTGCCATTTACGCGTAACGTGGCGGAGTTTCTCGGTCTGGAGCATAAAGGGCGGATCGCGCCCGGATGCGATGCCGATTTCCTGGTGCTGACGGATGACCTGAAGATCCGTGAGGTCTGGGCGAAAGGCCGCCAGATGGTGCGTGAAGGCGTGGTGTGCGTGAAAGGCACGTTTGAGTAGAAGATAATAAAAAACCCCGGGCATTGCTGCCCGGGGCTCGTTCTGAGAGGTTCAGAACAGCATGATTACATCATGCCGCCCATGCCACCCATGCCGCCCATACCACCAGCAGCACCTAAGTCAGGCGCGTCGCCTTTAGGCAGGTCGGTCACCATGCACTCGGTCGTGATCATCAGGCCAGCTACAGATGCCGCGTATTGCAGAGCAGAACGGGTCACTTTAGTTGGATCCAGGATACCGAAGTCGATCATGTTGCCGTATTCTTCAGTTGCCGCGTTGTAACCGTAGTTACCTTCACCCGCTTTCACCTTGTTCGCAACCACAGACGGCTCTTCACCGGCGTTGGACACGATCTGACGCAACGGAGCTTCCATTGCGCGCAGCGCAACTTTGATACCCACGTTCTGGTCTTCGTTCTGAGCAGTCAGGCCAGCCAGTTTAGCGGCTACACGCACCAGCGCGACACCACCACCAGCAACCACGCCTTCTTCTACCGCAGCACGGGTCGCGTGCAGGGCGTCGTCAACGCGTGCTTTCTTCTCTTTCATTTCAACTTCGGTAGCCGCACCGACTTTGATTACCGCTACGCCACCTGCCAGTTTCGCTACGCGCTCCTGGAGTTTTTCACGGTCGTAATCGGAAGTTGCTTCTTCGATCTGCTTACGGATCTGACCAACACGGCCCTGAATAGCGGCTTCTTCACCCACACCGTCGATGATGGTGGTGGTGTCTTTGTTGATCACAACGCGTTTCGCCTGGCCCAGGTCTTCCAGAGTCGCTTTTTCCAGCTCCATACCGATCTCTTCGGAGATCACGGTACCGCCGGTCAGGGTAGCGATATCCTGGAGCATCGCCTTACGACGATCGCCGAAGCCAGGTGCTTTAACCGCTGCCACTTTCACGATGCCACGCATGGTGTTAACCACCAGGGTCGCCAGCGCTTCGCCTTCAACGTCTTCAGCAATGATTACCAGCGGCTTGCCTGCTTTCGCAACGGCTTCCAGCACTGGCAGCATTTCGCGGATGTTGGAGATTTTCTTGTCAGCCAGCAGGATGAACGGGCTTTCCAGCTCAACAGCGCCAGTTTCTGGCTTGTTGATGAAGTATGGGGACAGGTAACCGCGGTCGAACTGCATACCTTCAACCACGTCCAGTTCGTCTTCCAGACCAGTACCGTCTTCAACGGTGATCACGCCTTCTTTACCGACTTTATCCATCGCTTCAGCGATCAGTTTACCTACGGTTTCGTCGGAGTTAGCGGAGATAGTACCAACCTGAGCAATGGCTTTAGAGTCAGAGCACGGTACGGACAGCGCTTTCAGTTCTTCAACAGCGGAAGCGACGGCTTTGTCGATACCACGTTTCAGATCCATTGGGTTCATGCCCGCAGCAACGGCTTTCAGGCCTTCGGTGATGATCGCCTGCGCCAGTACGGTCGCGGTGGTGGTACCGTCACCGGCAGCGTCGTTCGCTTTAGAGGCAACTTCTTTCACCATCTGTGCGCCCATGTTTTCGAACTTGTCTTCCAGCTCGATTTCACGTGCAACAGAAACACCATCTTTGGTGATGGTTGGCGCGCCGAAGGATTTGTCCAGCACTACGTTACGGCCTTTCGGGCCCAGAGTGACTTTCACTGCGTCTGCCAGTACGTTTACGCCGCGGAGCATTTTTACACGAGCGTCGTTACCGAATTTTACGTCTTTAGCTGCCATGTTCTTATTTCCTCAAATTCGTACAGTTTTCGTGCGTTAATTACGCTTCAACAATTGCCAGAATGTCGCTCTCGGACATGATCAACACTTCTTCATTGTCGATCTTCTCGGATTTCACGCCGTAGCCATCGTTGAAAATGACGATGTCACCAACTTTAACGTCCAGTGGCTGCACAGTTCCGTTTTCCAGGATGCGGCCCTTACCGACAGCGATGATTTCGCCACGCGTTGATTTTGCTGCTGCTGAACCGGTCAGAACGATGCCGCCAGCAGACTTGGTTTCAACTTCTTTACGTTTGACGATCACACGATCATGTAACGGACGAATACTCATTGATAGCTCTCCTTTGAGAAAGTCATTATCAGTTATGGATGACGCCGGTCCGCATGCGGTTTTCCGGCTAGTGCCCTGAGAGATGGGGATAGCTTTTTACCCCTTCAAGGGGTAATCGAAAAAAAATTTGCGAAAGTGTTACCATCCACTCTCTTTTGATGGTGGCGGGACGAGGTAAATGAGTGGACTCAGGCAGGAGTTGGGGCTGGCGCAGGGCATTGGCTTACTCTCAACGTCTTTATTAGGCACGGGGGTATTTGCGGTTCCCGCGCTGGCGGCGTTGGTTGCCGGCAATAACAGTCTTTGGGCATGGCCGGTGCTGATCGTGCTGGTGTTTCCGGTGGCGATTGTCTTTGCCATACTCGGGCGGCACTTCCCGAGCGCAGGCGGCGTAGCGCATTTTGTCGGCATGGCGTTTGGGCCGCGGATGAAGCGTGTCACCGGCTGGCTATTTTTGTCGGTGATACCCGTTGGCCTTCCGGCAGCCCTGCATATCGCAACCGGCTTCGGACAGGCGCTGTTTGGCTGGCACGATGAACAACTGCTGCTGGCTGAAATCGGTACGCTGGCGATTGTCTGGTGGGTTGGCTCGCGAGGGGCCAGTTCCAGCGCCAATCTGCAAACGCTGGTCGCCGTGTTAATTGTCGCGCTGATCGTCGCCATCTGGTTTGCGGGTGACATTACGGTGGCGGATATCCCTTTCCCCGCGATTAACGACATCGACCACGCACAGCTTTTCGCTGCACTATCCGTCATGTTCTGGTGTTTCGTCGGTCTGGAGGCGTTCGCTCATCTGGCATCCGAGTTTAAACAGCCCGAGCGTGACTTTCCCCGCGCTCTGATGATTGGCCTGCTGCTGGCGGGCACCGTGTACTGGGCCTGTACCGTACTGGTGCTGCACTTCAACGCGTTCAGTGAAGAGAAAGCCGCCGCCGCGTCGCTGCCGGGCATCGTGGTGCAGCTGTTTGGTGTTAAAGCCCTGTGGGTAGCCTGCGTGATTGGCTATCTCGCCTGCTTTGCCAGCCTCAACATTTATATTCAGAGCTTCGCCCGGCTGGTGTGGTCTCAGGCACTTTATAAACCGGATAGCCCCCTCTCACGCCTGTCAAAGCGTCAGCTTCCGGTGAATGCGCTGAATACCGTACTGGGCTGCTGCGTGGTGAGTTCCCTGGCCATTTATCTCCTCGACATCAACCTTGACGCGCTGATTGTCTACGCCAACGGTATTTTCATCATGATCTACCTGCTGTGCATGCTGGCGGGCTGTCGGCTACTGAAAGGACGCTTTAAGGCGCTGGCGGCTGTCGGGTGTGTCCTGTGCCTGATGCTGCTGGCGATGGTGGGATGGAAGAGTGTGTACGCCATCGTCATGCTGGCGGGGCTGTGGGTGTTTTTACCGAAGCGACAAGCTCCGCAGGCCCGGTGAGCGAGCGCCACCGGGCCAGAAACTCACCGATCGTCTTTATGATCTAACCGGTCGCGCTGCTCATCCTTACGCTGGTATTCCCCTTCAAAGGTATCCCCCGGGCCGGTGCTGAAACCACCGCCTGGCATACGGCTGAAACGCAGATGCGGCAGCAGCTTCATGGTCAGGTGCTTCTGCACCGGCGGCAACAGCAACAGCAGGCCGAGGAAGTCTGTAAAGAAGCCCGGCAGGATCAGCAGCAAACCAGCAATAATCAGCGACACGCTTTTGATCATCTCGGCGGCCGGGCTTTCGCCTGCGGCCATCTTCTGCTGCATTAACAGGAAATTTTTGAAACCCTGATTGCGCACCAGCGACATGCCGATGACGGAGGTGAAGATCACCAGAATCAGCGTCAGCAGGACGCCCAGCACATGGGCAACCTGGATGAAAATCGAAATTTCAATGTAAACATAAAGAAAGAAAGCAATAAATGGTATCCAGCGCACTGGCATCTCCTGTATGGCAGGTGCCTTCTGGCCCTGACTGAATGTGTTCGCGAAGCGCGTAGATAAGAGATGGCGACGGTTAGCCAAATTTCAATCGGTTTGCACGGATATTTTTTCTGGAAATATTAAAGCGGTGACATATTTCACAGATTAATAATTATCATGAAATCGGGTCGATAATAAGTGATCCAGCTTACGGCAATTCGCTATCATCAGCATATGATCTCGAACATCTGGCCGATTGAGGGAATAATCGTCGGTCATAAAATATTCAAAACCACATATATACTGTGTGTTTAGTACAATCCATCGGCAGCTTGAAAAGAAGGTTCACATGTTAAACAACATTCGTATCGAAGAAGATTTGTTGGGTACCAGGGAAGTTCCAGCGGATGCCTACTATGGTGTTCACACTCTGAGAGCGATTGAAAACTTCTACATCAGCAACAGCAAAATCAGCGACATCCCTGAATTTGTGCGTGGCATGGTGATGGTAAAAAAAGCCGCGGCTCTGGCAAACAAAGAGTTGCAAACCATTCCTAAAAGCGCTGCAAATGCGATTATCGCCGCGTGCGATGAGGTGCTGAACAACGGCAAATGCATGGATCAGTTCCCGGTCGACGTCTATCAGGGCGGCGCGGGCACCTCTGTCAACATGAACACCAACGAAGTGCTGGCAAACATCGGCCTGGAGCTGATGGGTCATCAGAAAGGTGAATACCAGTACCTGAACCCGAACGACCACGTTAACAAATGTCAATCCACCAACGACGCCTACCCAACCGGCTTTCGCATCGCGGTGTATGCCTCTGTCGTCAAACTGGTCGACGCGATTAATCAGCTGGGCGATGGCTTCCAGCGTAAAGCCGTTGAGTTCCAGGACATCCTGAAAATGGGCCGTACCCAGTTGCAGGACGCGGTGCCAATGACCCTCGGACAGGAATTCCACGCGTTTAACGTGCTGCTGAACGAAGAGACGAAAAACCTGCTGCGTACGTCCGAACTGCTGCTGGAAGTGAACCTGGGCGCAACCGCCATCGGTACACGCCTGAACACGCCAGATGGCTATCAGCAACTGGCGGTACAGAAGCTGGCTGAAGTGTCCAACCTGCCGGTTGTGCCTGCGGAAGACCTGATTGAAGCTACCTCAGACTGCGGCGCCTACGTGATGGTGCACAGCGCCCTGAAACGTCTGGCGGTGAAACTGTCCAAAATCTGTAACGACCTGCGCCTGCTCTCCTCCGGTCCGCGCGCTGGCCTGAATGAAATCAACCTGCCAGAGTTGCAGGCGGGTTCATCCATCATGCCAGCTAAAGTGAACCCGGTGGTGCCAGAAGTGGTGAACCAGGTTTGCTTCAAGGTTATTGGTAACGATACGACCGTCACCATGGCCTCCGAAGCCGGTCAGCTCCAGCTGAACGTGATGGAGCCGGTGATTGGCCAGGCGATGTTTGAATCTATCCATATTCTGACCAACGCCTGCTACAACCTGCTGGAAAAATGCATTAACGGCATCACCGCGAATAAAGAAGTGTGTGAAGGCTACGTCTATAACTCCATCGGCATCGTCACCTACCTCAACCCCTTCATCGGCCACCACAACGGCGATATCGTCGGGAAGATTTGTGCCGAAACCGGTAAGAGCGTACGTGAGGTGGTTCTCGAGCGAGGATTGTTGACCGAAGCCGAACTGGACGATATCTTCTCCGCCCAGAACCTGATGCACCCGGCATATAAAGCGAAACGATATACCGATGAAAGCGAACAGTAACCGTTCAGGCTAAGCTTCCGAAAGGCACGTCACTTGTGACGTGCCTTTTTTCTTTATGGGCGTTACCAAAACACAACAATTCAATATCAACTTGTTAATGAGCAAGGCAGGTCTTTATGTTTGGAGCAGAACTCGTCATCGTCCTGTTGGCGATTTATTTGGGCGCACGACTCGGGGGAATCGGCATCGGTTTTGCTGGCGGTCTCGGAGTGCTTGTACTTACCCTGATCTTTCAGATTAAACCCGGCGCAATCCCTTTTGACGTTATCGAAATCATCATGGCGGTTATTGCTGCTATCGCGGCCATGCAGGTCGCTGGCGGTATGGACTACCTGGTGAGCCTGGCGGAGCGTATGCTGCGTCGCCATCCGAAATACATCACCTTCCTTGCCCCGCTGGTGACCTGGTTTATGACCATTCTCGCCGGTACTGGCCATACTGCCTTCTCCACGCTGCCGGTCATCACCGAAGTGGCGAAAGAGCAGGGTATTCGCCCGTCTCGCCCTCTTTCTATTGCCGTGGTCGCCTCCCAGATTGCGATTACCGCCTCGCCTATTTCCGCGGCGGTGGTCTTCTTCGCGGGCATCCTTGAGCCAATGGGCGTAAGTTACCTGACGCTGCTGGCAATCTGTATTCCGGTCACGCTGATTGCGGTAATGATCACTGCCGTGCTGTGTAACTTCCTCGGTGCCGAGCTGAAAGACGATCCGGTTTACCAGGAGCGTCTGGCAAAAGGTGAAGTGAGCCTGCGCGGTAGCCAGGTCTTCGAGCTGAAGCCGCATGCAAAACGCTCCGTGCTGCTGTTTCTGATTGGTATCGTCGCCGTGATGTTCTACGCGACCGCCATCAGCGACACGGTAGGTCTGATCCAGAACCCGGTTCTGCCGCGTAACGAAGCCATTGTGGTGTTTATGCTGACCATCGCGACGCTGATCAGCATCACCTGTAAAATCGACACCAGTGAAGTGCTGAACGCCAGCACCTTCAAATCCGGTATGAGCGCCTGCGTGTGCGTGCTGGGCGTGGCGTGGCTCGGTGATACCTTTGTGAAAGCGCACATCAGCGATATCCAGACCGTTGCAGGCGACCTGCTGCACAACTATCCGTGGCTGCTGGCAGTAGTGCTGTTCTTTGCCGCGACGCTGCTGTACTCCCAGGCTGCGACCACCAAAGCGCTGATGCCTGCGGCACTGATGCTGGGCGTGACGCCGCTGACGGCGATTGCCTCTTTTGCAGCGGTTTCCGCCCTGTTCGTGCTGCCAACCTACCCAACCCTGCTGGCCGCAGTTGAGATGGATGACACCGGCTCAACCCGTATTGGTAAGTACGTGTTTAACCACGCGTTCCTCATCCCGGGCGTGGTGGCGATTACGCTCTGCGTGATCCTCGGCTTTATCATCGGCGGCATTGTGCTGTAAACGATTAGCCGTTGTAAAAATAGTTAAAAACGGGCCGCTCTGCGGCCCGTTTCATTAATGACCAACCGCCTTGCGTGATATAGTGAAGACTTTCGTGATGAGGAGGTCGACTTGTGAACACGCCTGATGCTTTTGTTGTACTGTGCACCGCCCCTGATGAAGCTTCTGCCCAGGATCTGGCCGCCAAAGTGCTGGCCGAAAAACTGGCTGCCTGTGTCACGCTTCTTCCCGGCGCCACCTCCCTTTATTACTGGGAAGGCAAGCTGGAGCAAGAGTACGAAGTCCAGATGTTGCTCAAAACCAACCTGACAAACCAGCAGGCGCTCCTCGACTGCCTCAAGTCTCATCATCCATACCAAACCCCGGAGCTGCTGGTGCTGCCAGTGGTCCACGGCGAT
Organism: Enterobacter cloacae complex sp. IR5401; assembly: GCF_049238425.1. Taxonomy (NCBI): domain Bacteria; kingdom Pseudomonadati; phylum Pseudomonadota; class Gammaproteobacteria; order Enterobacterales; family Enterobacteriaceae; genus Enterobacter; species Enterobacter cloacae complex sp. IR5401. The sequence continues at coordinate 5,274 of NZ_JBMKHN010000011.1, read as the reverse complement.
AACGATTATCTCTCATGGCTCAACGCTTCATTACGCTGATCCTGCTGCTGTGCAGCACGTCAGTTTTTGCCGGGTTGTTTGACGCACCCGGCCGTTCGAACTTTATTCCTGCCGACCAGGCATTCGTTTTCGACTTTCAGCAAAACCAGCACGATCTCAGTCTCACCTGGCAGGTGAAAGAGGGTTACTACCTCTATCGCAAGCAGGTCAGCATCACGCCGACAAAGGCGAACGTCGGCGCATTGCAGATGCCCGCTGGCGTGTGGCACGAGGACGAGTTCTACGGTAAGAGTGAAATTTATCGCCAGCGCTTAAGCGTGCCCGTCACGGTGAACCATGCCGATAAAGGTGCCACATTAACGGTCACCTATCAGGGCTGCGCAGACGCCGGATTCTGTTACCCACCTGAAACAAAGGTCGTTCCGCTTAGCGAAGTGAAAGGCGCTGCCTCCCCTCTCCCATCAGGGGAGAGGGCCAGGATGAAGGGTGAAGGCGCAGGCGAAGCCACTTCAGACCTTCCGTTCTCAGCACTTTGGGCGTTATTGATTGGTATCGGCATCGCCTTTACGCCCTGCGTACTGCCTATGTACCCGCTTATCTCTGGCATCGTGCTGGGCGGTAAACAACGCCTTTCCACCGCCCGCGCGCTGTTGCTGGCCTTTATCTATGTGCAGGGCATGGCGTTAACTTATACGGCGCTCGGCCTCGTGGTCGCCGCTGCCGGGTTGCAGTTCCAGGCCGCCCTTCAGCACCCTTATGTGCTTATCGGACTGTCAGCAGTGTTTATTCTGCTGGCGCTGTCGATGTTTGGCCTGTTCACCCTGCAACTGCCCTCTTCCCTGCAAACCCGTCTGACGCTGATGAGCAACCGTCAGCAGGGTGGCTCTGCGGGCGGCGTGTTCGCTATGGGTGCCATCGCCGGGCTGATTTGCTCCCCCTGCACCACTGCGCCGTTGAGCGCCATCCTGTTATACATTGCTCAGAGCGGCAACCTGTGGCTCGGCGGCGGCACGCTGTACCTCTACGCGCTCGGCATGGGCCTGCCGCTGATCCTGGTGACGGTGTTTGGCAATCGTCTGCTGCCGAAAAGCGGCCCGTGGATGGAGACGGTGAAAACCGCGTTTGGTTTTGTCATTCTGGCGCTGCCGGTATTTCTGCTGGAGCGCATCATCGGTGATGTATGGGGTACACGTCTTTGGGCGATGCTCGGCGTGGCCTTCTTCAGCTGGGCGTTTATCGTGAGTCTGGGGGCGAAGAAACCGTGGATGCGCCTGCTACAGATCCTTCTGCTGGCGGCCGCGCTGGTGAGCGTCCGTCCGCTACAGGACTGGGCGTTTGGCACCCCGGCAGGTCAAACACAGGCTCATCTGAATTTTATACAGATTAAAAACGTGGATGACCTTAACCACGCCCTGGCGCAGGCGAAAGGCAAACCGGTCATGCTCGATCTCTATGCCGACTGGTGCGTGGCCTGCAAAGAGTTTGAAAAATACACCTTCAGCGATCCGCAGGTACAACATGCGCTGAGCGATACCGTTCTGCTCCAGGCGAACGTTACCGCCAACAGCACGCAGGATAAGGCTCTGCTGAAGCAACTTAAAGTGCTCGGGTTGCCTACCATCCTGTTCTTCAATGAACAGGGGGAAGAACAGCCGACGCAGCGTGTAACCGGGTTTATGGACGCGACGGCATTCAACGCGCATTTGCGCAATCGCCAACCGTAAACAACACTTTAGACGGGACAAACCGTTGGGAATAGCGGAGGAGATAACCGTGCAACGCGAAGACGTACTGGGACAAGCCCTGCAATTGCTTGAGATTCAAGGGATCGCCAGCACCACGCTTGAGATGGTCGCCGACCGTATCGATTACCCTCTGGATGAACTTAAGCGCTTCTGGCCGGATAAAGAGGCGCTGCTGTACGATGCCCTGCGCTATCTCAGCCAGCAGGTGGATATCTGGCGCAGGCAGCTGATGCTGAATGAAGAACTGACCACCGAGCAAAAGCTGCTGGCGCGCTATACCGCACTGACGGAGTGTGTTACCAACAACCGTTACCCAGGTTGTCTGTTTATCGCCGCCTGCACCTACTATCCGGATCCTGGGCACCCCATCCATCAACTGGCAGATCAGCAAAAACGAGCCGCGCACGAGTTCACACATGAGCTGCTGACCACACTTGAAGTGGATGATCCGGCAATGGTCGCGAAGCAGATGGAGCTGGTGCTGGAAGGTTGCCTGAGCCGCATGCTGGTGAACCGTAGCCAGGCGGATGTGGATACGGCGCACCGTCTGGCGGAAGATATTTTGCGGTTCGCGCAGTGTCGTATGGGTGGTGCACTGACCTAAGCCAGCATTCCCATCCAGGCGGAAATAAACAAACACAGCGCCATCGCGCGCTGAAATCGCACCATCGCCACGGTGGTGCGGAAAATCCGGTTCACCGCCTTCCCCAGCCACGCCCAGCACAACAAACAGACCACGGAGATCGCCAGAAACCATAGCGCCATCAGCGTAATATCCCGTAATGCATGGTCGCTTGCCGGAGCAAACAGGCTGACAACTGCCAGCGCCATCATCCATGTTTTTGGGTTTACAACCTGTAGTAACGCCGCCGCCCGCGCGGTAAATCGGACGTGACTTCTGGAGGAGAGATTCGCGGCCGGGGCGCTAAACAGCTGCCAGCTCATCCAGGAAAGCCACAGCACACCCGCCCAGCTCATTACCTGACGTATCAGTGGATACTGGCGTAACACTTCTCCTGCCCCAGCGCCTGAAACCAGAACAATAGCGCTGGCGGCAATACACCCGCCCAGGATCGCAGGAACCGTATTTTTTACACCAAAGTGCTGACTGTTAGCCAGTACCAGAATGTTGGTTGGCCCCGGTGTAATCGAGGCGACAAATGCAAACAGCAGGAAGGGTAATAAATTCACAGGTGACTCCTTTTTTATTAGAGCCACGAATGTGCCGTTATTTTCTGGAAACGTCTGGAAGGTTTGTGCACAACCGGCGGTAGTGTGCCGGAGAAATACGGTATGCACGCTGGAACCAGCGACCAAGATGGCTTTGATCGGCAAAACCCACTGCCGTCGCAACATCAACAGGCAGTTCCCCACACGCCAGCATCTGTCGGGCCTTTGCCAGTCGCAGCTGGATAAGCCAGGCGTGCGGTGCCAGGTGAAATTCGCGTTTAAAACAGCGGGTGAGGGTAAAGCGATCCGTACCCGTCTCGCGGGCAAGGTCTGATAGCCCCACGTTCTCGCCGATATGCGCATAGAGATAGTCGCGGGCACGATGCGCTACAGCGGAGCTTTGTAATTGCGACGGGAGTTTCTTACGCCAGTGGCAGTGGGTAGTTATCTGAGAGAGCAGGTTATCCATTGTGCTCTGTTGGACGATCTTCATCTCATCGTTATGCAACGAGGCAAATGTATCACCGATAGCGCGCACCAACTGAGGCTCTCGCGTCAGCGTTTGGGCAAAGTGGAGAGTGTAACTCCCGGGAGTAGAGTCATACAGGCCTTGAAGCGTATGGGTGAGCCAGTGTTCATCCAGATAAAAGGTCAGATAAGTAAAGCCGCCCTCTACCGGCGCATCACCGTCATGGATCTCCCCGGGCTCAAGTAAAAAAGCATCGCCCGGCTGGCTACGGTGGCGTTCACGGCGACAGTGGAACTGCTGCGTACCGGAAAGGGTTATTCCGACCAGATAGCTATCATGCCAGTGGGGATCAAAGGCATGTCCTTCGAAATGCGCCTTAATTGTCTCAATACCTGTTTCTGCATGCTGACGCAGCTCAAGCCAGTCGTTTGCCATACTGCCCTCCTCTTACCGTCAGCATTGTCACATCTTGCCTGAACTGTCTGGAAGATTTGTGCAATTCCAGGGCACAAACGGACAGATTGCCGCAAACTTAAGCAGTTGAACAGCTTTTCCCGAAATAATGTTGACGATCGCGCGCGATTGCGGTTTAATGCGCTCCGTTGCCCGGATAGCTCAGTCGGTAGAGCAGGGGATTGAAAATCCCCGTGTCCTTGGTTCGATTCCGAGTCCGGGCACCACTATTTAAAGAACCCAGCCTATGGCTGGGTTTTTGCTTTTCTGTCCCCGCTACGCATTGAATTTTCCCTTCTGTCAGGTAATAGTGATTTTTTTTCCTGACAATGAAAATGATATGACCTTATCTGCTTTAAAAGCCGGGTCACTGCTCCTGCTGATGATCCTGTTTTATACCGGCCTGTTCACGAGCGATCGCGTCACCTGGTTGATGGAGGTGACGCCCGTCATTATCATCATCCCACTTCTGCTTGCCACACACCGGCGATACCCTTTGACTCCCCTTCTCTATACTCTGGTTTTCTTCCACGCCATCATTCTGATGGTTGGTGGAATGTACACCTACGCAAAGGTTCCGGTTGGTTTTGAGGTTCAGGAGATGCTCGGGCTTAGCCGAAATCCGTATGACAAGCTCGGTCACTTCTTCCAGGGGCTGGTTCCCGCACTGGCAGCGCGAGAAATTCTGCTGCGCGGTGGGTATGTTCGTGGACATAAGATGACGGGGTTTCTGGTGTGCTGTGTTGCTCTGGCCATTAGCGCCACCTATGAACTCATTGAGTGGTGGGCTGCTTTGGCGATGGGACAGGGTGCGGATGATTTTCTGGGGACGCAGGGCGATCCATGGGATACCCAGTCTGATATGTTTTGCGCGCTGCTTGGTGCGTTAACGACGGTGCTGATCCTTGGGCGTTTCCATCAGCGGCAATTGCGTCGTTTGAATGTGGATAGTGCGCTCTGAGTTGCCGGATGGCGGCTTCGCCTTACGGCCTGCCGTTTTTCAGCAAACAAACGCAAAAAGGCCATCCTTGCGGATGGCCTCTTCACTTGTTTGATGCCTGGCAGTTCCCTACTCTCACATGGGGAGACCCCACACTACCATCGGCGCTACGGCGTTTCACTTCTGAGTTCGGCATGGGGTCAGGTGGGACCACCGCGCTACAGCCGCCAGGCAAATTCTTGTGCTCTCTCCTGTGTCTTTCGCACTGATACTGCGTTGGCTGCTCTCGTAAAGTCAGTCACATACCTCAGTATGCTCCTTCCTTTCCTTCGTTTGCCGCCTTGTCTCAGCGCAAAATCCTTCGGACTCTGAATCTAAGCTGAAAATTTCGTCTCTTCGCCAAAACACCTTCGGCGTTGTAAGGTTAAGCCTCACGGTTCATTAGTATCGGTTAGCTCAACGCATCGCTGCGCTTACACACCCGACCTATCAACGTC